>NC_019567.1:3681779-3988594 GCF_000317895.1 Bdellovibrio bacteriovorus str. Tiberius
CGCTGACCCAGTACAAGTATTTCATGAGCGGAACTTTACTTAGTTTAAGAGCTAAGTCCAGCGCCCACGGCCGCAATTACGCATATTGGCAAGAATCGTTGAAATCTGATAGAATTATGTTAGGTTGCGAACATTACAGAGGACTTGATCCCGCAAAGGACAGGTACCCACATATGAATGCGACAAAGACTGTACCTACATTTCTTATTATTGGCTCTGGCCGTGTCGCCCGACATGTTGCCCACTATTTCCATTTACTCAATTTAAAATACCAGACCTGGGATCGCAGCGAGGACATCTCTGCTTTGGCCGGCAAAGTTTCTTCGTGCTCGCACATCCTGCTGGCGATCAGTGACAGTTCTTTGCAGGCCTTCTATCAAGAGCATCTGGCACAACATGAAGACAAAACGCTCGTGCATTTCTCAGGCGCTTTGTACTTCAAAGGAATGATTGCAGCGCATCCGCTGATGACCTTTGGTCCGGACCTGTATGATCTGGCGACCTATCAGCAGATTCATTTTGCGCTGACCGGATGCGATTCCCTGATTGATGCCCTGCCGGGGCTTTCCAATTCCTATTCCAACATCTTCGCCTTTGAAAAAGCCCGCTATCACGCCTTGTGTGTGCTGGGCGGAAACTTCACGACTCTGTTGCTTGCCAAGATGCTCGAAGGCTTTGCCGAGATGAAAATACCGCAAAGTGCTGCCAAGCCCTATATTGAAAGAGTGATCCAGAACACTTTGGCGAACCCTGAAGATGCCTTCACCGGACCGCTGGCGCGTAAAGATGCCGCCACTGTCGAAAAGAATCTGCAGGCTTTGAACGATGATCCTTATCAGGCTGTGTACAAAGCCTTTCTAGAAACCCTTTGGCCTGAGTATCCGCGAAAGTGAGGGCCCCATGAAAACCATCCTCGATTTCCACGACAAGAAAAGCAAAAAGCAAAAGATCTCAATGATCACCTGCTATGACTATTCCTTCGCCCGCATTGTGGCCGACAGTGATATCGACTGCATTCTGGTCGGCGACTCTTTGGCAATGGTGATGCTGGGGCATTCCACCACGTTGGATGTGTCTGCCGGGGTTATGGCTCACCACACAGCAGCTGTCGTTCGCGGCGCGAGTGATAAGTTCGTGATCGCCGATCTGCCGTTCATGAGCTACCGCAAAGGCCTGACCGCCAACATGACGGCTGTTGAAAAAGTGATGAAAGCCGGTGCTCACGCTGTGAAGCTGGAAGGCGCTGCCGGAAATCTGAAACTGGTTCGCCATCTGGTGGATTCCGGCGTGCCGGTGATGGGGCATTTGGGCCTGACTCCGCAATCAGTCAATCAACTGGGTGGGTTCAAAGTTCAGGGCCGTGATGAAAAAGCGCAGAAAAAAATTCTGGAAGCCGCTTTGCAATTGCAGGACGCCGGGGCTTTTTCCGTCGTGCTTGAATGTGTTCCTTCAAAACTGGCCAAAGAAATCACGGCGGCGCTTGAGATTCCGACTATCGGGATCGGTGCGGGCGTGGATTGCGACGGACAGGTGCTTGTTTTACAAGACATGCTGGGCATGAATCAGGGATTCAAACCGAAATTCGTGAAAACGTACCTTGATGGCTTTAACACCATCAAAGGCGCATTGAACCAGTACCATCAGGAAGTCAGCAGCGAAATCTTCCCGTCCGAGAAAGAGAGCTATTCATGACACAAGTCCTGCGCTCTCCTGCTGAATTTCAAGCCTGGCGCCGCAAGCAATCCGGCACAGTGGGTTTTGTTCCCACCATGGGCGCTTTGCACACCGGGCACGAGGAACTGATCAAGCAAGCCCGCAAGAACAACGACCTTGTGGTGCTTTCCATCTTCGTGAACCCCACGCAGTTTAATGACCCAAAAGATCTGGAAAAATATCCCCAGACCTGGGATCAGGATCTGGCGATGGCCGAACGAAACAACGTCGACGCGATCTTTTTCCCGCGCTATCCGGAAATGTACCCGGATAATTATCGCTATAAAGTTTCTGAAAACGACTATTCCAATTTGCTGGATGGCGCGCACCGCCCGGGTCACTTTGATGGTGTGCTGTCGGTGGTGATGAAACTTTTCAATGTGGTTCGCCCGACCAAGGCGTACTTCGGCGAAAAGGACTTCCAGCAATTGACCCTGATTCAAGGCATGGTGGAAAGCTTCTTTATGGATCTGGAAGTCGTTCCGGTTCCCACTGTGCGTGAAGAAGACGGTCTGGCAAAAAGCTCGCGCAATCTGCGTCTAAGCCCGGAAGAACGCGAGAAAGCCCCGGCCATCTTTAAAGCCATTACGAAAAGCAAAACCGCTGCGGAAGCTGCGGCTTCTTTGTCAGCTCAAGGATTTATCGTGGATTATGTGACGGATGTGGGAAACCGCCGCTTCGTCGCCGCCAAACTCGGTGAAGTGAGGTTGATCGACAATGTCCAAATCTAAAGTTCTTTTCATGATGACAGGCTCTATTGCCTGTTACAAAGCCTGTCATGTGGTTTCCCGTCTGGTGCAGAATAACTGTGACGTTCAGGTTGTGGCCTCCCCGTCGGCTTTGAAATTTGTCGGCAACGCCACCCTGGAAGGCCTGACTGGAAAACCCGTCATCAGTGACATGTATGCCACCGGCAACGTCATGGATCATATCCACCTGATGCGCTGGGCGGATGTGATTTTGGTCGCCCCTGCCACGGCGAACTTCATAAACAAGGCTGCTCAAGGCGTGGGTGATGATTTGCTGCAGACTTTGTTCCTGGCTCACGACTTTAAAAAGCCATTCCTGGTGGCTCCGGCCATGAACACCAGTATGTATCTGCACCCGGTGACACAAAAGTCCCTGACCGCTCTTAAAGAAATGGGCGTGCAAATCCTGGACACCGCTTCCGGCATTCTGGCCTGTGGCGAAGAAGGCTGGGGCAAACTGCTGGAACCGGATCTGATTCTGAAAATGACTTTGGAAGCACTTCACAAGCCAGCGCAGGATACCGCGGCGGTTTCTGTGGCGCCAAAGTCCTCTGCCCTTTCCAAAGTGAAAATCCTGATCACTGCCGGGGGCACGCAAGAACCCATCGACACGGTTCGCGTAATCAGCAATCTTAGCTCGGGCCGCACCGGCATCGCGCTGGCGGAATACATGACCCAAATGGGCTTTGATGTGACCTTGCTGCAAGCCCATGCTTCACCCAAGTCTGAACACGTCACCCGCCGTGATCTGTTCGTCAGCTTCGCGACTTTGGATGAAAAAATGAAACACTATCTTTCCACCGAAAACTTCACCCACGTGATTCACGCTGCGGCCGTCAGTGATTATTCCATTGATCATCTGGAAGTGGATGGACAGTCTTTCCGCCCGTTTGAGGTGAAAAAAGTCAGCTCGGAATCCGACAAGATGAGCATTCACCTAAAGCGCAACCACAAGATTGTGGACCGTCTGAAGGAATATTCCAAAAACAAGGACTTGAAAGTGATTGCGTTCAAACTGACCAGTCACGCCAGTCCTGAACAACGCACACACGCAGTGGAAAAGCTTTTTGCCAATTCCCACGCCGACTTCGTCGTTCACAATGATTTAAGCGAAATTGATATCGTCAACCGCACCCACAAATTCACCCTGTTCAATCACGAAGGCTTTGTTGCCTGTGAAAATCTGGATCAACTGACCAGTGAACTGATTCGTGTGGTTCTGCCAAAGGATACTGTATGATTTTATGTCTTGATGTGGGTAACACCCAGATTTACGCTGGACTTTTTGACAAGGACAAGATGGTTCTTTCCTTCCGTCGCAGTTCCAAAAGCGGAGCTTCGTCAGATGAAACCGGAATTTTCCTGCGTACGGCAATCCGTGAAAACGGTTTTGACCCGACCAAGGTAAAACAAATCGCCATCTGCAGTGTTGTGCCGGAAGTGATCTATTCCCTGCGCGGCGCCTGCATGAAGTATTTCGATATCAATCCGTTCATCCTGCAGGCCGGGGTTAAAACCGGTCTTAAGATCAAGTACAGAAACCCACTGGAAGTCGGTGCGGATCGTATCGCCAATTCCATTGCGGCAACTCACCTGTATCCTGGGAAAAACCTGATTCTGGTGGATCTGGGAACCGCAACCACCTTCTGCGCAGTCAGCAAGGACAAGGACTATCTGGGTGGCAGTATTGTCGCCGGTATGCGCCTGTGCATGGAGGCTTTGGAAAGCAAAACGGCCAAGCTGCCATCTGTGGAAATCGTGTCCATGCATGAAGCTCTGGGCCGCGCGACCATCGAAAGTATCCAGTCCGGTCTGTACTATGGCCATCTGGGCACCATCAAGGAACTGACCGAAAGAATCACCAAAGAATGTTTCCAAGGGGAACGTCCGATGGTGATTGGCACCGGTGGCTTTTCCTATTTGTTTGAAAAAGAAAAAGTATTCGACGAAATCGTGCCGGACCTTGTTCTTAAAGGCATGCTGATCGCTCTGCAACACAACGCTTAAGGATTTATTTATGAATATTTCATTGCTTAGAACCAAAATTCACCGCGCCACCGTTACCGGAGCAGATTTGAACTATGAAGGCTCCGTCAGCATCTGTCCGGATCTGATCAAAGCCTCTGGTTTGCTGCTGAACGAACGTGTGGATATTTACAACTGCAACAATGGGGCTCGTTTTTCCACCTACGTGATCAAGGGTAAAAAAGGCGAAATCTGCCTGAACGGGGCTGCCGCCCGTCACGTGCAAAAAGGGGATCTGGTGATCATCTGTTCTTACTGTGGTCTGAGCCTGGATGAAGCCAAGAAACATGAGCCGACAGTGGTTTTTGTAAACGCAAAAAACAAAGTCACTGAAAAGCGCAAAGAAGACCGCAAGAACAACAAGTAAGCCAATAAAAGCTCGGGAAGCCCGCCAAATGGCCTTCCCGCTCTTGACCCCGCGACGAAATTCCTTCAGTTTAGGCCGTATGGCTATCACTCTTCTGCAACTGCAATCCGGCCACAAGGCCTTTGGCGCCAAAGTTCTCTTTGACGATGCCACTTTCGCGATCAACGAAGGTGAACACGTCGGCGTTATCGGTCCCAATGGTGCCGGAAAATCCACTCTGTTTAAAATTCTGGTCGATCAGGAACATCTTGATGAAGGGATCGTGACCAAATCCCAGCAACTGCGTCTGGGTTATCTGGAACAGGAATCCGACTGGGATGTCGATCAAAAGGTCGAAGAATATCTGGAAAAGAACTGCATCAAGCCCCTGTGGGAGCTGAAACAGTTCGGTCTGAAGCTGGGATTGACAGAAGGTCACTTCCAATCTCATCTGAAACAGCTTAGCGGTGGGTACCGCATGCGCGTGAAGCTTTTGTACCTGATCGGTCAAGAGCCGAACCTGCTGTTGCTGGATGAACCGACGAACTTCCTGGATCTGGAAACCCTGCTGGTGCTGGAAAGCTTCCTGCAGGAATACAAAGGTGCGTTCCTGCTGATTTCGCACGACCGCGAATTCCTGCGCCGGGTGACGGATCATATTCTGGAAGTCGAATCCGGCGACATCGTGAAGTTCCCCGGAAGTCTTGATGACTACTTCGAACAAAAGCAAATGCTTGCTGAAATTCTGCAAAAGCAGGTTCTAAGCCAGCAAGCCAAAAAGAAATCCATCATGGACTTTGTCACCCGTTTCGGAGCCAAAGCCACCAAAGCCCGCCAGGCGCAAAGCCGCCTGAAGGCCCTGGAAAAAATGGAAGTCATCGAGGTCAAAGCCGCACCTACTCATTCGCACATTTATATTCCACCGGCCTCCCCGACCGGGAAAATGATTCTGGAAGTGGAAAATGTGGAATGTGGCTATGGCGACAAGGTGATCCTGAAAGATGTAACCCTGCGCCTTGAGCGCGGCAATCATCTGGGCATCGTCGGACTGAACGGAGCTGGCAAGTCCACTTTGCTGAAGTCCCTTGGCGAGCAGATTCCGCTGGTTCGTGGAGACATCAAATGGGGTCATCAGGTCAGCCTGTCCTATTTTGCACAGCACACTCCGGAATCTTTAAACCCTGACCATTCGGTTTTGGAAGCCATGGCTTCTGCCGCCCACAAAGAAGTGACCCAACAGGATGTGCTGAACATCGCCGGCAGTTTGCTGTTCTCGGGTGACAATGTTCACAAGAAAGTGAAAGTCCTTTCCGGTGGCGAAAAGTCCCGCGTGGCTTTGGGACAGATTCTTTTGCAGAAATCGCCGTTGCTATTGCTGGATGAGCCCACGAATCACCTTGATTTTGACACGGTCGAAGCGTTGACCACGGCTTTGGAAAAATACGAAGGCACCATCATCACGGTCAGCCACGATCGTGGTTTTATCGGCCGCGTGGCCAACAAAATCTTAGAGGTGAACCACGGGAAGCTGACTTTGTATCCCGGCACCTATGATGAATACGTCTGGAGTCTGCAAAAAGGCTTTCTGGCAGAACGTGACCTAACTGAAGGCGCAACAACGCAAAAAGTCAGTTCCGAAAAAGCCGCTGAAGCTCCGAAATTCAACTATAAGGAAGAACGAAAGAAGCTAGAGACCCAGATCAAAAAGGCCCAAAAACTGATTGAAGACTGTGACAAGAAGATTGCCGATCTCACGAAAAAGAGAGACGCTTTAAATGAAAATCTGATGACCGCGGCCGGAGACAAAGCCGCAGGCCTTGCCAAAGAGCTGCATGAACTCAGCGGGGCCATTGAAGAGCTGGAATCCACCATGCTGCAAGCCATGGAAGACCAGCAGAATTTTGAAAACGAGCTGAAACAGCTTGTGGGGTAATGACGATGTTGCGTGTATTGGTATTGACGGCAATGGCATTTCAATTGGCGGGTTGTGCAAGCTACTTCAAAAAGAAAGACTGCGAATCTATCAACTGGTTTGAACACGGACAAAAAGTAGCCATGCGCGGCCAATGGCTGAATGCCGACCCCGTGGTGAACGAATGCCGCAAGGTCGAGGCCGACATCCAGGAATCCCAGCTGGACAAGGGCTTCAAAAGCGGCGTTGAAAAGTACTGCACGAACACCAACGCCTACATCATCGGTAAAAGCGGTGACTTCTTCTCTCGCGATATCTGCGAAGGGCCACAGATCAATGTTTTGGTTGCTGAACACCGCAAAGGCACCGTGGATTACTGTGCCAAATCCAACGGATTTGTGGCGGGCACCTCGGGCAAAAAATATCAGAACGTCTGTCCAAAAGAACTTGAACCCGTCTTCCTGACGGAATACCGCAAAGGTCGCAAAAAATACGTGCAGACTCTGATCGACAGCAAATCTTCAGAAGTCCGCAGTCTTGATATGGATATTCTGCACAAACGCAACAACCTGAGTTTTGCACGCAGCAGGCTTAGCGCCATGGAAGCTGAAAAAAGCGGCCTTGAATCCAGCAAGTCCTCTGCCATGCTCAACCAGCAAAGCCAGCTGGTGACTCACTTCAATTCTCAGATTTCGGTGCTGGATACACATATCAGCAGCAAAAAATCAGAGGTCTTTTCTTTGCAAAGTGATTTAAGCAGTCTGGAAAACAACCGGGACAAACTGCAAAAAGACATCTCGGCCTTCAAGGAAGAGCTGCCAAGCCTGGACAACCCTTAGTTCGGAACGCGGAACCACTCAATAGCATCGACATAGGCCTTTGGCTGATAAGCATTGGCCTGCTCACTCCAGTGAACCTCGCGCCAGCCCAGACTCTTGAACGACGGGCTTTCCACATCGCGCTTCTGAATGAATTCAAAGACATTTGAAACCTGCTCAAGCTCGGCCTTCTTCATCAACAAAGATGGCAGATGGAACTGCACAAATGCGGTTCCCTTGTTCTGCGCACCAAAGCCTTCAGCACCTTCCGACAGATAGCGGGAATACTGAATTTCTTTTTTGGCGTCACAATGATCCACGACCAGCAGCTTTTCGGTCTCTTCCGCATAGTCCATGACATAGCTGAAGTTGTAACCACCGCACTTTTCCACAACGGTGCGAACCGACTTGATCTGACCAAAAGACTTCACCGGCACCGGATAACGGGATGGTAACATCCACAAGTTAGCACCATCACGCACAGCCATCTGAAGTTTTGGCTGGGCTTTGGCAATTTTCATAAACTGCTGCAGCACTTTGGATTTTTCAGTCAGTTCTTCCTGCGCCACATACAAAACATCAAAGGACGCTTCGGCAAAGGCATCATGGAACCCGTTCATGCGAAGCTCATTGGTGAAATTCGCCAGAAACAGACGATGAGTTTCAGAATCCTTGATGGCATTGGTCTTTGATACAAACAAATTCACGTTCTTGATGGCTTCCGCCGCTTTCATCAAAGCCGTATCGGACATCATGGCCTCGGCACTGCCCACGATCGGCAAAGGCTCGGAATGATCGGCTCGCAGCAGTTGCGGCAGATTCTGCGTGAATTCGAAACGCTCTTTCATCGTCAGCTGACGGTAAGCATTCACCCAGCTGGTGACAAGCAGCGGGCGCAGACTCATCTCGACCACCTGCTGATTCAGTTCATGAGCAGCTTCAGCCTTGTTCTGACAAAGAGCAAAGTGTTCAGACTGCTTCCACGGTGAATCACAATAAGCCGCCACCGACTTCAGAACAAACGGCCACTTCACTTTGCGAAGCGCAGTTTTTAGACGCGTGTCCGGATCACCGATATCCAGATCGCCCAGATCCAGATACACCAGGAAATCGGTGAAGACTTCCTCCATCAGATCCTGCTGCACAAATAAAGAATCATTGCGTTCATGATACCAGACTTTTGCCAGCGCCTTTTCCAGATGCCCCGGAGCTTCCAGCATCTTCTGTCCAATAAAGATGTGCTGTCCTTGAACACGGTACAAGTACGGACGATCCGGGAAGATCGTCAGCTGCACCTTACGACGGAAAGGCTCAAAACTTTCCAACAGACGTTCGGTCTTTTGAATACGATAAGTCAGGTCCCGGCTTTGCTCCCCAAAATAGGTGCTGTAAGCGGTTTCCCGGTTCACAGCACAACGATAGATGGTGTCCGTCGACTGAGGACCCAGTCTGTCGATTCTTTCGACAACCTTGGATTCAATACAGAGCGGCCTTCTTGTCATCTGAACGACAAAAAGGCTAAGTAGGCCAAAACACACAAAAGATAGAACGGTGAACCAACGAGCAAACATAGCGAAGCTGGAACATTGCAAAGGGTGGGCCCCGTTTTAGCGGGCCCTATCGGATCTCCAAAACCGCCTCGACTCCGATGTTTTGCAGGAATACTTCATCGTGGGATACCACCAGCAACGCCCCGGCATATTCCCCCAAGGCTGACTCCAGAACCTTCAGACTGGCCAGATCCAGATTGTTGGTCGGTTCATCCAAAATCAGCAACTGCGGCACCGGCTGAGACAGAAGGATTTTCGCCAAAGAGGCCTTCAGCTTTTCGCCTCCGCTCAAATCCCGGGTCTTACGCTGAACCATATCACCAAAGAACTGAAACTGAGCCAGACGGTTGCGAGTCTCAATCAGATCAAACCTTGATTTTTCCATCACATTTTCAAGCACCGAATGATCCGCATTCAGCAGGGAATACTTTTGATCCAGCACCTGCACGGGCACTTCACCCAAGCGACAGACCCCTTCTGTGCGCACAGCCTGCGAACGGCTGAGCAAGCCATCCAGCAGCGAGGTTTTTCCGGCGCCGTTTCTTCCGTACAAAGCCCATCGGCGTGGTCCGCGCATCGCGCAGGTCAAGGGTTCTTCCCAAAGGAAAGAACCCTCTGACGAATAGCTTATGTTGAAGTGATCCAGCTCAAAGACAAGCTTTCCTTCCGGCAGGGCCGCGGCGTCCAAATCCAGTCCCAGCCGGCTTTCCAGCTTCTGGGCCTGTACCAGTTCACGTAAGTTTTCCTGCGACTTTTCCACACGCTTTTCCTCATTCACGTTGATGCGGGCGTGGGTTTCCTGCGCCCGGCGCTTCAGTCCTCCGACAATAATCCGGGGAATCCCGCCCTTGGCGGCTTTGGCATCACCTGCGCGCATGCGCTTTTCCTGAGATTGCAGCTTGTCGTGATGTTCACGCTCCAGCTTCTTTTTCTCGCGTCGTGCCCGGTCGATCTTTTCTTCGAGCAATTCCCGCTCGTGCTCTTTTTGTGCTTCGTAAAAGGAATAGCTGCCGCCATAACTTGAAAGCCCCTGACTGGAAAGCTCCCAGATACCGTCGACTTCTTCCAACAATTCACGGTCGTGACTGATCAGAAGCAAACAGCCCGGATATTCGCGCACAAAACGGTACACCAGTTCGCGCGCCTCGCGATCCAGATTGTTCGTGGGCTCATCCAGGATCAGCAAACCACCACCACGGCCCAGGGCTTCGGCAATGCGCACACGAGTCCACTGGCCTCCGCTCAGGGATTTAAGGTTTTGTTCCAGCGGAATATCCTGAAGCAGCAAGCCCCACACGGCGGGGTCAGCCACCGGGCTTTCCCACAGACCCATCAAATATTCACCGACAGTTTGATCCGTCGGTTCACTGACCTGCTCCAGATACACAACCCCTTGCGAACAGCGCAGCTCGCCGCTTTTGGGTTCCAGAACCCCGGCCAGAATTTTTGCCAGCGTGGTTTTTCCCACGCCATTGGGACCGACCAGGGCGCACCGACGAAAATTCCACGTAAATGAAATGTCATTCAGAAGCTTCGCCCCGTGGGGAAGCTCATAGAACAGGGACCTTCCGGTCACCTGAAATAAATTGTTTTGCATAATAAATAATCCGTCCAAGCCCGATGGGGCCAATGTGAGTTCTTAAAAAAAGAATAAGATGACGGATTAATTTCTCATAGACGCCGGATTTAGAGCCCGACAAGAACTACTCTACACCATCTAAGCCCTTCCCACAATAGCCCTGCCGGGCATTGACTTAAAATTGGATTATGAGAAGGTCTAAGGGCTTGAAACTTAAACTTTGGATCCTATTATCAGTTATTTTGCATCTGCTGGCGGTCACAGCCCTGCAGTGGGGTGCCTCGCCGATGTCCCCGGATCTGGGAACCGTGGTGGATCTGACTGTCACTAGCCCCGCGGGTGTTTCAGGCCTGCCGCCGGGACCTGCGGCTTCTGTCAGCAAACCTGCACCGACTGTTCCGGCGGAGTCTGCAAAAATCCAAACCGGCGAAACAACCGCCGTCGCCGCGACTAACACAGACAACACGACAGCCACCGACACCACAAATACCGGCACTGATGGTGGCGGCGGGGATTCCACCGCCCCGGTGGGTTTCAGCGAAATCACCCGTTTGCCCAAAGTAAAACGGGAATTCAAAGCCCAGTATCCGGAAGAAGCCAAGAAAGCCGCCGTGGACGGGCCCGTCATTCTGGAAATTCTGATTGATCGCGAAGGCAAAGTCCGTCACGTGCAGGTTCTGAGCGGACCGGGTCATGGCTTGAATGAATCGGCAGTGGAAGCCCTGAAAAAGTTCGAATTTCAACCAGCTTTCAAAGGCGAAGAATCTGTTGCTGTTAGGATCCGTTACACCTATAGATTTAAGTTGGAAGTAAATTAAATCTTGCACCGGTTAAAAGGATTTATCAGTGAAATATTCAGTTCTGATCGCCAGCCTGTTCCTGGGTTTGGCCGCTCACGCTCAAGAAGCCGTTCCCAGTTTTGAAACCGTTGTTGAGGATGTTGTCTTTAACACCTCCAACAAAGTTGTCATCGACGAAAAAACCATCAAGGATTCCCGCGCTCCGAATATCACCAGCCTGCTTTCAAGCCAGGCCAACATCACCGTCGTCAGCACCCCATTCCAGCCAAACTCCATCTTCATTCGTGGCGGTGATTCTGGACACGTGATGATCATCGTTGACGGCGTTCCGTTCTATGATGCATCCACAGTACAAAGAACCTTCAATCTGAATTCTTTGGATATCAAATCCGTTCGCCGCATTGAAATCATCAAAGGTGGCCAGACAGTGCTTTACGGCGGTCAGGCTTTGTCTGGCGTTATCAAAATCGACACCATTCCTCAGGAAATCAAAAGCCAAAGCTCCCTGCAAGGTCAGCTGGGCACTCAGAACTTCCGTGACGTGACTGTCGGTCACACAGAAGCTTTGAATGACAACAACGCCCTGGTAGTGCGTGGTCATGGCGCATGGAGAGACGCGGAATCCCCAGTGCTTGATTCCACCGAAACTTATTCCCGCAACAACTGGAACGCCGAAGGTGCCTATGTATGGAAGGGCGCTGTTGATGGAAATCTGAAAGCCCTGTTCCTGCAGGACTTCAACACGTCTCCTACCACGGATCGCACCACCAATCAGGTGATGGACACCGAGGACCTTGAAATGTTCACCCGTCAGATTGGCGGTTCCACTTACATGAAGTTCAACGAACTTCCGTTCGAACCACGCCTGGCTTTGAGCATGCAAAACAGCTTGCGCACTTATGAGTGGCCCGTTGTTCCGGTGCAGAACCCAACCGGCACTGACCAGAAATATGGCGCGAATCTTCGCACAGCCCGTCTGGATCTGACTCCGTACAAGTCTGAAAAGATCAGCGTGGCCGCAGGTCTAAGCTATCTGTATGAAGATTTCACTTACCGCGACAAGGGCGTTGAGTCCGTGAACACGTTCTCTGAGCAGCGTGGTGTTTTTGCCAAGGCTGACTATGAATTCCATCCGGGCTTTTCTTTGGCCGTTGGCGGTCGCGTGGAAAACTGGGCCGATCAGGACGCGGTCAGTACTTACCAAATTGGTCTGACGTTGTTTGAGCACACCAAACTGGAAGTCGCGTCCGGATACAAGATTCCTTCCCTGTTCCAGCTGTATTCATCTTATGGAAATCCTGATCTGAAAGCCGAGCGTGCGGTTCAGTACAGCTTGATGCAGGAATTTGAGATCTCGGAAAGCCAAAGCGCCTCTATCACGTTCTTCCGTTCTGATTTCACGGATCTGATCCAGATTTCCGGTTCCTTCCCAAGCATTAAGTACGAAAACGTTTCCAAAACCGAAACCCGCGGTGTGGATATCAGCTACACTATCCGCCCCTGGACTGGTGGTACATTCATCGCGACTTACGGTTATCAAGAACCACGTAACGTCGACACCGGCACGTGGTTGCTTCGTCGTCCACTTGTCAATGGCAGCCTGAAATACATCCAAAACCACGACAAACACACCGCTGCTTTGGAACTGGTGGGTGCTGGCGAACGCATGGATAACGGCGCACCGATCTCCATGACGGCCTATGCCTCCACTTCTATTCCGGGTTATGTGACTGCCAATGCTGCTTATTCCTATCAGTGGAATAACAACATCAATGTCTTCACCCGCCTGAACAATCTGGCAGACCACCGCTATGAAGAAACCTACAGCTTCTATTCAGAGGGCTTCTCTGGCTCTGTGGGTGCGGAATACCTGTTCTAAGCAACGCTCTTTACATCTGAGGGGTCCAGTGCCCCTCAGACTTTCCCGGAACAGGACCTTCCCCGCCATTTGACAGAAACTGGCCTTAAATTCAGAGTCTTTTTCATTTAAATTAAGACTATGAGACCGTTCATTGTTGGCGCTTCAATATTTCTGTTACAAGCAGTCAGTTATGCATCCACCGAGGCGGTCATGCCTATCGGGGCTTTGCCAAAGAATTCTTCGGTGAAACTTCAGGCCGTCAAAGAGGGCACACGCTTTATCACCCCTCAGTACGAAGGCAACAGCGGCTTCCTCAAAGACGTGGATCAAAACTCTCTTTATCAAGTCACCGATATCAGCGGCACCGAAGACACTTCCGACAACGCCGACTTGCAGGCCCTGGCCAAATCCTCAAGCCTGGTTGTGCAGAAATCTGATTTGGGCTCTGACTCTGCGACCTGCTCCAGCGGTGATGGCACCACCAACTGTACTTTAACCAGCGATGTTCCAGCCTACAAAACCGGAAGCTTCAACCTGATCGACTGGTTCCTGAATCTGTTCGGCTTGGGATCCAAACCCCAGTCACTGGTAACTCCAAGCAAAGGGACCGAAGTGGCGGAAGCTGATGCCATGGCTTCAGCGATGACTGAAAAGATCGACAGCACCAACCGTCTGCTGAATTCCCGCAATGCCACTGCCAATTGTGATGAAAAGAAATTCCCTGAAGCCATTCAGAACGACAAGACTCTGAACTGTGGTTTGAAGCAGGCCATGGAAGCTTTGAAAAAGAACAAAGACAAGGTCAATCAGGACAAATTCATCTTCAATGACTTCTCAAGCGGCGGCGTCATGGGGAAAATGTGGATTCTGAATGCCGATGGCTCCATCGCCAACGTCATTGATAAGAATCCTTTGTGGGTGTCCCGTGGTGAAGGTGGATTTGGTAACGGCCGGGGCTCACTAAAGACTCCAAACGGTGCGATCATGACCAAAGCTTACAGTCCTCCGCGAGGTGGTAACATCCGTGATGGCATTGAACTGGTGGGCCTGGAGCCGGAAAATCAGGACATTCACAGTCGTGGGGTCTTGCTGCATGGCTGGGATCCTTACACTCCAACACAAGGCTGTCTGGGAGTTGCCGGCTCACTGGATACAAGTCGCCGCGGTCGCAGCAAACTGGGAGCACCACCCCCTTATTTGGATCAGTTGAAGCAGGGCTTTCTGAAAGAGGGCGGCACGATGATTTACAACTTCACCCCATCCAAAGTGAAATCCTGTCAGTAACCTTCTATTCGAAGGTCACTGACGACATCTGATCTTTCGTTAGATATTTGGAAATGATTCTTTCGATTGTTCCGTCTCTTTTCATCTTACGGACAATACCTTCAAGTCTTTCGCGCTCTTCCTCGCGTACCCGCTGGCGCGAAACATAGATACCCAATGATGTGGTAAAGCTTCGATCCGCCACCAAAGTCACATCACTTTCAATCTTCAAATCCTTGACCAGATAGTTATTCAAAAGCGGAGTCGCAATAACTGCATCCGTCCGGCCCTTTTGAATCAGCGCATAGACTCCAACGGCATCCGGCACCTGAATAATTCGACTGTCTTTAAGCAACATTTGATATTCAGACTCGGTCATCACCGCGCGCGATCCAATCAGGTTCCCGAAGATGACTTTCTTGTTTCCGAAAACATCCGCGACCGTCTGACCTTTTTTGTATTTCGATTTGCGCACAACCAGTTCACGCACAGAACGGAACAAAGGAATAAAATCGGCGCCGCCATCTGAATAGATATTGTTTTCAGCCACCAGCATAATCAGATCCAGCTGACCACGTTTTAAAGATTCCACCGCCGCGGGCCGGGACATGCCCCGTGAATTGTATCCACAATCCCGGCGAGCCATGATCGCTGCAATCAGATCTTCATCGATTCCGCCGGCTTTGCCGCCAGAATTTCGAAAGTACATGGGCTGATAGTTGTTCGTGCCCACAATAAACTGCTTAGAGCAGACGTCCTTGGCGAAGACGAATTCACCAGTCAGAACCATCGCGATGACCAAAAGCGCTTTCCAGAAATGCATGACGTCCATCTTAGTCAGTTCGTCTCAATCTGACACGTTTCAAATCCAATTAAACACAATTCGAGCTGCTAATTGCTTAGCCGCCAAAGGGTACGGTTACTGCAGTTAAACCTCTTTAACAACTATGCAGAAAAACCGGTTTAAGACTTTATTAATGATTTCAAGCACCTTCGCCATGACCCTGGCGGCGGCAGGTTGCTATTTCGATGCCGGTTTTGGGCAGCTGTTACAAAATGTACATGCCAGCCCCACCCCCGTTTCCCAGGAACATAAAGAAGCCGCCGAGCTCTTTATTCAACTGAATGAAAAGCACAACTTCTTTGCCGCCCGCTATAAAGGCTGTCATATCGAACGCAATGCCGTTCTTTGCAAAAGCTTCTATAAAGACAAATCCGCAGCCGAGAAAAACAAAGATTCCCGTCTGAAAGCAGCCCAGCTGACAAAGCTGATTCGTCAGCAGAAATGGACCGAGCTTTCCAACACTTCTGAATCTGAAAGTGTGCGCTCCATTGGAGGTCTTTCAAATAAAGACCGTCAAAACCTGACCGAGCATATTCTGAACGACAAAACTTGCATTTCCCCGCACCTGGCAACGGCAATGGCCTTCAAACTGGAAGAAAAACTTCCCGATGCAAAAGTGCTTTCCACTGTGCGCGCACTGTACGCCCGTACTTTGGAATGCAGCACAGATAAAGAATTCAGTGACCTGGGTCTTTACCGTGGGGGTCTGTTTGAAATCTGGCAGGACAATCCTGAACAGGCCACAGTCTTCCTGAAAAAACTTTCCAGTCTTTCCAAAGACATCGCACTGACTTCCCGTGCACAGTTCTGGATGAATCATGCCGCACGCGAGCAGGGTAAATCCGTATCTGCCAACACCATGGAAGATCATTTCACCAGCTTCCCACTGAGCTATCATATCCTGACAGACTACGCGACGATGGCAGATGGCCCTTATCAGACGGTTTCTGACTTGCGTGAACAGCGCATTCAGACCCGCAGCTCGTATGAAGATCTGAACGGCGCCATTCAGCTGGTTGAGCACTTCATGGCTCAGCAAAAAGACTCGTTGGCTAAACGCACGCTTGAATTTATTGATTACGCTGAACTGACCGAAGCAGAACCGGGCTTCCAGCTTTATGTGGCAACACTGCTGGCAAAATTCGACGACATGAACCACCAGCGTTTCATGGTGCTTAGCCGTTTGTTCCAGAATCATCCCCAGTTCAAAACACTGAAAAATCTGAATATCTATTATCCCCTGGCGTTTGAAGATCTGGTGATCAAACATCACCGCGATCAGGATCCGTTCCTGCTGCTGTCCTTGATCCGTCAGGAAAGCTCATTCAATCCGAACACGAAAAGCCCGGTGGGTGCGACAGGCTTGATGCAGATCATGCCAAGAACAGCCAAGGACATGAAAAAACGCGTCGTCACCGACAAAGAGCTTTTGGATCCTTCCAGCAATATCCAGCTGGGTTCGCGTTACTTTGCAGCGCTGGTCAGGGAATTCAAGAATGATCACATGAAAGCCCTGGCGTCCTACAATGCCGGCAGCGGCAACGTGCGCAAGTGGATGAAACGCTATCCGGTGGACAATCAGTTGTTATTCGTGGATTTGATTCCGTTTGATGAAACCCGCGAATACGTCGCAGGCATCCTGCGCAACCAGTACTGGTATTCAAAACTGTATCCGGAACTGCTTGTGACACCGCAAATGGCATCACAAACATCAGCTCAGAAATAGTTCAGCGAAACAATTTACTTTTGAACTTTACCCAAAGGTTTCAGACGGCCGACTTTGCCGACCTTTGATGGCAGTGGATGCTGGATTTTTTCCGCCATCCACGGGTTGATTTCAATCAGCTTGTCCAGATTCAGACCCGTCTTCACACCCATACCATGGAACATGTAAACCACATCCTCGGTCGCAACGTTGCCTGTTGCCCCCGGAGCGTAAGGGCATCCACCCAAGCCACCCAGGCTGGTATCAAAGACGTTGATCCCCAGTTTGTACGCCGCAAGGATGTTGGCCAAGGCCTGCCCGCGGGTATCGTGGAAATGCCCGGCAAGCTTTTTCACCGGAACCACTTTTTTCAATTTTCTAAACAGGGATTCCACCTGACCCACATCCGCCACACCGATGGTGTCGCCGACGGAAAGCTCGTACACACCAAGCTTGTGCATGCGCTGAGCAAGCTTCACCACTTTGGCTTCAGACACTTTGCCTTCAAATGGACAACCAAAGCACGTGGACAGATAACCGCGCACTTTGATCTTGTGCTTCTTTGCCAAAGCCATCACCGGCTCAAAACGTTTGAAGCTTTCGTCGATAGAACAGTTGATATTTTTCAAAGAGAAGGATTCAGAGCACGCCGCGAAGATCGCCACTTCCTTCACTCCCGCCGCGATGGCGTCCATCATGCCGCGTTCGTTGGGAACCAGAACCGAAAATTCAGTTTTCTTGGGAATAGATCCGGACTTTACCTGAGCAAAAGTCTTTTGCACCACTTCCGCAGTCCCCGCCATTTGCGGAACCCAGGTCGGGGAAACAAACGCACCGATTTCAACACGCTTGGTTCCAGCCTGAATCAGTCGTCGTGCGAACTCGACACGCGTGTCGGCATCCAGAACTGTTTTTTCGTTCTGAAGACCGTCTCTTAATCCCATTTCCACAATGACAACTGACTTTTTCATAGGCCCTATTTATCGGATGCTGGTTTGATTTTCACAAGGGCTTTACCCAATACCACTTGCTCGCCGACGGCGCAGTTCACACTGTCGATAGTGCCGGCGATCTCTGCCTTTAAAGTGTACTCCATTTTCATGGCTTCCATCACCAAAACCGCCTGGCCTGCGGCCACGGCCGCTCCTGGCGCCAAAAGCAATTTGGTCACTTTGCCCGGCATAGGCGCCACGATCTGATCCGAAGAACCGCCCGCGCCGCCTTTTTTACGGGACTTACGTCCAGTGGTGGCATCCTGAGTGAAAACACGGCCGTTATAATGAACCCACAAAGTCCCGGCGATCAGCTGGGCTTGGGCTTTATGATCAACACCGTCGATTCTTACTTTCACTTCCATTAGATACCTCTCCAGTAAGAACCCCAAGGGGATGCGGAAGCTTTCGCTGTTTCACCAGCGCCCCCGCGAAGTTGCAACAATGCACCCGCCGCCACGGTTTTTTCAATCTCTGTCAAAGCCGGTTCTTTCAATGATTCACTGAAGTAAGTTTCAATAAATCGGGTCGTCATCGTGCCCATGACGAATTCTTTGTGAGAAAGAATTTCGATCAGGTACGGGATGTTCGTGTGAACACCAAACACCACAGAATCCTTCAATACGCGGATCATTTTCTGAATCGCACGCGGGCGGTTTTCATCCCACACGATCACTTTTGCGATCATCGGGTCATAATACGGGGTGATGGTGTCGCCGGAATCAAAGCCGTACTCATAACGGCGTCCCGGGCCTTCTGGCCATTCCACATGACCCAAAAGGCCTGTGGAAGGAACGCCACCCATAAATGGATTTTCAGCATAGATACGGCATTCGATGGAATGACCCTTCGGTGCGCGGATCTGTTTGTTGTCGTGAACGAAATCACCTTGCGCAGTCAGGATCTGCATTTTCACCAGATCCACACCCAGAACTTCTTCCGTCACCGGGTGTTCTACCTGCAAACGTGTGTTCACTTCCAAAAGATAGAACTCCCCGTCTTGCAGCAGGAATTCCACTGTGCCTGCCCCTTTGTACTTGCCCATGGTGGCAATCGCACAAGCAGCTTCACCCATACGGCGGCGCAGATCATCGGTCAAAGAAGGCGATGTGGCCTCTTCGATGATTTTCTGGTGACGGCGTTGAACAGAACATTCACGGTCAAAGAAATGCTGTACATTCCCAGTGCTGTCACCGAAGACCTGGAATTCAATGTGTTTGGCGCGATCCAGATATTTTTCCAGGAAAACTTTCGGAGAACCAAACGCCGACTGGGCTTCACGCTGAGCTGATTCAATCAGCTCGTGCGCTTCCGCGGAAGACTTCAAAAGTTTCATCCCGCGGCCACCACCACCAGCAGCGGCTTTCACGATCACCGGATAGCCGATTTTTTCAGCCTGCATGATCAGATGAGCCACATCCTGATTTTCGCCCTGATAACCCGGCACCAGAGGCAAACCCGCCTGCTTTGCCAGCTCTTTACAGTGAACCTTGTCACCCAAGGCACGGATCGCTTCCGGAGAAGGACCAATGAAGGTCAAACCGGCTTTGTTCACCGCTTCGGCGAAATCGGCATTTTCAGAAAGGAAACCAAAGCCCGGATGCACCGCCTGCGCACCACCGGCCAAAGCGCCGTTGATATTTGCTGGGATGTTCAGATAACTTTCCGCCGTTGCCGCAGGCCCCACGCAGATGGTTTTGGTCGCCATGCGGTAAGCGCGCGTGTTGATATCGGCTTCTGAATGCAGAAGCACAGTTTCAATACCCATTTCTTCGCAGGCTTTGATAATACGAACAGCCACTTCACCGCGATTGGCGATGGCAATACGTGTGAACTTTTTCATTAATTCAGTCTCCATGCGGGCTCACGCTTTTCAAGGAAGGATTTCAGACCTTCCTGCCCTTCATTGCTGGCACGACGTTCTGCGATCACCGTGGTTGTGCGGCTGCGCTGATCGGCCCAGTTCAAGGTATCAATATCATTCAAAAGTTTTTTGGTTTCACGAACCGCATCCGGACCGCACTGCATGTAGCCGTGCAGAACCTTTTGCAAAGCCGTGTGGCCTTCGCCCACTGGAACCACTTCTGTTACCAGACCGGCCTGTTGAGCGATGTGCGGGTTAAACACCACACCTGAAAGCATCAGCGGACGAACTTTGCCCGCCACAGCTTTTTTATTCACAAAAGCACTGATCACCGCTGGAGCAATCCCCAGTTTCACTTCACTGAAACAGAACTGCGTGTTTTCTTCAGCAATGACTTCATCACAAACTGCCACCAGCCCCAAAGCGCCGCCGAAGGCCGCCCCGTGAATCATGCCAATCACCGGCAGACTGCACTGAGCGATAGCTTCAAACATACCGAAAAGCTTCAAAGAATCCTCACGGTTTTGCTCAAAAGAAAAATTCACCATCTCTTTCATCCAGTTCAGGTCAGCTCCGGCACAGAAGACTTTGCCTTCCCCTTGTAGAACCACGGCACGCAGATCTTTGCGCGCTTCCAGATCAGTAAAGATCCTGGTCAACTCAGCGATCATCTCCGGGTTGAAAGAGTTACGCACTTCGGGCCTGTGAAGTTTCACATAGGCCACCTGATTCATTTCTGTAACTACAACAAAAGACATAATTACATCCTGAAGACGCCCTGAGTTTTTTCACCCCAGGACTTGTTAAGACTTGCCGAAATCCCCAGCGCCAACACACGACGGGTGTCTGCCGGATCAATGATCCCGTCATCCCACAGGCGCGCCGAGGAATAATAACAAGCACTTTCTTTTTCGTATTTTTCCAAAGTCGGACGTTTAAACTCGGCCTGTTCTTCAGCAGACATCGTTTGTTTTTTCGCCGCCATCTGATCCATTTTCACGGTCAGAAGAACGTTTGCCGCCTGCTCGCCACCCATCACGCTGATCTTGGCGTTAGGCCACATCCACAACTGACGAGGCTGGAAGGCGCGACCGCACATACCATAGTTGCCAGCGCCGTAAGAGCCACCAATCACCACGGTGAATTTCGGCACATGGGCGTTGGAAACGGCCATAACCATTTTCGCCCCGTGTTTGGCGATACCTTCGTTTTCATATTTTTTACCGACCATGAAGCCGGTGATGTTTTGCAGGAAGATCAAAGGCACTTCGCGCTGCTCACACAATTCGATAAAGTGCGCGGCTTTCAAAGAGCTTTCGCTGAACAACACACCGTTATTCGCAATGATGCCCACGGGCATTCCCCAGATGTGAGCAAACCCCGTTACAAGAGTTTTACCGTACAGCGGTTTAAATTCATGGAAACGAGAACCGTCCACGATGCGCGCGATAACCTCACGCACATCAAATGGAGTGCGGCTGTCTTTCGGGATGACCCCGTAAAGTTCCTTCTGGTCAAACAATGGCTCTTCCACCGGAAGGGTTTTCAACTGCACCGCACGTTTGTGGTTCAGGTGAGCCACGATCGAACGCGTGATTTCAATGGCGTGTTCGTCATCTTCAGCAAAGTGATCCGTCACACCGGAATTTTCACAGTGCACTTGCGCCCCACCCAGTTCCTGAGCATCAACAACTTCGCCCGTTGCCGCTTTCACCAAAGGAGGCCCACCCAGGAAGATGGTTCCGTTTTCTTTCACGATCACGGTTTCATCACTCATCGCTGGAACATAGGCGCCACCCGCGGTGCAAGAACCCATCACCACCGCAATTTGCGGGATGTTGGCGGCCGACATGCGCGCTTGATTGTAGAAGATTCTGCCGAAGTGATCACGATCCGGGAACACATCCGCCTGCATTGGCAGGAAGGCGCCGCCGGAATCCACAAGGTAAATACAAGGCAGACCGTTTTCAAAAGCGATCTCTTGCGCACGCAAGTGCTTCTTCACGGTCATCGGGAAGTAAGTGCCGCCTTTGACCGTCGCATCGTTCGCCACGATCACGCACTCAGTGCCGTGAATGACACCGATACCGGTGACCACGCCCGCACCCGGTGCCTGGCCTTCGTACATGTCCCAAGCCGCAAGGGTTGAGAACTCCAGGAACGCGGTTCCGCCGTCAACCAAAGCCTCGATACGCTCACGCGCTGTCAACTTGCCACGGGATTTGTGTTTTTTAGTCGCGTCTTCGCCGCCACCTTGTTTGACAAGGTTTACGCGTTCACGCCATTCGTTGACGATACCAAGCATGGCCTCGCGGTTGAGCTTGAAATCACTGGAACTGGAATCAATGTTTGTCTCTAAAATTTCCATAGAACCTTGTACTATCCCTCACTGCCAGGCAAAGCCGGAGTGTGTTTAAAACTCAAATGCAAACGGAACTCTGCCACGGCTTGATCGTTGCTGTCGAAAACCTTCAGCTCCACCTCGGCTTTGGCTTCGCGGTGATCGCGGACTTCCGCCAGGACCACTTCGCGCACTGTTTCTGGAAGCTCCATGCGAACACGGCATTCTTCACTGGTGACTTTGAACAATTCAGACTCAAGACGGGTCACGTTGATTTCAAAAGAACCCATCGGGGCATGGCGCATCCACAGCAGTTTGGCCGCCTCAATCGCCGCCGTCACCAAAGCACCCTCGTGCATGGTTTTGACTTCGTTCAGGTTGCGGGTGCGGGCCGGAACCACCATTTCTACCTGAGTATCGGACAAGCGAGAGATTCTCAGACCCATGCCTGCCGAGAAGGGGCGCACGATATCCAGCGCATAACTAAGCGCAGCATGAGAGGCCTTCGGAGAAACCTCTTCCAGCAAGGCTGCCAAGTCCGCGGCACTCAGACGAATGCCCCGTTCTTCAAGCTGAGATTTCAGCCCGTCTTTGGCGTTTTGCAACTGCTGACGCAGGTTTTGCTCCAGCTCAATCCCCTTTGACATTAAGATTGTCAGCCATTGTTGGTTCATGAGATACCCTCTCTGTGCGAGTGTTGAAAAAAACTGAATATCATGCTCGGATAACGATGTCAGTTTTATCACACTGAGTAAATGGAGAGAGGACTCTAGAGATGAAGAAAATTGTAAGCCTGGTTATTTTCATTGCTGCCTTGGTTTGGACCTGGAATGTAATCCACACTTCCCAAGCCGTTGGATTTGAGACGCACTCCGGCATTCAGGTGAAATTGGCTGAACTTATCACTCAAACTTTGGCTGCTAAAAAGCCACACGCCAAAGACCTTTCCATCTCTCGTTTGTGGACTGAAACCCTGAGCGACAACAAGGTTCGCGCGGTGTTTGCTTACAAGTTCACTGACGTGACTGAAGACGGCGAATCCATGGAACAAGTGATCGAAGGTGAAGCGGTTCTTTACCGTGATGTTTCTGATCAGGAAAACGTGGATAAATGGGTTCTGCAATCCGTAAAAACCACCAATGACATCGTGGTTTTCTCTGAAGGCTCCACTATCACTCCGGGCACTGACGAAGTAACAACTGAAGCTGCTCCAGAGGCGACTCCGGCAGCCACTGCGACTCCGACTCCTGCTCCGACAGCGACCCCTGGCCACTAATGGCAATTCCCACAAATTTCATCCAAATTGATGAAGAGGGTTTTGCTCTGAGCCGTGAGGTTCGCATTCAAGACCCGATTGTGGGACAAGAAATTCTGCAAAATCTGAAAATTCACGAAGGTGGCACTCTGCTTTCCACCTTCGGCGATGTCGCGGTGATCGTTGAAGCCTTCGACGAACCTTACGTAGCCGCTCAAGTAAATCTGAAAGACGACAAAACCTGGGAAATCCTGCTTCCGTATGGCGTGCATTATGCCTTCGAACTGGAATCCTTGTCTTTGGATGAATGGGACCGTTTTCACGGTTATGCCGCAAATAAAATTCCGTTCGTGATGTCCCGCAAGGCCCAGGCCACGTTCTTCAACCTGCTTGAAGAATTCGGTGACGACTTCATCGAATTTAACGGCAAAACCTACGACATTCCGGCTTACTGGCCATCCCACAAAGACGTCGAAAAAGAAACTTACTGGAGCCAAATCTACCAGCAGGAAGAAAACCCGGGCTGGAATCTGGGCGAGCCTGCCGAGGCCCTGAAGGACATGATTCCCCGACTGAAAATCAGCCGCTCCCGCGTGCTGGTTTTGGGCTGCGGTGAAGGCCATGATGCGGCTTTGTTTGCAGCGGCCGGACACTTTGTCACGGCTGTCGACATCTCTCCGGTGGCTTTAGAACGTGCCAAAAAACTGTACGGCCATCTGCCGACTTTGACTTTCGTACAAGCCGACCTCTTCAAGCTGCCGCAAGACTTTGACCAGTCCTTTGATGTCGTGTTTGAACACACTTGTTACTGCGCCATCAACCCGGAACGCCGCAAGGAACTTGTCAAAATCTGGAACCGCGTGCTGGTACAAGGCGGCCATTTGATGGGTGTGTTCTTCGCCTTCGAAAAACGCCAGGGCCCGCCTTACGGTGGCACCGAATGGGAACTGCGCCAACGTCTGAAAAACCATTATCACCCGATCTTCTGGGGTCGCTGGCAAAAATCAATCCCCCGCCGCCAAGGCAAAGAGCTTTTCATCTACACCAAAAAGAAGTAACTAAAAGGTACCTGCTTACTTTTGCATAAACGTAGCGTCTAGCGCAGTGCTTATACAAAAGTAAGCAGGTACCTTTTGGGAGTTTCTATGCATATTGAATTTACTCAGGCTGATTCTAGTCATGTTGAAGATCTTGTTGAGCTGGTTAACTCTGCTTATCGCGGGGAAGACTCCAAAGAAGGCTGGACGACTGAGGCGGATCTTTTGGATGGCCAGCGCATTGATGCTGCCGGCATTCAGGCGCTGATCGACAAGGAAGAATCTGTGATTCTGGTCGCGGAAGACGACGACAACGGCGATCTTCTGGGTTGTGTTCACGTCGAAAAACAAGGTTCAAAAATGTATCTGGGCATGCTGACGGTGGCTCCTGAATTACAGTCGAAAGGACTCGGAAAATTGTTGCTCAATGAGTCAGAGGCTCTTGCGCAATTCTGGGATTGTACTACCATTTTCATGACAGTGATTTCCGTTCGCACAGAGCTGATCAAGTGGTACGAAAAGCATGGCTTCCGAAACACCAAGGAAACCAAGCCGTTCCCTTACGGCGATGAACGCTTCGGGATTCCGAAAGTCGAAGGACTGCAGTTCACAGTTCTGGAAAAGAAAGTTTAATTCAAGAGCTCTTCACTGACGAGGGGCCTTGCAAGGAGCACAAAAATGATCAAGGGATTGATCCTGGCCCTGACCCTGTCCGTGTCCTCTTACGCGTTCGCCGAAGAGGTTAAAAACGAAATTCCCGCAGACAAAGACGTCCACACCCAGTTTGGCCAATGCCAACACGACTTCCTGCCATCCAATTTTGACTTGTTCGTCTGGAACATCAAAAAAGCCGAAGCCAAGGACCGCTGGGCCCGTGACTTTGAATACTTTGTTCCCAAGAACGATCTGATCCTGATTCAGGAAGGCATGATTGATTCATATGTTCCCAGCGTGATCCTGCGCCAGAAAAACTATTGCTGGGACTTTGCCACAAGCTTCCTGGAAAAAGACGGCGATCAGACCGGAGTCATGAATGGATCTTACGCCCGCCCTTCCATGGTTCACTTCCTGCGCAGCCCGGGTCGCGAGCCGGTGATCAAAACCCCGAAAATGGTTCTGGTCAGCGAATACGCCATCGCCAACAGCCCGTTCACATTGTGGATTGCGAACATCCACGGTTTGAATTTCGTGGCCAACAAACACAACCGCGAACAGATCGAACAGGTCGCGGCCTTCCTGAAAAAGCACGATGGTCCGCTGATTTTTGCCGGAGACTTCAATTCCTGGAACAACGAACGCCTTGGCTATCTTGATGAAATCCTTGGAAAACTTAAGATGAAGAAGCTGCCGTTTGCCAACGACAACCGCAGGTTCAAATTGGATCATATCTACGTCCGCGGCCTGGAAGCCACTTCCACAACCCTGCACAACAATATCGAAACCTCTGATCACAAGCCGCTTTCCGCCTCGTTCCGTCTGAAATAGCTCCCCGGGCCGGCTTCGTTATGCGCGGTCGGCCCCCGGTTGATTCATTTTTTGTATAATAAGTTCTTTTGTATGTATTAAAAGTTTCCTCGATTTCGGAGCATATTCACCTCACAGGAGGTTTCTATGTCTTTGAAAACTGCACTCACAGCACTTTTGGGGCTATTCGTTTCCTCTTTTGCTATGGCTGATCAGATGGGCCCGAACGGCGACAAATTCTACGAAGATGCGGCTCACTATGAGCACGCTTGCCAGACTCAGCCGTGCAAATCCAACTATTCCCACCAGATCGTTTACAGCCAAAAAACCCGCATGAACAAACTGAACGACCCAACTCGCGACAACTTGAAAGCCATCGCGGTTGAACAGGCGCAAGTTTGGGGCGACACCATTTTGGAAGGCGACTATCACGCTGCGGGCCGCACTCGTTTGGATGAAGTACTGGCGTTCTACAAAGGTGCTCGTCTGATCGGATACAAAATCAAGTATTCCGAAAAAGCCTGGTACGTGGGTGACTGCGACTATAACGGCAAACGCGAGTCTTTGAAGGATTGCAAAACCGGCCGTATTATTGAGGGCAGCTATGTCTCTGCAGACCAGAAAACATTCTTCAGTGATGAAGAACGTTACGCTGAGTTTTCTTTCATCAACGAGTAGTTCTAGGTTATAGTCGCCGACATGGCGATAGTAATTGAAACCACCGACCTTTCCCGCGTCTATCAGACTTACCAGAAGCCCGAAGGATTCATCAACTCCCTGAAGGGCTTCGTCAATCGTAAGCACGTTTCCAAAGTTGCTTTGGACAAAACCACATTAAAAATTGAATCCGGACAGATCGTCGGTCTGGTCGGCGCCAACGGCGCCGGCAAAACCACTTTGCTGAAAATGCTTTCCGGCCTGGTCACGCCGACCAGTGGCGATGCCCGTGTGCTGGGCTTCAGACCCTGGGAAAGAAAAAACGAATTCTTGCGCCAGATCAGCATTCTGCTGGGTCAGAAGAATCAGCTGTGGTGGGATATTTCCCCGGCGGATTCTTATTCTTTACTGGCGCGTATCTATGATCTGGATCCCGCTCAAGCAAGAAAGCGCGTGGACCATTTAGCCGAGATGCTTCAGTGCACGCACGTCCTGCACACGCAGCTTCGCCGCCTCAGCCTTGGCGAGCGCATGAAAATGGAAATCATCGGCGCCCTTTTGCATGAACCCAAAGTTCTGTTTCTGGATGAACCGACCATCGGTCTGGACATCGTGGCCCAGGAAACCATCCGTGAGTTCCTGGATCAATACGTGAAAGAAAAAGAACCCACGGTCATTCTGACCAGTCACTATATGGACGATATCGCCAAGCTTGCTGACAAGTTGCTTCTTATCAGCAAAGGCAACATCGTCTATCAGGGCACGGTTCCTGATTTCGTAACCAAATCCAACACTGAACTGGCTGAAAACGAAGAGGTCGATTTTGAAGATGTCATCCGCCGCTTTTTGGAAGCGGAATCTCGCGTTCGCTAAACTCGCGATTCTGTCCAATCTTGAATACCGGCTGAACTACTTCGTTGATGCGATTCTTCAGCCGACACTGACCACGGGGATTGAAGTCCTTTTGTGGTTTGCCGTCTTTAAAGGGGCTGGCGCCACAGAAATCGCCGGCTTCGGTCGTGAATACTATCTGGCCTATGCCATGTGGGGCGCGTTCTTTGCGCGCATCTGCACCAGCTGGATGTATGAATACCGCATGATTCAGGAAATCGATTCCGGAAGCATCAACAGCCTGCTGGTGCGCCCGATGAGCTTCTATGAATACTATTTTTCGCAGTTGATGGGATATAAGTTCATCACCACCTTGGTGTCGATGCTGATCCCGTTCATCGCGATCTTTATCTTTGACCTGCCGACCAAGTTTGAACGCCTGCCTTTGGCTTTTGCTTTGGAATTTTATTACCTGATTCTGGTGCATTCGATCAGCTTTGTGATCGCAGCCTGCGCATTTTACCTGAACAAGGTCTATGCCGTGACCGGAGCAAAAAATCTGGCCCTGTGGCTGATGACCGGGGAATTGTTCCCGCTGGATCTGATGCCGGAACCGGTAAGGTCCATCATGATCGCCCTGCCTTTCAGTGCCGGGGTTTATGTTCCGGTGGGTTATCTGACCGGGCGTCTTGAAATCGGCACCGTTTGGCAATCCTTTGCCTCGGTCACTGTCGGCATCGTCGTGGTGAATTTAATCGGCGCTTGGATCTGGCGAAAAGGTGTTAACGTATACACCGGGACGGGGGCTTAAATGTTTCAGACGTTGAAAAAGTACCTGTCTTTGTACGCCGCCCTTTTCCGCACCAGCTTTATCGCGGATCTTGAATACCGTGTGAACTTCATCACCCGTATTGCAACAGATATCTTCTGGTATCTGGCGCAGATCATGACCTTTGAGGTTTTGTTCCGCCATACGCCGAAAATTGGCGACTGGAACCTGGAACAGATGCGCGTGTTCCTGGGCGTGGTTTTTGTCGTTGATGGTCTTTACATGATCATTCTGTCCGAAAACCTGGATCAGTTTTCTGAAAAAGTGCGCAAAGGCGATCTGGATCTGCTGCTGGCAAAACCCATTAATTCGCAGTTCATGATTTCATTGCAAAAGGCGTCCACGGCAATGATCGGGAATCTGATCATCGCTTCCAGCTGGTTTATCTATAGCATTTTGCAGCTGTCAAACTTCGAATGGCTGCGTCTGTTCTGGCTGCTACTGCTGATTCCGTGCGGACTGGTGGCCTTGTATGCCATGAGATTCTTTATGGCTTCCACGGCGGTGATCTTTGCCCGTTCCGAGAATTTGCAGTTTATCTGGTATCAGATCTATCGTCTGGGCATGCGCCCGGATTCAATCTATGTGCCGTGGTTTAAATGGATGCTGCTAACCGCCCTGCCCGTGGGGGTGATTGCCAGCGTGCCGGCCCGCGCCCTGCTTGAGCCACCGGATTTCGCCCTGTTTACGTGGGTGGTGCTGCTTTCAGGTATTTTGATTTATCTAACAAACAAGTTTTGGAAATTTGCCCTGAGATTTTATTCCAGCGCAAGTTCCTAAGGAGATATTCACATGATTAAAATCTACGGATCCCCGATGTCCAGCGCCGGCCGCTGCTACTGGATGCTTGAAGAACTGGGTCTGCCTTACGAGCAGATGCCGATGAACATGCGCGAAAAGCAGCACAAGTCCGCTGACTTTTTGAAGATCAACCCGAACGGCAAGATCCCGGCCATCATCGACGGTGAATACGTGCTGTGGGAATCCATGGCGATCACCAACTATCTGGCTAAAAAGCACAACAGCCCTCTGGCACCACAGAACTTGGACGAAGAAGGCCACATCATGCAATGGAGCTTCTGGGCCCTGGTGGATTTGCAAACTCCGGCAGTGAACTGATTGATTCAGGCTTTGTTTGTTCCGGATGAATTCAAAAATCCTAAAGTCATCGAAGACGCGAAAAAAGTTCTGCCAAATTATCTGAACACTTTGGAAGCCGGCCTTAAAGGCAAGACTTACCTTGTCGGCAACCGTTTCACCGTGGCGGATCTGAACGTGGCTTCCGTGGCAGGTTTGCTTTACGCTCTGAAATTCGACATGTCCCCGTATCCGGAAATTAACAAGTGGATGGGACTTTGTACCAGCCGTCCGGCGGCTCAAAAGCTGGACAAACTGCGCGCAACTGCTCAGGCGCACTAAAAATGCGGGAGGCCTTAAAGAGATGCATTTTTCTTTGAGGCCCCATTAGTTTTATTGATTTGTTTTAACGCCTCTTTTCGCCGATCTTAAAGATCACCAAAGGAGGTCCAAATGGCATTGCATGAAACCCGCACCATTCAACTGAAAAACGGCGATTCCATCATTATGAGGCCTGCTTTGGTCAGTGAAGCCGAAGCCTTACTGACCGCCTTTCTGGAAATTCTGCCCACTTCCCCCTACATCCTGAGCACAGCGGAATCCGCGGCAAGGAAAACCGTGGAAACTCAAATGAAGTGGATCACCGATGCCAACGAAGACCCTAAGGGTGCTTTGATCATCGCTGAACACCAAGGTCGCATCATCGGCATCACCAACATGGTGGCGTTCAAAGACAGCAAACGCAGCCACCGCGCGGGCTTGGGAATGTCAGTGCATCACGATTATCGCGGACAGGGATTGGGCGAAGCTTTATTGCGTCGTCTGATTGAAGTCGCACAAAACATTGAAGGCCTGAGCTTTCTGGAACTGAACGTGATGAGCGCGAATCAACCGGCGTTCAAACTGTATGAAAAACTGGGATTCCAGCAGGTGGGCTATTTGCGCGAAGCATATCGCCAACCCGATGGGGTTTTCACCGATGACATTTCCATGTCACTGGATCTAAGAGCTCGCCCTAGCTAAGGGCGAGTTTTTCGAATTCTTCAATCTTGCGATTAATGACCGCGATGGATTTTCTCCAGAACTCTGGCTTGCGAATGTCTTCGCCCAGGTGCTTTTGCACCAGATCTTCCGCGGTCATGCGGCCGGTGTCGCGCAGGATGTTGACGTAAGTCTTCATGAAGTCCTTACCCAATTCTTCACGACGGGCGTAAACACTGATGCTGAACAGATAACCGAAGGTGTACGGATAGTTATAGAAGCTGATTCCCGACATCGAGAAATGCAGTTTGGTTGCCCAGTACATTTTGTCATTTTCGCTCAAGGTGCTGCCGTACCATTTGCTCCACGCCTCGTCGGTCAGCTTGCTTAGCTCATCGGCGCTGACAGTGCGCTTTTCACGCATCTCATAGAAGCTTTTTTCAAAGTCATAACGAGCCGGGATATTCAGCAGGAACGCCGTTGCTCGGTCCATCTCGCCCCACGCAAATTCGATTTTTTCTTCACGGGATTTGGCATTGGTCAAAAGCACGTCGTGCAAAAGGGTTTCCGAGAAAATGCTGGCCGTTTCAGCCAACGTCATCGGATAACCACATTCAGCGATGGGCATGTCGCGCATCACCCAAGAATGATAGGCATGGCCCAGTTCGTGCGCGAGTGTTGAAATATCACTGTTAGAACCCATGTAGGTCATGAACACACGGGGTTCACGTTTTTTACGGAAACCGGTGCAATAAGCGCCGTTGCGTTTGTTCGGAAGAACTCGCGCTTCAATCCAGTGCTTATCAGCCATCATATCCACAAACTGCGCCATGTCCGGTGAAGCCTGAGCAAAGGCATCCTTGATCATTTTCAAGCCTTCTTCATAGCTGCGCTCTGATTTGGAAGCCGAAATCGGGCTTTGTGCCAGCAAGTCCCAAGGGTCCAGAGACTTTTTACCCATCAGCTTTGCCATCGCCAGATTCGCACGGCGGGACATATCGACATTTTCATAACAAGCCGTCAGCATCGCATCCAAAGTTTCTTGAGTGATACGGCTATAAAACAGGGACTGATCCAGATAGTGGGCCGGCTTCACTTGCGAACGTTTCTTGATCACCTCGTGGCGCCAGCCAGCCAAGGCATTCAAGATCGAAGAAGCTGTTTCTTTGTGCGTGGTCCATGCGTTTTGAATGGACGTCCACGCCACACGACGGGTTTCCTCATCCTGACTGCGAATCAATGCCGATGCTTTCGCCAGACCCACAGTTTCCGTGCGGTCTTTGAATTTCATTTCACAGCGCATGGTTCCGCTTAAGTTAGTATATAGCTCGCCCCACGCATGCAAGCCCGGCATTGAAAGTGCCTGCAACAAAGTTTCTTCTTCATCCGAAAGCATGAATGGCTTTTGTGTGCGTTCCTGGCTCCAGTCAAACTTCGCCGGCGTCAGTTCCGGGTGGGAAAGGATCTTGTTCAGAATTTCTTCTGAACAGCGTTTCATGAAGTTATCCACCGGGATCAGGATCTGCCACATACGGGAATTAAGCGCCATCACCTCTGATTTTTTGGCTTGAGCCTCGTTCAAAGTGCTGTCCACCGACAGATGACAATTCAAGAAGGTCGACATATTACCAACCAAAACTTGGGTCGCTTCCACGTCGATCCAGATTTTTTGGATCTTTTCCACTTCGTTTTCAAACGGAGTCTTCAGGGATTTGACGTCCTTTTCCAGCTGATCCACCTGGGATTTCACCAGATCAAATTCAGCCTGAAATTCAGGAGAGTTGTAAGAAGGATATTCAGATTCTAGATTCCAGGCCATTTTTTCCATGGAACAGATCTTACCGCATAGGCTGAAAAACAAAAAGGGCCATTCGGCCCTTTAAGATTTTAACGCTTTTCGATGTCGTCTTTGGCTCTTAGCACCGTAGAGCCCAGATCATTGATGATCTTGCTCAGTTCCGGCGACAGGGTTTTTCCCATCACCTGCAGTTGCAAATGCTCGCCCTCATAGAATGGCCCAACCAACTTGTCGTCATTCCAAGCCTGCACGAATTCATCTTCAAAGCCACCGATGACTTTTTGATCAAACAGCTGCGCTCCGAATTCACGGAAGCTGCCTTGCAAAGTGTCCGGATTCAGGTTGGAAGAACCCACCAGCATCACTTTGCCATCCACAGAAGTGATCTTTCTGTGATTTTCCTGGTGATAGCCTTGTGTTTTGCCATTTGGGAATTTCGCTTCGATACCCAGTGTACGACGGGCACGAACTTCAACCCCATGGCGCAGCAGCTGATCCAAGTACAACGTATTTGGCAATCCACCCAGGCTGAAATTGCCATTGTGGTCAGCCAGTATGCGGATCTTCAAACCCGGAACCTGAGCTTTACGCTTCATCAACGCATCGTTGATGTACTTGTCATAAATGAACAGATGCTCCATATAGATGTGGCTTTCAGCCTTCATGATCATATCCACCAGCATATTGCGAGTGTCTTTGATCTTCCCATCCACATTGGCTTCTGCCAGGCGCACGGACTGATTACCCACCGCCGGGAAGCTGGATCTATCAACACGGAACCAGGAAAGAATCTGATCGCGGTTCTTCAGGTAGGCTTCATTGCCGTAACCTTCTTCCTTATAGAAAAACCACTTCTTTTCATTCGGGTCCGTCGTCAAAGCCGCTTCCACGTCATCGTAGTAAGCCGCCTGCACCAGCGCCGCCGCCGGGCCTTTCACGTAAAGAGCATTATCATAGTAATAGCCACCACTGTGATCCGACCAGTTCTTGGAACCAAAGTAAGCCTGAGGCGCGTCCGATTCCGGGTCCACCACAATCACCTTACTGTGATCGATCTTGGATTCGTAATAAGTATTGCGCTTTTCCAGAGCCTTGAACGTCTCTTCCGTTTTAGGCACCAGGTTGGTGATACCAAAAGGGATCCCCGGTGGATGGCGCTGAATATTGGCCTGAAGCAGATACACCGAACCTTTCAGGCCCGGATCCGTCGCCGCGCGATCTTTAATATATTTAAAGATCGGCATCATCTCGTCCTTCATGTTGTAGTTCGTCGCATAGTCATGCAGCATCAACACCTTGAAGTTCGGATTGGCCTTTTTCTTTTCCACCGCCTGATCCAGCAGGAACTTGCTGAGTGTGCCACCCATCGTCCCCCCGAAAAGGAAGATATCAATGAACACGGAATCTTTCGCAGAAAGAATCATGTCACGGATCTTGGCAAACATCGGATCTTTGAAAGACGGATGTCCTTCATCGTCCTTGTGCAAAGGCATCTTCATATAAGGCTGATTGAAATCCAACACCCCGCCGGCAAAGATCACACGGTCATTAAACCACTGGATTCTTTCCGGAGAGATCTCATTATGACTGACCAGCTCAACAATGTTGCCCGGGACAAAACCCCCGGCAGACAACGAGTACGGGTCCATCTGTGGGAAACGCTTCTGCAGATTTTCTGTCAGCTCGCGGCTGGTCAGATTCAAGTTCGTTGCACCCGCCCAGGAATTCATCAAAGAACGGGCTTCATTCTGAGAAGCTTTGTCCTTTATCAGTGGATTGTCAGCATAATCACGCAAGGACTGTAAACGCATCTGCAACCAGTACTGCATCACCTTGGCTTCGTTAGCAGAATTCTTTTTAACAAACTTCCAGTATACCAGTGGCAACAGAATCTTTTCCGGAACCACTGCATCGTTTGTCTTTACAAAGGCACGCGCTTTGGTCTGTTCTGCGGCAGGCAATTTTTTGATTTCCTGAAGCAAAGCCTCCGGACGACGGCAGGCTTCGGCCGCAAACATCATGTCGTGATTATTCTTATAATAGTCCATGGCGGCCAGACGTTCCTTCAGGGACACCTGCGCGGTTTGCGCCATCGCCGTTGAAGCCATCACTACGGAACTCAAAATCATCAGCGTCTTTTTCACAGGACACCTCCGTTCACCAGAGCATCCAGATTCAGGAACTTCTCCATTGAGGACTCACACTTTTTCAAATATTGGATACGGGCGGAATAAAGCGCCTGCGTTTCGTTGGCCGTACTGTCCTGATCGCGCGAGGAATAGTAATTCACAAGCTTCACGCGGGAACGGTCACGGTCGAGCTTTTTCTCTTTCAAATCATAAACGATCTTTTCAAGGTTGAAGCTGATTTCCTCAGTAAAGGATTTCTTACTTTCCACAACGAACTGACCCGTCGGAATGGATTTTCCGGTTTTTTCATATTTATCCGGCATCAGCTCGTTGCGGCCTTCATTGTTTGAAGCCACAAGGCCCGGGAAAACTTCGATGGTTTCTTCCGTCGGGATGATGTTTTTCAAGCTGAAATTCTTGTACAAATCCACGGTGTAGAACAACGGCACACCCGGGCCGGACTTTTTAGCCGACAGCGTGTAACCTTCACAGGACACGGATTTTTGCACTTCGCGGTTCAGGCGATAATAGCGGCGATAACGGGCAAAGCCCTTCACACCGTTCTTTTTAATGCTTGGCAGACCGAATTTAGGGCGGGTATCCAGAATCTCGACATAGAAGGTCACAGTGCCACCGATATAATCGGCCTGGCCTTGAGTGGCCGGGATCAATACCGAGTTATTATAAACAGTGCCGGTGTCCGTGGCTTTTTCAAGTTGTTCCCATTTAGAGCTTAACGCCCCGGTTTCATTAAAGCGCACCAGTTGGTTGCTGTTAAGCTCTGCCGCATAATCGTTTCTTTGGTTCGGCTGTGGCAGGAACGTCAGGTCCACCTGCAAGCCGGTGTTGATGATCTTGTAAACACGCATGGTCTTTACAAAGTTTTCAATCATCGCGTCTTTCAGATTTCCGGCAGCCAGTTTAGCAAGGCCCTGTTCCGGATTTTCCACACCCAGAGTTTCAATGATCGCCTGATTCAGTGCCTTGCGGGCTGTTTCAGACAAATACTTTTGATCACCGTTTGTATGGAACGAGATTTTCATTGGATGACGATAAGGTTTTAGCGGAGAATCGCCTCCGATCAGATCGGCCAGCGCCTGCGTCTGACCATCTGAGATCGTGTATTTCTTTTCACTGGCTGGCTCGCGCATCTCTTTGTGGGTGCAATGCACAGCCATCAGGGCTGCCCAGGCAATCAAAGCGGATTTCATCGTCATCTTCATGATTACTTCCTACAGATTCTGGAATTTTTTGAATTCAGAGTAATGTTGATCGTCGGCTTTCAACAGAAGGCCCAAGGAATAAGGCAGATCCTTGTAAACGCGTTTACCGTCGTAATACATGATCACCGGCTCAAAAGTTCTTTGGTTGCCGATCGCCAGCTGAGCCACGTTGTCCGGGCTGATGGTGTAACGGCGCAAAGTTTCCTCCAAAGGCCATTTCACGTCACCAAAGACCACGTAAGCAATCTCGGAACAAACGATACGCGTGTGCGTGTGAACATCGAAGTTGAAGTCATACTCTTTGCCGATCTGGGCAATCGCCTGCAAAACGGCCTTGCGACGATATTCATCCGTGATGTTGGAACGAGTGTCACGCACCACCAGGAAGTCGTCGATATTCAGGAAGTGCTCCAAAGTGTTCAATTCCACACCCGGACGCAAAGCTTCCACGATGCGGTGACCAGCACGGATTTTCGCCTGAATTTTGGCTGGGATCTGATCCCAAACCTGCAGCTCTTTCAATTGCTCTTCGGTTCCCAACCAGATGGCCACGTGACCATAGTGGCCCGGGATCATCTTGTCAGTCAGACGGAATGGAGTTTTCTCCATCAGAATGTCCAAAGGTTTCATTTCCCCAATCAGGTTGGCTTTTTCAGATTCAGACATGTTGTAAAGAAAACCTTTACGGGTTTCCACCAGGCCGACCATGTTACCAAAGCCCATGCTCACACCGTAAGACACCGCACGAACACCGCGCTTACCACGCAAAGTCAGGCGATTCCACAAATTGGCAATGGCGTCTTTGAAGCCTGTACCCGTCTTGTCGTTTTTAACAGCCAGATACCAGATACTGGATTGAGTCAGAGTATAAAGCTGAGCTTCTTCCGGACTGGTTTTTTCACCATTAGCGCGACGCCAAGCCATCACAGAGTCGATGAACTTGATGGCGTCCTCGATCTGATCACGACGGTGTGTGGAGGAATAGGAATCGGCAATTGCCTGCAATGCACGCTTCTGAGGAACATCATAATTCAGAACATAGCGCAAAGAATCGTTGTCATTGAATGGCTGGATCGCCACCAGATAGTTGTCCATCAAAAGCAACGCTGAAGCCAAAGCCATCTGCATGCGGAAGATCTGCTTTTCACCTTGCGCGTCTTTTGGATCCACATTCAAAACATTATAAGTTTCGTACGTGTCCTTACGAACATGGCGATCTTTCTTTTCAGTCCTGGTGCCTTTGTAAGGGGCAAGCTTCACCTGATTTTTGCCAGAGAAGTATTCACCTTCAGCAATCGCCAGATCCAAGAGTTTTTTGCGTGTTTCCAGGTACTTCGCACCCATATCACGAACCCATTCACCCTCAGAACGGCTTAAAGACACATCACCCGTCTGGCCCAGCTTCTTTTCATCAGCAAAGCGCAAGGCTGTTGCGCGGAAATCCAAAGCTTCCGCCATCAAAACCTGCAGGTCATAATATTGAGGATCTACATAATAGGTAGCCGCTGGCGTTCTTTCCGTAGAAGATTTGAACGAAGAACAAGCGCCAACAAATGCTGTGAGTGCACACAACAGAACAATAGCGAAACGCATGGGTTTTCCCTCCATACGATCAGATTATCTGAGCTGGGCTAACTTCTCGCTTTAAACATGTTTAGCGACAGTAAATCTGGTCCAGAGGCCCAGTGCGAAAGGATACCGATATTCATGTCGCTGGACCAGGTAACAAAGGTGAGTTGGTAAACCTAGACCACTGTAATTTCCGCGACTGAATTGTCCACGCTCTTTCGATTGATAAACTTTGATTTATCAATCAGAGGAGACATCCCATGAAGTCCTGGACCGCGGCCCTTCTTGTTCTGGCTCTTTCACCTTTGGCTTTGGCCCAAACCAAACCCACAAAGACTCGAGTGTGGCCCCAAGAACTTAAGATAACCGGCAATCAAACCGTCGAATTGTACCAACCCCAAGTTGAATCGCTCGCCCAAAACGACATCAAGGCACGGGCCGCGTTTAAACTGACCCGCGACGGCAAGGACTATTACGGCAGCTGTAAAATAGAAGCCAAAGCCGAAATCAACAAAGAATCCGACCTTGTTGAATTAAGCCGGATCCGTATCAAGAACCTTCAGGCACCCACCGCGAATATCACCAACAACGACTTGCAAACCGAAATCGAAAAGCAACTGGATGGGAAAACCGTGTCCTTTTCTTACAGAGCTTTGGTCGATAACCTTTCGCTGGCTGCCGGTTCCCACATCAAACAACCCGATCTGCACAATGCACCGCCTGACTTCGTATTTGCATCGGAACCCTCGATCTTGATTATGATCTCTGGCGAACCACAATGGACTGATTCATCCGGCGCCAAGGAAGTGAAACGTATCCTGAATTCCAGTGCGCTTTTCCTGCATCAAAAGGATTCAAAGGACTTCTATCTTTGGGCCCTGGGAAAATGGTTCCAATCTGCCGACCTTAAAGGTCCCTGGCAGGTGTCGAAATCCGGTCCGACATCAAAATTTGTGATGATTAAGGATAAACTGGTCAAAGATAAAAAAATTGATCCGCTGGAGGGTAAAGGCCCTGACGGTAAACCTTTGTACCAGCCCGGAGTCACTCCAAAAATCATCGTCGCAACAAAACCCACCGAACTTTTGCAATCCACCGGTGAACCCAAGTATTCGGCAGTCGAGGGCACGGCTTTGCTTTATATGTCGAATTCGCCCAATTCCATCTTCATAGATTCCAAAGATCAGAATTACTATACTCTTGTATCCGGGCGATGGTTCCGTTCTGCCAGCCTTCAGGGAACGTGGAGCTATGTCAGCGGCAAACAACTGCCAAAAGACTTTGCAAAGATCCCGGTGAAAAGCCCCGTGGCCGAGGTGCTGGTCTCTGTTCCCGGCACCCCTCAGGCAAAAGAAGCAGTTGTTGTCAGCCAGATTCCCCAGACCGCACAAGTAAAAAGAGACCTTAAACCCAAAGACATATCCTGTGACGGCAAGGTAAAGTGGCAATCCATCCCGGGAACTAATTTGAAGTTCGCGCAAAACTGCAACAGTCCGCTGATTGAAGTCACTGCGGAATCATTCTATCTGGTTCAGGATGGCGTGTGGTTCACGGCGACCTCGGCAAAAGGCCCTTGGCAAGTGGCTTTGGCAGTCCCGGAAGAAATCTATAAAATTCCCGCATCATCCCCGCTTTACTATGTCACTTATGTTCACGTCTATGGCTCCACATCAGACATGGTCACAGTGGGATATACGCCGGGCTATCACGGAACCTTTGTATCTGCCGATGGCACAATCGTTTATGGAACCGGCTACAACTATGACTCTTACACCTCAGGCAATCAGTGGTATCCCGCCCCAAGCACATATGGCTTTGGTGTCGGCTATGGCTGGGGCTATGAGGCCGGATTCTTTATGGGGTTTTCAATGGGTTCGCTGATGTATCCCTGGGGTTGGGGATACTGCTGCTACGGCCCCACCTTTGTTAACATCAATATCAACAACACCTACACCAACTGGGGTCGCCACACCGTCATCTCTGGACCGGCTGGCCACGGAATCACCACCAACACCATAGGACAAACAAAATTCATCCGCGGCAACGACAGTTCCAACATCTATGCCACACATGATGGTCAGGTCTATCGCCGCACGGATTCCGGCTGGCAAAAAAATATCGGCCCGGGATCCTGGGAAAATGTCGATCGCAAGAACACCGCGGATCTGGATCACATGCACGGTTCCCGGGATATCAACCGAGATGTGGCCCGACCACCCACAGGACGTGACTTTTCAGGGCGCCCCCAACTGCAAGGAGGAGGAGGCTTCCGCGCAGGTGGTTTCCATGGCGGTGGTTTCCGCAGATAAATAAAATAATAAAAAGGAGTGCACCATGAATATGAAAAGGATTTTCTGCTATCTGGCTTTGACTCTGTTTGCTTCCAACTCGATGGCGGCCATGGACTGGGGTATTGAACTGGGTGCCCGTCAACAGGCGGGCGATGTGGGTGGCTTGAATTTTTCGGCCAACTCCCAGGTCGGATTCCAGGGCGGTGTCTTTGTCCATGTGCCGATGGAACAGGGCCCGGTTCATTTCCGCACGGGTCTTTTATACACCCAAAGACCGCTGCAATCGGAAAGTGATATCACCGGGCAAACCATTGACTATCACCTGGATTATCTGGATATCCCCGTGGATATTCTGATCAAGTCCGGTGAAAACTTTGGTATGTACATGGGCTTTCATACCAGCATCAACATTTCCAAATCCTGTTCCGGCAATGATTCCTGCCAGGTGCAGGATGTGGACACGCCAACTTTTCCGATTATCTTTGGTGTGCTGTTTAAAGCCACGCCTAAGTTCGGATTCAATTTCTATATCGACGGTGCGAATGGTGCCATGGCCAAGGGTCTTGGCAACTATAAAGCCGTGGGTCTTAATCTGACCTATTCGATGGACTGATTCCTTATGATCAGCAGAATCGGATTCGCTATGCTGACGATTCTTTTTTCCTGTTCGGTGCGGGGACAAGAGCCTGCCACCGAACAGGAACCCGCTATTCAATGGAATGAAAGTTCAGATCTGCTGGACGACGAAAAAGCACTGCCGGTGAACGCTGCCCAGCCCACACCTTTCACCGCCATTCATAAAAAGGACAAAAACGAATTCGTCATCGCTCCGATTCCATTTCTGAATCCCAGTCAGGGCTGGGGTCTGGCGCTGGTGGGACAATACATCTTCACATTGAAAGACGATGAAAGCCCGCCGTCCATTGTCGGGGGCGGGGCGTTTTACACCGAAAAGCATTCCTATGGCGGAGGCCTGGCCTATTCAGGAAAGCTTGCAAACGATCAGTGGCGCGTGGGCCTGGCCGTGGGCAAGGCCACAGTTTTCTATGACTTTTACGGCATTGGCTATGACCAGAATAAAGAGGACATTTCCATTCCTCTGAAACAACAGGTCGAATTTGCCGGACTGAGATTAATGAAACAGGTCACAAACAAATTGTTTCTGGGTTTAGAGCTGATTGGCGCCGAAATTACCACCAACATCGAAACCGAAAGCATTCCCGGAAACCTTACCAACGAAATCGTTGCCAAGACCGATTTCGTTGCCCCCAACCTGAAAGCCGAGCGCGACACCCGCAATGACAGCTTTTACCCCACGCAAGGATCGCTGTTTGATCTGCAGGCCGAATTTCACAGCGAGGAACTTCACGACAACACGACTTACCAAACATATAAAATTTCATGGAACCAGTATTTGGATCTGGCACCTTTTTCCGTACTGGCCTATCGCCTGATGGCCCGCTTTGCCTATGGGGATGTCCCCTTTTACAGTCTGAGTATGTTCGGTCAGGGCGGTGACCTGCGGGGATATGAAACCGGCAAATACCGTGACAAAATGATGTGGGCGGCACAAACCGAATATCGTTATCGCTTTACCGACCGCTGGGGCGGTGTCGCCTTTGCCGGCGCCGGACAACTTGCACCCAAAGTTTCCGAATTTGACGGCGCGGCTTTTCTAGGCAGCGGTGGACTGGGTTTGCGATTTCGCCTTGCTCAGAAAAACCCGGTCGACTTCCGTTTTGACACGGCCTATGGCGACCAAAAAATCAGTTATTACTTCAGTGTCGGACAATCATTTTAGTAAACTTCCGGAGGCTTGACGTGAATTACATCATCTGGATCATGGCCATTGCATCACTTCTGATCTGCGTTCGCAGTCAGGCAGAACCGCCAACCGAAGAAAGTCCGCGCGTTCTGGAGCCCGGCAACACCATTCAGGGGAAACCCTATCCTGCCTATCACCCCGACAACAACCGTGAAAAAACCTGGGACCATGCGCTGCCTTTTTTAGGCCAACGGGTTATCGACAAAGGCTTCAGCCTGCCTTTGCCTTACGGGGTCAGTCTGATCTTCTTTCATCAAAACCAGGGGTTCAGCATTGAATCCATGGAAGTCGCATTTCGACCGGATGTTCCTTATAAAAATATCGATTTCATCGACTTTTCAGGATCAAAAGTCGACAACACCAGCTGGCAAACCAAATTGGATGCGTGGATCTTTCCTTTTTTGAATGCCTTTGTCACTTTGGGTTCCGTCAAAGGAACCGGAACAGTTCCCATTTCAATTGCCAAAGCAGACCTGTATGACTTTTTCACCCCGAACCTTTGTTCTGGCGGGTCTCCGCCCGCCTTTTGTGAAGGTTATTTTTCAGCGACCGCACCCATTGACTATAACGGCTTCAACTATGGCGTGGGTCTTTTACTGGCTGGTGGATATCAGGACTGGTTCTTTGCAGCCCCCATGACCTATGTCATCACCAACGTGAACGTTTCCGATGATGACATCACAGCGTTCAGCTTTATCCCGCGGGTTGGTTACAACTATCGCACACCCCGCAGTGGCAAATTCGGTTTCTATGTCGGCGCAAATTATCTGAATACGAAAGTGAATCTGACCGGCCACTATTCACTGCCCTTGGCCGGGGATCCGAACGTGGGAGAAGACGTGACCGTCCGCTATCGTATGAGCCAGCAGCCTTTGGACAAATGGAATGCCCTGGCCGGAGTCAACTGGGAGCTCAGCGCTGAATGGTCCGCAGTTCTGGAGCTGGGCTTTTCAGACAACAAAGAGAATCAGACCCTGAACGTCAACTATCGCTTTTAAGGAAATAAAATGCTGATTCTTTTTCTGGCCATCGCTTCTTTGTTTGGCGCATCTTCGAAAGACACTCTGCATACGCCCAGTCCTTTTCATGTGACACTGGAAATGAGCCTGCTGGAAATGCGCGGGGGCAGTGATTCGGATTCTTACGCCGCCAGCCTTGATGCCGGCTACGACCTGGATGCAGGAAAGATCTCATTGTACGGACATTTTCTGCGCACCAAAGACAATGGCATCGAAAATAACAGAAACTGGCTGGGTGGTTTTCGTCTGGAAAGAAATTTGAACCTGACTGAAACCCGGGGCTATTATTTTCACCAGATGGAATCTGATCCCTATGCTGGCATCATTCAACGTGACAGTGACGAAGTCGGCGTTCAGCAAAGACTTGTCGAAAACGGACAAAACCTGTGGCTGGTGGAAGCCGGAATTCGGTATATGAAGGTCAATCCCTTGAATACATCCAACCGCTTTCAGACCGCCGCGCGTCTGCATTCCTTTTACCAAAGAAAACTGACAGCCCGGCTGAGCGCCGAAGTCTGGGCCGAATATATTCCCAATTTTACTGATGCAGGAATGGATCTTGCCAATGCCGAGATCGGATTGGGTTCGTCTTTAAGTCCGCAGCTTTTTGTAAAGCTGGGTTATCTTTTGCAGTACCAGCGCCAGCCTTTTGCCAGTCTTGAAAACACGAGTTCCCTGACAACCTTGAATCTTATTGCCAGCTACTAGACGGAGGACAGAAATGAAAAAAAACCTGCTCTTCATTGCCGCGACGCTGATTGTTTTCGCCGGGCCCCGCTCCTGGGGAAATGTGTTCGTTGATCCCGAGGACGGCTATCTGGATGCCAGCCGTTGGCTGCTGGAACACAGTGGATTTTTGCCGGTGCCGATTATCATCACTGAACCAGCCGTGGGTTTTGGCGGTGGGCTGGCTTTGATTTTCATGGATAAAAGTTCCGAAGCCGCACGACCGGGTCATTTTGCTCCGCCCACGATCAAAGGGGTTGCCGCTTTTGCCACAGACAACGGCAGCGCCGGGGGCGCTGGCTTCTATGTGCGAAACTGGGACAAAGACCGCTGGAGATACATGGGCGCGCTTGGCACGGCCGGAATGAATTTGAACTTTTATGGTTCCGGAGGATTTCCAGGATCGGAAGACTTAAAAATGGAATACAGTCTGGATGGTTTTTTTCTGTTGCAGGATCTGCGTCACCGACTTGGTGAAAGCAACTGGTTTCTGGGCGCGCGCTACATGTATTCAGATCTGAAAGCGACCTTTGAAGGCGGCAACCTGCCTTTGCCCGAAACCGAAAATCGCAATGGGGGCTTGGCGGTTCTGATCAATTACGACAGTCGCGACAACACCCTGTCGCCTTTGACCGGCCTGCAGGGCGAGCTGCGCTATTACATGTTTTCGGAAAATCTGGGTGGAAATCTGAACTATAACCTTTCTGCGGCCGACATTCAGGGATTTTGGAAGTGGAACGAAAACTGGGGCGGGGCCGCCCGTCTGTTGACCCGATGGACTGACGGCAGCGCCCCTTTCTATGCAAAGCCCTATATCGATCTGCGTGGTATTGCAAAACAACGTTATCAGGGTGACGTCGCCGGATCTGCAGAACTGGAACTGCGCTGGCGCCCTCAACCACGGTGGCAGTACAGTGTCTTTGGCGGCGGGGGCAAAGCCAGCACCGACACAGACCTTTTTGAAAGTTCAGAATCCGCTGGGACTTATGGCGCAGGTCTGCGCTATTTAATGGCCCGGCTGGTGGGCTTTCAGATGGGATTTGATGTCGCCCGCGGACCAGAGGAAACTGTCTTCTATATCCAGGCCGGATCAGCCTGGTTCTAATTCAGTATTCGATATACGACGAAAACAGAAAGCCCAGTGTGCTTGACGACAAACCACCATCGCGAGAATCGGTGGTGTATTTATAAAATCCACCCACGCTTCCATCATAGTTGCGGTTTTTAAATCCCAATCCCCCGGTTAATAAATAAAAATTCTGAGCCCCCACCTCGGTCAGCGAAAGACCACTTAAAATATCCGCCCGGGGCAATACCGGCGCCTGCCATCCCATGGAAATATTTTTTGAAACCGTCGGATCTGCACGCCCCGCCATCTGGCGATAACCGGAATAAGGCGCATAGGAAAGATCCATCAAAAGCCGGTGTCCGCCAATATTCCACACCTGCCCAAAAGTAAAACCCAACAAAGACTCAGAGGCTGGAGTGTACCTGGAAAAATCCTCGCGCGGGCGTGTGTCCCCGGTGCTGAATTCGTTGATGTACTGATCCCCTTCCGAATAAACATTCAGGGCTTTCCACTGTGCACTGATACCAAACGAATAAGTCCCATGAACCTGCCACATATATCCCGGCGTCAACACCAGCGATGTCTGTTGTTCAACGTTTCGTTGCGTGCGCACGGTGGATGATCCGGAAGAAAGCGACTGGCGCAGAACAAGGCCGTCCAGCTCCCGATAGACAATATTGATACCCACGCCCCAGCTCTGTTCCGCGTTGATCAGTCCGGCATAGGCAATCCCAGCCACTGCGGACTGGCGTTGCAGTTCAGAAGTGTCGATGATTTCTGATCCACTATCGCCAGAGGTTGAGCGCAGGTAATCCTGAATATTGCCGGGGTCGGAATAAAAGACTCCCATCCGCAAACCTGCTTCAATCGGAAATATGGCCGTCCCCAGCAAAGTCTCGGACTTCAGCTGCCCGGTTTCGCGGGTCAAAGTCGTTCCCGAAAATTCCTGATAACTAACAGCAGATCCGGAAAGGGACAAAGCCGGGTGATCCGTGAAGTAAGCTATGCCGGCCGGATTAAAAAGCACAGCTCCTGGTGACTGCGCCAGTCCCGCCCCGGTATTTCCCAAAAAAGCCTCGCGGTGACCAACCGGTGAAAGAAACAAAGAGGCCTCGGCCCCGCCAGTCACAAGGAATATTAGAAGCAATATCCAGCCTGCTGATTTCATCACATTTATTTTATGACACTCATCACGACACAAGAACTCTTAAGGGCGAATTACACAGAATAAAGGAATTTTGTTTTTTCCTGTCTTTCTTCACTTCAGTATCTTGATCCTGTCAGTCAGGGAATAATGAACCTTCATGCTTGATGGAGGATCCATGAATTTCAGATTCAGAAATGTTCTTACTGCTCTGGCATTCGCAACGACAGCCTGGAACGCAAATGCAGAAGTGTCATCCGATGACATGAACAAATCCAACAATCCCCTGACTCCGATGGTCGCTTTGAATCTGCATGACTATATAACCTCATCCATCTTTGGCACGGATGAAACTTCCAACAGCTTCAATCTGCGCGGGGCTTTACCCCATTTGCTGGGCGGAATGCCGCAGCTTGCCCGCATGACCGTACCCTATCAGACGATGCCGGGACCCGACGGCGATCAGGTTTCGGGCCTGGGTGACATCAATCTTTTTGATATCTTTCTGGTAAAGGGTATTGAAAGTGTCGAATTTGGTGTTGGGCCCTATTTTGTTTTCCCCACGGCAAGCGAAGATGAAACCGGAGCAGGCAAATGGCAAGTCGGCGCCTCCGTCATGGCGATGAGTCCACACCCTTGGGGGCTTTTAGGAGGTCTGCTGACGTATCAACATGACGTCGCCGGCGACGAGGACCGTCCGACCCAGAACATCGCCACTTTGCAGCCGTTTGTGATCTATAATCTTCCGTCATCTGTTTACCTGCGCTCTACCGGGATTTGGTACTTCAACTGGGAAACCGGCGACTATTACATCCCCATCGGCCTGGGCATCGGCAAAGTGTGGAAGCTTGAAAGCGGCACCACCATGAATCTGTTCGCCGAACCCCAGTGGACCGTCGCTCACGAAGGCGTTGGAGTTCCGAACTATCAGACTTTTGTGGGTCTGAATCTCCAGTTCCCCATCACCAGACATTAAAAACGAACGTGGATCTTTAGGAATGAAGATTCTGTGAGTTGAAAGTCCGCCCTCAGAATGAAGGCGGACTTTCTTTTTATTTCAAACTGCCACTGCGATCTGATTTCGCCAGTGAACCGCTGGCTTTCACCAGAGGTGGCGGAAAGTATTTTCCATTTTCAAGATCCGCAGAAGGACCATAGAAACGCATGGTCAGGTGATAGTTTTTACCGGCGGGTGTCGGCAACCAGTTGCTTTGCGGATAACCCGACGGCAGCTTGTTCGCAAAGACCACGGTCAGCGACCCATCGGCGTTGGTCTTCAGACCGGACTGATTATTCAGGTTGTAGCGTTTCAAAGAATTCGGGACCACCTGGAACTTTTCACCATCCACCACAATGACGGACCAGAAATAGCGCACCAATGACTGCGGCTGACGATCTTTAGGGAAGGTCATCGTATATACATTTGTCCCATTCAGATCAGCTCCCTGCCCGTCAGTGTTGGTTTTATAATAGACAGCCTCTTTACTGTTATTGGCCCAGATCCCACCCAGATTCACCGATGAACGGGCACGATAATCTGAACCATAGTTACCCACGGTGGTCGGATGATGCCAACCATTGCCCGCGGTTCCCAGTTTCAAAAACTGCGCACCAAAATCAGGAATCGCCCGCGTGCGAATCAGCTCGTTCAGACGGGTTCTTTCAGACCCCTTGGCGGCGCTTTGAATGCCCCGCACTTTGGCCTGCATTTCTTCCATTCCGGGATTGATATCCGCTTCACTGGCCAGAACAGCCGAGGCATTGTCAAAAGCGGTAATTCCCGGCAGATTTTTATTGGTGAAAATCTGAATCGCAACGGGCTTGGCAATGACAGGTGTGCCGGTTGAATACAGTTTGATTTGCTTTTGCAAAGCCACCGCCTGCGACGGGTCGGCCCCCAGCTCGATTCGCGCCAGAATTCGCGACTTCGCACTTGGCAAGATCACTTTTTGGACATCAGGACCCAACGCCACTGTACTGTCTTTCAAACAATAGGCAAATTTCCCTGAAGCATGACGCGGAAAAGTTCTTTCATTCACGTTCGATGTGGTTTCGCCCCAGCCATTCAAAGTCTGAATGGTATAATAGCGGCCCGTGATCTTAGGAACTTCCAGCATGGTGCAGGAATTTTTATCAAGCCCCACCCACGCCTCACTGTATGCCACATCCAGATTGGGATTGGCCCATTTCACTCCGCCGACAGAACGATGTATGATTTTATTCCAGCGAAAACCTTCATCCCGGAAATCCAGGTGCTCCTGGCGCAGAACCAGCAGACGACCCAAATAGTAAGCGTAGGCATCCACCACGTCCTTGTCACTGATGCGTTCGGTTTTTTCAGCGGCCCCCGCTGCAGAACCCGCCAGCAGCAAAACCGTCATCACGGAAGCAACAACACCCTTTGACCACTGCCACATAAAGACCTCCTTGTCTTTTAAGGAACGATCTTTATGTTAGCCCTGACTAAACATGAAATCAGATTCATTCAAAGGCTGGTGCCGACAAACATTCAGCCCCGACTTCAGTTGGAGGTGTAAGCCCAGAAATGTCCGGTGTTCTTTTTCATTTCAGAATAAAGAACCTTGGGAATTGGCAGACCTTTCACGGCGTAATCAAAGATCTGCAACTGATGTGGATTTTCGTACAGGATCAATTCCAGATTGGGATTGTGGCCACCACGAACTAAAATCGCCATCTGCTTGAAGCCCACTGGAACTTTTTTATAATGACGAACACCTTCCGGTGCCGCGGTTGCCCCATCATCAGATCCCTGGAAGTAAGTGACCGGAACTTTCACCGGATAATTTTCCGCTCGATAAATTCTGTCACCCTTGGCGCGAAGGCGCGCACACTGTTTGATCGAATCCGTATCCACCTTGCGCACCAGCTGACCCTTGATGAATGAATCCTCGATGCTAAGCTCGGGTGCCGCCATTCCCAGCTCCTGACAGGAAATCATCATGTAAGCGATGTCGTTGGATGCAAACAGAACATGCGGAGTATATGTGATGGGCTCATAGCTTTTGCGAACTTCAGTAAGAAATTCTTTAAACACTTTGTCGTCAGTTAAAAGCTCCAGACGCTCTTTCAGTTTTTTCACGCCGTCATTGTACATCAACTGCGTGCGCGCCTGACGTGACATCCAGGTGTCCGGGATGCCATGAACTGTCGACACACTTTCAAGCCTTGCCATCAGGGACTGCGACAAAGAGTTCAGCATCTTCTGCACCAGCTTGCGGCGATGAGGCGCATCCCACAACTGAAGGCCGCCATCATAGACGACACCTTCCAAAATGGCAGCACGGGTGTTTTGCGGAAACAGTGATGCATACATCGTCGCCGGAACTGTGCCGTAAGAAATTCCGTACACGGTCCACTGATTGATCATCAAATGCTGACGAACCACTTCGGCGTCACGCGCGACATTTTCAGAGGAATAATAAGACGGATCCAGAAACATCGCGCGGGTGTCCGGGCGCGAACAGCCAATCCCCCGGTGCTCCATGATCAAAACATTGTAAGGCATCGGGTTGCGGAACAAGCCCCAATGCGAGGTTTGCCCGGGTCCGCCGGTGAAATAGATCATGGTTTCTTTGCTGACATCAAACCCACGGTGGAAATAAGAGTAAACCTCGGTCATGCCCCGTTCCGGGCGGGAATAGTCCACCGGGACGCGGACATAGAATCCTTTTTCGTGGGCGATCAAAGAAGCATAGGTTTTCTGACAAAGGGATTTGCCTGATTCATAAGTCGATTCAGAGGGAATATTCAAAGAAATTTGGGCCTGCGAAGCCACGCCCGCAGCCATGATCAGAACAAACAACAGTGTTTTCATGAGCGGGAATTTAGCCCAAAGAGATATCCTAAGGGCACGAAAACTCTCAAGTTTTGCAAAACTTGCAGAGTCGTCGAAAAAGAAGGCGGGATCTCGGTTTTGCTATAAGCCGGATTCTGTCCAAACTACCAGGTCCCATAATTTGCCCCGATAATCGTGGATGATCATTCCTCTGGGAGTGGCATTACTGACACCCTCAAGCGATCTTACCCGGTGACTACGGGCTGGCCGCCCTACTAGTGTCACCCTATTTGATCTTGCTCCGCGCAGAGTTTGGCTGTTTTCACTCCAGCAGCTCCCCAGACCCTCCCGTTCCCGGTGTCTGGCTCAATGCCCTGGACATTCTCTCTGTTCCACTGTTCCTTACATTACTGTAGAGGGGCGTTACCCCTTGCGCTGCCATATGGAGTCCGGACTTTCCTCTCTAATTTCAGGAATTTAGAGTATTATTAGAGCAATCATCCGCAAAACCGTGGGGATTTCTAACACCGTCCGGCATTTCGTGCAAGAAGGTTTTCTTAATCCCGGTTTTATTTTACTTTCTAAGCATCGTTTACAAAAGGATTAAATCATGAAGATCTTGGTATCTCTATTCGCGTTCGCTATGACTTTGACTCTTGCTTCTGCTTCTTTGGCTGAAGAGGCTCATGGTGGTGGTGGTCACGACGGCGGCCACGGTGGTTTGACTGAAAAGATGAACTCCCTGTTCCCGAAGCCAAAAGCTGATCCTGCGAAAAACGAAGTTCCGGCAAAACCAGAGCTTGTAAGCCCGGCTTATTACACTTCCATCAAAGCTGACAAAACAACTTTGACTTGGAAATCCGTTACTGGCGCGGACGAGTACCACGTTCAAGTGGCTACAGATGCTAACTTCAAATGGCTGGTGGCAAACGAGTACGCGGTAAAAGGCACTACCTTCGAAGCTACTGGTTTGGAAGCTGGCAAACACTACTTCTGGAGAGTCGCGGCTGTGAAATCCACAAACTGGAGCACATTCCGCAAGAGCTTCTTTGCAATGTCCATGTTCGAAACACCGGCTGCAAAGTAACACGTCCTTAGGTTTCTCGTTCTCAGTTTCTCAAGAGCCCTCCATACTTTCTTTCAGAGAGGGCTCTTCTAAAAAAATCCCCCTTTCAAAACTGAATACAACTTCACTGGATGGCTTTGATCAATCCGGAGGTTTCGCCTATGGAAAATCGTTTCATCGTCGGCGTGCTGACCCTGATCTTTACGCTGATTTTCATATTCTCTATTGAAGCCCTGGCTCAGACGGAAAAAACCGCGCTGGATCCCTGTCGCGCGGATCTAAGCCGCTATTGCCAGGATGTGGAACCCGGCGGTGGCAACTTTTTAAAATGTCTGGATGATCACAAAGACAAACTGACCAGCGACTGCCGCCTACGCAGTCAGAAAGTGCATCAGCTGATGGTGGAGCTTCGCCGCGCCTGCAACAACGATCTGCTGCAGTTTTGCGACATGCTTAAGCCCGGCGAAGGACGCATCCTGCGCTGTTTGAAGGACAACAGTCGTCAGCTTTCCAATTCTTGTACCGTGGGGATTCGCAACGCCATGGAAGCGCGCAAGTCTTTGCTGGAAAATCAGTGGCCATAAAATTTAGAAAGAAAACTGATTGTTAAGCCGCAGTGAAGTTCAATGATTCATCCACATTCTGAAAATTATGTCTGTCGAAGTGCAGGACTCATAGCGTAATTACAAAACTTTAATCCCCAGGGAGTTTTGTAATTTTATTAATAAACATGACTGTAGATACACTTATGTCATGACTCATTCGGTTTATGAGGCTCTATTAAATTCAAATGCGGTGATCGAGTTCGACAACCAGGGATATATTCTCTGGGCCAACCCGAATTTCCTGAATCTCATGGAGTACGAACTCGAAGAGATCGAAGGACGTCATCACTCAATATTCCTGCCGGAGTTTCACCAACACGAGCTGGAATATCAAGAAATGTGGAACCAACTTGCTGAAGGACAAGCCCAAGCAGGAGAGTTCAAGCGACTTACCAAAAAAAATCGCGAAGTTTGGATTCAGGGATCTTACACTCCAGTAAGAAATCTGCAGGGCGAAGTTTCCAAGATCGTCAAAATGGCCGTTGATATCACCGAAAAGAAAAGTCTTTCCGATAATCTTGAAAAGAAAAACAAAGAACTTCTGGGGGCGGCAATCAAGGCCAAAGCCGCCACTGACGCCAAAACCGTGTTCCTGGCCAACATGAGCCACGAAATCCGCACGCCGCTTAATTCAATCATCGGCATCACCGACACGCTGGCAGAAACTCCGCTGGATGACCAGCAGTCTTCATTTGTGGAAATTCTTCAGCGCGCCAATCATCAGCTGATGACCATCATCAACGACATTCTGGATCTTTCCAAAGTGGAAGCCGGCGAAATGGAACTGCGCCCGCTGCCGTTTAATTTGCCACGTCTGCTGGACGAACTGAATGCTGTACTAGGTTTCCGCGCCAAAGAAAAAAGTCTGAAGCTGTCGCTGGCGATTGATCCTGATGTTGAAGAATACTTCGTGGGGGACTCAGATCGCCTGCGCCAGGTTTTGATGAATCTGGTGAACAACTCGATCAAGTTCACGGATACGGGCGAGGTTTCGCTGCAGGTTTCTGTGAATCGGACATCTCACAAAGGCAATCTGCTGTTCAGCGTGACCGACACGGGCATTGGAATTTCCAAACAAAAATTCAAAGACATCTTTCAGCCGTTCACTCAGGCTGATGCCACAACAACCCGCAAATACGGCGGCACGGGACTGGGTCTTTCCATCACCAAAAATATCGTGCAGATGATGAACGGTCACATCTGGTTTGAATCCCAGCCGGGTCAGGGCACCTCGTTCTTCTTCACGATTTCCGTACCTTCCACAACTGAAAGGAAAACGACCATGCACAATCCTTGGCAGGGCCGCTACCAGCTCAGCGACATCAAACACAATATTTCTCAAAGCCGTCTGCGCATTCTGGTTGTGGATGATGTCGAGGACAACCGCCATCTGTTTGGAATTTATCTGCAAAAAACCGCTCACGCCGTCAGTTACGCCAGCGGCGGGGCCGAAGCCGTGGAAATGGTCGCCAAAGAACACTACGACATCATATTTATGGACGTGCAGATGCCGGGCATGGACGGATATGAAGCCACCCAGCGCATCCGCGAAATGGAGCGCCAATTGAATCGCACTCCGGCGAAAATCTTTGCCTGCACCGCAAACGCCTTCCAGGAAGACGTCAAAAAAAGCATTTCCGCAGGTTGCGATCTGCATCTGTCCAAGCCCGTGCGCAAAGACACCATGCTAAAAGCGATTTCTTCTTATTTTAGCGAAGCACCCGAAGCTACGTTTTAACGTGATGATTCAGACCGTGCTGATCCAGTACGGTCTGCCGTGACAACCCGCCTTTTTCCTCCACCGAATAGTAAACCTTCATTTGTGAAGGATCTTCACACCAGTGATAGATCATGCCTGCGCACATCTTGCACGGCTTGTGGGTCGAATATAGAACCGCCCCCGGCGGAATTTTCTTTCCGGTTTCACGGTACAGACGCTGCACCAAATTCACTTCAGCATGCAGGGTTTTGTTTTTAGAATTTGAATTCACGCCGTAACTTAGAAGCTGCCCCTGATCATTCAGCAGAAAGGCTGCGATATCGCGGTCATATTCATGCAGCACATCCCCTCGGGGAACTAAACGCGCCAAGCCCGAAGCCAGCTCCAGCTGTTTTTCAGGGGTTTTCGCCGGATGGGCCTGCAACCAGCTGAAAACTTCAGGCAAAGGCTTTTGATTTTCCTGATTCAGATGCGCGACCGACATAACAACCTGTCCGGCGTCGCTGATTTCCACCAACTGAACGCCGGGGTCTTCGCCATGATCGTGCGGTTTGATATCTTCAGTGATGCGTTTGGCGACGACTTTCACCATACCCCGGCACATTTCAGTCAGTACCGCTGTTGTGTAAATACGCTGACGCAGAATAAAAAAGCTGTGATCGACAAAGCGGTCAAAAAGCCCCTGCAGCAGCTTTACCACTGCCGATGAAGGTGCCTTTACTCCTGACGGAAAGCGGGCGAAATAAACGGTCCCCTTGTCTTCGACAAAGGCGACCTCTGCACCGTCCAAGGCGAGTAAAAATGCTATATGTTCTGCCCTTTTTTCTGCCAACATCGAGGAATTGGTACCATATCCCGGCTAAATTGTCTAAAAAGCCCCCATGGACATGATCAAAAACCGCCTTGAGAAAAACTACAAAAAACTGAAAAGCTGGGCTGAACGCGCCCAGATCGAGGCGTACCGTCTGTATGACCGGGATATCCCTGAATACCCCTACATCGTCGACATCTACAAGGATCACTTCCTGATCCACGACAAGAGCGACCTGCGCGATCTTGAGAAAAACCACCTGCCCCATGTGCAAGAGGCCCTGAAGGCCCTTTTCAAATGCGACGACAGCAAGATCGTCGTCAAAAAACGTGAACGTCAGGAAGGTCTGAAGCAATACGAAAAGCTCGACGCCAAAGAAGACACCTTTGTCGTGCGTGAATCCCAGGCTCTGTTGAAGGTGAACCTTTACGACTATCTGGACACCGGCCTGTTCCTGGATCACCGCCCGATGCGCCAGAAAGTGTTTAAATCTGTCAAAGACAAGAAGTTCCTGAATTTGTTCTGCTATACCGGTTCGGTCAGCGTGTTTGCGGCCCTGGGTGGCGCCACCACAACCAGCGTGGACATGTCCCAGACGTACCTGCGCTGGGCTCAGGAAAACTTCCAACTGAACAATCTGGATCCGGCCAAACACAACTTTATCAACGCCGACGTTCTGGAATGGATGCGCATCACAAAATTACCGAACACTTTCGACGTGATCTTCCTGGATCCGCCGACGTTTTCGAACTCCAAAAAAATGGACGAAAGCTTCGAGGTTGAAAGGGACCAGGAGTTCCTGGTGGAAAGCTGCATGAACATGCTGCGACCAGAGGGAATACTCTATTTCTCGAATAATAAACGAAAGTTTAAAATTTCTCCGGCGGTGCTGTCCAAATACAAGGTGAAAGAAATTACCACCGAGAGCATCCCCCAGGACTTCCACGACAAAAAAATACACAACTGTTTCGAGATCAGAAGCAACTAGGGGCCCAACCAGCCCCTTTTCCCTTTTGGGGACAAAAATACCTTGCCCCACAGGTAAAAACGCCCTAGAACCCCCTAAATTTTACTTATTAAGGCCACTTTGCATGGGCCGTTGGAGGACAGGGAATTGAAAGCTTTAGGTCGTCATATTTTGGTTGAGTTCAGTGGATGTAACGCAGAAGTTCTGAACGACGTTTCCATCATCGAAAGAAGCATGGTCGAAGCGGCGCAGATTGCTGGTGCGACAGTCATCAACTCCACTTTCCACCACTTCTCCCCATGGGGCGTAAGCGGTGTGGTTGTTATTCAGGAAAGCCATTTGGCTATTCATACTTGGCCTGAATACCGTTATGCGGCCGTGGATCTGTTCACCTGCGGTGATTCAGTGGATCCTTGGGTTTCTTTCGAGCACCTGAAAAAAGCTTTCCAGGCGAACTATTCGGCGATTGAGATGAACCGTGGTTCTTTGCACGTCATCCAAAAATCCGACTTCCAGCCTAAAATCATGCGTGAAAAGCCGTCTTTCGATCTTTCCAAAGGTCACCAGATCGACCGCAACGTATGGTTCACTGACAAAGACGAAAACCAGGCGCTATCTTTACGCTATACGGGCGATGTTTTGTTTGATGAAACAAATCAGTTCCAGCGCGTGCGCGTTTTGGATTCTTATTCTCACGGCAAATTCCTGGCGATCAACAACATGGTTATGTGCACCGAGCGTGATGAATACCATTATCACGAAATGATCACTCACCCGGTGATGCAGACTCATGGCAGTGCGAAAAACGTACTGGTTATCGGTGGCGGCGATGGCGGCACCATCCGTGAATTGTTCAAATATAACGTGGACAATGTGACCATGGTTGAAATCGACGAGGCAGTAGTTCGTGCTTCCAAAGAGCACCTTCCAAAAATCGCCAGCGAATTCAACAACCCGAAATTGAATCTTATTATCGGTGACGGCATCCAGTTTGTTAAAGACGCGCCTGCGAACTCTTACGACGTGATCATCGTGGACGGATCTGATCCTGTAGGTCCGGCAAAAGGCCTTTTCACTGCGGAATTCTATAACAACTGTAAAAACGCATTGAAAGACGGCGGCTTGGTGATCACTCAAGGTGAATCCCCAATGTTCCATGAAGGCACTTTCGTTGAATTGAACCATTGCCTAAAAGGCATCTTCGGCAAACAAAGTGTTCACACCATGCTGTTCCACGCAACGACTTACCCGTCTGGCATGTGGAGCTTGCAGGTTGCAGTCAAAGGATCCAAACATCCGGCGAAGGACTTCAATAAAGACCAAGCGGCCAAGTTCGCTCAGGACAAAGGTCTTAAGTACTACAATGAAGACCTGCACACTGCGGCCTTCAGCCTTCCTACTTTCGTCAAAACAATGCTTGGCGATAATGCTTAATTGATAGACCGCCTCCTGTTTTCATTATAGTTTCATTTAGAAAACTAAACAAAACAGGAGGCGTAATGTTCAAACTTCCAAATCTTCCCTACGCAAAAACCGGTATTGCTCCCTTGTTCAACGAAGAACAAATGACTTACCACTACGACAAGCACCACAAAGCTTACATCGACAATCTGAACAAGTTCATGGAAACAGATGCATCCCTGAAAGGTAAATCCCTTGAAGAGATCACTTTGACTTCCACGGGTGGCATCTTCAACAACGCCGCTCAGGCCTGGAACCACACATTCTTCTGGTTCGGCATGAGCCCTGCTGGTCAAGGTGGCCAACCATCTGCAGAACTCACTGCTGCGATCACTCGCGATTTCGGTTCTATGGATGAATTGAAAGCGAAGTTCGTTGACGGTGGTGTAAAAACCTTCGGTTCCGGCTGGATCTGGTTGTGCATGGACGCTGCTGGCAAATTGTCTTTGGTTTCCACTTCCAACGCAGCGGTTCCTTTCACTAACAACGGCCCGACTCCATTGTTGGTTGCTGACGTTTGGGAACACGCTTACTACGTTGATTACAGAAATCTTCGTGCAAAGTATCTTGAGACTTTCTGGGCGCAGGTAAACTGGAACTTCGTTTCCGAAAACTTCGCTTCCAAAAAAGTCCGCGACCTGACAAAGTCCATGACGTAACAAAAAAGTACCTGAAAAATAAAAAGGAACTGCCTTCATCAGCAGTTCCTTTTTTTTTTAGAGTTCGAAGAAGGTTGTGGAAAGAAGGAACAGGGTGTCTTGTGTGTCTGGGGTGTAGTACACGCCGACGGAGGGGCGCGAGAACATTTCTTTCGGACGAAGCTGGGACCAGGCCACACCCACACCGGTGTTCATCTGCTCGTAAGGGGAAAGACCCGCTTCTCGCAGGTGACCATAAGCCAAAGTCACCCATTCACGATCCTTGATCTGATACTGAATATCCAGACCGTACTCAGCTTCACACTTCAAAGAATAGACAAAGACCAAACCGTTGGTGGAATCAATGTGCCCACACACCTGGGTCACGAACGGCGACATCGTCACGTTTTCATTCCAGTCGGGACGATAGTTAAAACCCAACTGGGTTGAACGCAAAACCAAATCCGGTCTTTCGACAACCTTGCCCTCTTTTTTCACTTCAGATCTAAAACGTGTTTCGGTGAATGAAGCAGCCCAGTCAAAGTTTTCCCCACGATAGAAATTTCCCTTGAGGGTGTAGTTGCGGCTGCCGGAAGCTGTTGCATAGAACATCGGAACCGTTCCGATCTCCAGACGAGGCAACACACCCATACTTAAAGCATTCGTCAGCATGTGGGAATTGACATTGGCGCCGCCAGCACGCTGATAGCCGAACTGCCACTGCGGCAAAGTGCGAGCAGAAGTACTGACCACCGGATTGAACACCACCCGTTTTTCAGGAATGACGTCGTCAAACCCCGCCAGGGATTGAACACTGAAAGCCAAAATGATGAGTGAAATCAACGCACGCATACCCGCACGCGATACAAGATAAGTGCCAATACAAAGGGGCCCGAAAGCCCCTCATTTCCCTCTGAGCGCCGCCATCCCCCGCTGACCGGGTAAATAGTTCACGGCGACCAAAAGCTGATCAGATTATTTCAACCATTTGCGACGGGGGTCTTTTTTGTCGACGGGCCACGTGGTCCACGTCACCTGCAGATCACAGGCTTTCAGGAAATTTTCCACAATCAGCTCGGCGTCCTCTTTTTGCCAGAAGTCCTTGGCGTGGGAGCTCGGGTTTTTCAGGGCGATATCCGAGACCAGTGAATAGACCATGCCGCTCATCGGAGGAATCAAAAAGCCCATAGTGGACAGAGCCCCCTGAAGTCGGGACAGCACCCCTTTACCACCCACCGAATGCATCAGCACAAAGACCGCCGCAGGTTTTCCCATAAAGGCGGCCGAGCCCTCAAGTTCCGTCATATCTTCCATCAACTTCTGCAGCGGGCTTCCCCATGAATCCCAGTAAGTTCCCGTCACAAAGAACAGGCCTGAAGCAGATTCAAGTTTCTTGCGCAGTACCGGCCCGTAAGAGGTCTTTGCCAAATGCACAACTTCCACTTCGGCTTGCTTACCAAATATTTTCACCAGCCCCTTGATCCACTGAGCACAGTTGCCTTTGTCCCCCGTGGGACTGCCATTTAAGATCAAAACTTTTTTCATGCTTCCACTTCCCTGTTTCACTCGAAAGCAGGATTTCTTTGCCCCGTGCCCATGGTGGTGTTACCTCTGTGGCGCGAGGGGCTTTTCATGGTTCAATTCCTGCTTTCCACATTATTGTCTGTTTCCGCGGCTCAGGCCAAGGACATCCGTCCACTTTTTGATGCTTTGGCGGATTCCGGCGCCCGCTATGAAATTGTCGGTACCGTTTGCGAACAGGTGGCCAAGCTGAATCTGGAACAGGACTATCCAGCCCCGGACTATTATGTGGTGACCGGCATCTATTATGGAAACAAGAAACACGTCATCGGCGAACTGGATGTCGTGGTGTTCAAGTCCAGCGACAACAAGGCCGTACTGGTGGGCGAAGTGAAATGCTGGACAAATCTTTCCAGTGCCCGCTCCAAAGCCATGGATCAGCGCCAAAGATTCAAGGCCGCTTTGTCAAACGGCGGTGGCCTGATCATGGGCTGCACTTCTCAACAAACGGGATGCAGCTTCAGTAAAAAGAACTTCAAGGCTGTGGAAAAGTTTGTGTCCATCTCTCAGGATGGTGGCGAGAAGCGCGGTTTTGACATGACTCTGGGTTATTCTCTGGAAGAAATGATGGTCCTGCGTGAACAGCTGATGCAATGCCAGCAACGCGGTGAATGCGAACGCCCATAAACATTTGTCTGTACACTGAGGTCCGCCGAGGGCCACAATGAAGGCAAATGAAAGGACGTTCATGAAACACCTGATTCTTCTGCTTTCACTGCTGCCTTGCTCCGCCTTTGCGGTCACCGAAACCCTGCAAACTCTGGCACCCAAAGCGGGTCAGAATGAATTCAAAGGTGGCATCGCCTACTCTCACGTGTCGGCCGAGGCTGATCTGGGCGGATCCGCCACTTCCAATCAGTTTGTTGTTCCAGTTTCTTATTTCTACGGCATCACCACGCATCATGCGGTGGGTGTTGAAACTTACTATCTTAAAAATGATTCCAACTTTTCCAAAGCCGGCCTTTCCGGCAGCGGTGAAACTCAAGACTTCGGCAATATCGACATCACCTATAAAGGAAATCTGGATACCGAAAGCGGAACAGTTTACCTGGAAGCCGGCGTTTCATTCCCCAGCGAAAAGTATGAGTTCAATTCCAACGATGCCCAATTCAGCGCCAGCACCGGACAGACAACTGTGACTTTGGCAGCGGGGTACGTGCAAAAACTTGTCGACTTCACTCTGGGCGGTATCGCCGCTTATGACATTGCCATGGAAGGGGATGCCGATATTGACGTGGGTGTTTTTTCTGACTCGGGCAAAGTCAAAGGTGGCAGCCAGGTGCGATTCTCGTTCTTTGGTGAAGTTGAAGGGGAAAACCATCCCAACTTCAGCCTGACTTATGCCCGCACGTACAGCCGCAGCTTCAGCTCGGACACTGTTTCCGGCACGATCGACGAGGACCTTGAAATGTTCTATGCAAATTTCAGCGCGCGCATGCCGGTGGCTGAAAGACTGGAATTCATCCCGACCGCAGGACTTGCCACGGTGATGAATCAAAGCGATCGCAATCTGGAAAAATATAACATGTTCACAGCAGCAGCCCAGCTGCGCTACCTGTTCTAACAGGCATTCCTAAAAAAATGACAGGCGTCTGAATCAGACGCCTGCACATGGAGGGATGGGAAAAGGACCGCACATTATGTTGTGTCTACTTTCATCAAGAGACCTCCTTTAGTTTGTCTTCGAGGATCTCTGTCCCCTTGTTCAAAGGGGACAGAACTTCAAATTGAAAACCTACAGTCATGGGAACCCGTCTTGGCGGCTCTTTGATTTCAATGGCGTTAACGACGTCATGAACTCCAGAAAGCTCCCAGGCAGCACCAACTGCTGTCGCTTTCAGACGTGGACGGAATACCTCCCCTTCCAGTCTGACGACGGCGTCTTTGACGACCACCTCAATATGCTCTCCGCCGATTTTGATCATGTCTTCGATCTGAGCCTGCAGGATATTCTGGATTTCTTCATCCGAGCGGTAATAGTCCGCCGGCACAACGATGCGATCTTCGATCGTCCAAACACCCTCCGTTTCAGAGATGACCTCCAAAGCGGCATTTTTTTTATAACAAGTGTCGACGAATCCACTGACCACAATCACGCCGTCACGAATGACGATATCCAGATCAGCCAAGCTCACTCTTTTGTCCCATTTAATGCGGTCCCGGATCTTGCGACCCAGTTCGCCGTCACTTTGGTTTTTCAGAAGATGAGTTTTCATAAAGCTGCTCCTTGCCTTTGACGGGTCTTTGTCTTTTGGGTTATGCCACCCCTTCGAGTGGCATAGGTTGGAATTCCAGCATAGGGTCATTACGACGGTGCTGGGATTTGCGAGAGGAACGTTTACTTAGAACGCCCTTCAAAGCAGATACCGTTTTAGCTACACATCGCTTGAAGTTCTCGTCTCGTTTGACCACTTTGATCACGGTTTTCGAGCGAGATGGCTTCAAGATGACCTCACACACATAACTGGGTTTGCGAGTCTGCGATCGATGTCGATCGGTTTCCACACGCACTGTGAGGTGAGCACCACTGTCATACTTGAAGAATTCTCCAACAGCCCCTTCGACTGTTTCCAACAAGTAAGATTCGAGATTTTCAGTTTTAGTGATGTCTCTGTAGTAGATGTCTGTTTGCATATCTACCTCCTTCTTGAGTCTATTATCGTTCATATCGACAATTTCGTTAAATATATAATTTAGAAGACATAATTAGGTTAAAATTATATATTAAGAGGGTCCTGTTTAGAAATTCGCTGTAAAGGTCATCACTTACAGAGTCGCAGCGAAAGACCAGTTCCAAAAGGGCTCCAAAAAAGCCATGTTATTAGGAGGTCTAGTATCATGTTTAACTACAATCACCTGTACTATTTTTATGTGACCGCCCGGCTGGGTGGAGTCAGTAACGCTGCCAAATACCTGCATATCAGTCAGCCGTCGCTGAGCTCTCAGATCAAAGTGCTTGAATCCAGCATCGATCAGAAGCTCTTTGAAAAGCGCGGAAGAAATCTTCATCTGACTCCGGAAGGTGAACGCACGTTTGCCTACTGCAAAAAGATGTTTGATGTTGCGGCGGACTTTGCTGAATCACTGAAAAGCCCGACAGAAAAACAAAGTCAGCGCATCCGCATCGGAGTCAGCGATCAGGTGGAACGTCCTTTCATCGCCGACTTGCTGGCACCGTTGATTCGCGAACAAAAGCGTGGAGTGGAAAAGATCTTCTTCGTCAGTTCAGCCCCTTCCGATGTTCTGGTTACGCAACTGCGAAGCCGTGAAATTGATTTATTGCTGACGAACAAGCCGATCTATGCCGACGACGTGACCGAACTTGCCACCGCCGAAATGCCGGTGAATCTGATGGTGTCCACGAAGAACCTGAAGGAAAGAAAGATCCGCACTTCACGAAACACCTCGGCCCTGGAATTTCTGAATGCCGTTCCATGGGGCCTGATTATTCCGTCTTACAAGATGAAGCTGCGCCATGAAACGGACTTGTTCTTTCAGGAAATCCGCGCGCGCAAAAAAGTGGTCTTTGAATCCGACATCATGTCTGTCGTAGGACGAGCCATCGTTGATGGCGCCGGTGTGGGCTTCCTGCCAGTGCCTTACGTGATGGACGAAGTCCAATCCGGCATCCTGACCCTGCTGGGCCCCAAAGCCGGCTACTGGAAACACACGTTGTATTTGTTAGGAAGAAAAGACGAAAAAGAAGACGAAACAATTCAAGATCTAAGAAAAACCGTCAAACGCCTGGAGAAAATTTAGCAGATCGAATCAAAACAGGGTCGATCAAAAAGGTCCAAATGCAAGGCGGAGGGTTTTTTCCGAAACGGAGGCGTGCTCCAAGCACGTCGAAGAGAAGGAAAAGGCCCGACAACGCAGTCAGTTGGGCCTTTTTCATCGAGCCCTACCCTAGTAAGGCTGGCGGGCTGTGGAGTTGGCCAGATCCATTCCCATCACCAGGGCAATTTTCGTGTAAGCTGCCGAGTGCTTGAAGTTGGATTCTGGAGAAATCACATCACGCGTGGTGTGGATGTTCTTGTTGCTTTTGCTGAAGGTCGCTTCAAACGGCATCACCGCTGGATAACCCTGACGATTCCATGAAGCATGGTCACTGCAGCCGTATCCGCACTTGTCATCAACGATGCGTGCGTGGATGTAGGTTTCATTCGCGGCCTTCAGATAGTCACGCAACCAAGAGCTGGTGAAATCCGTCATGCTGCCAATAACCAGCTCGCCGGACCCCGCGAACAAAGTCATATCCAGTTGCAGAACTGCGACCACGTCTTTTTTCTCAGCTTTGTATTGTTTGGCAATTTCAGCTGAACCCAAAAGACCGGACTCTTCACCGGCGTACCAGAAGAACTCCACCGTGCGTTTTGGCTGAGCTTTGGTCATCATGATACGCAAAGCTTCAATCAGATTCGCAGAGCCTGAAGCATTGTCGTCAGCGCCCGGCGCCGTCTTGCCACCGCCCCAGCTTTGATTGATGGAATCAAGGTGACCACCAAGGACCACGATCTCGCCAGGGCGCTCGCTGCCGACCAGACGAACTTTCAAAGTTCTTTGCTTGGTCGAGGTGTGGTTGATCTCGGAAATCTCGTAAGGGATTGTGGATTCAGCCAGCATCGCTTCCAGGCGGGTTTTCATTTCCACCACGTGACGGTTTGGATCCGCATCACGGTTGCTGCGGCTTGGGAAAGAAGAAAGCCAGGTCACATAACTGCGCAGGTTGTCTTCACTGACTTCGGTCATCGCAGATTCGATGATTCCGTTTTTTTCCAAAGCCAACGCTGCAAATGGAGCACGCTCATAAAGGGCGTTCTTTTCCTGAATAGCCGCAAGACTATCCAAAATGCCGTTAAAGCCTGTGCCCTGGATATGCATATCCAAAGTCAGATCTTCAAAGCCGCCGCATTTACCGACGGCGTGAGAACGTTCCTGAATTCTTTGTTGCATCAACGGGGTCACGATTGCGTAACCGACTTCGATGCGTTCATCTTTTGCCAATACCGGGATGTTCAGGGCACGCAAGTCCTTAAGATCCGCCAGAATAGGTTTAGTCTCGAAATTCTCTAGCGTAGGCACATGCGCAGTTGCCGTCACAGCAACCAACGTCACAAAAGCCATCGTGGCAGTTTTCATCATTTTCAATCCTTTGAAAAAAGCATTACCGCAAAGTAATGGTAGCTAAATTGTCCTCATGTTGGCAAAGACAATTCGCTTATTTTTTCAACATGCATTAGGATAGCCCCCTATGACGACTGACATTTTGCTTGTAACCCTGAACTCCACCTATCAACACAGTTCGTTCGGACTGCGTTATCTGTACGCCAATCTTGAAGAGTTGCAAAACCGCGCTCAAATCATGGAGTTCACCATTGCAAGGGATCCCCGCGATATCGCCGAAACCCTTCTGCGTCAGAAACCAAAAATTATTGGTTTGGGTGTGTATATCTGGAATGCCCAGGAGTCTTTGGAACTGATGTCCCTGCTAAAACGAATCAGCCCCGAAACCCTGGTGGTTCTGGGCGGGCCCGAGGTCAGCCACGAAGCCGAAAGCAATCCGATTTGTCAGATCGCAGATTTCACCATTAAGGGCGAGGCGGACTTCCTGTTCCGCGACTTCTGCAAAAACTTCCTGACTGACGGAACACTGCCGGCCCAAAAGTTTGTCACCAACATCCTGCCGGATATTAAAACCATCAGAACCCCGTACGAGTTTTACTCTGACGAAGACATTCAGAACCGGGTTTTGTATGTCGAGGTTTCCCGCGGCTGTCCTTATCGCTGCGAATACTGCCTGTCGTCTTTGGATAAAGCCGTTCGAAACTTTGACGTCCCGGCATTTTTGGCCGACATGCAAAAGCTGATGGACCGCGGGGCCCGTCAGTTTAAATTCATCGATCGCACTTTCAATTTAAGCCCCACCACCTGCACCCAGATTCTGGAATTCTTCCTGGAGCGTGTGCATCTGGGGCTTTTCCTGCACTTTGAAATGGTGCCCGACCGTCTGCCGACCGAAATCAGAGAATTAATCAAAAAATTCCCAGCCGGAGCCCTGCAGTTTGAAATCGGCATTCAGACCTGGAACACCGATGTGGCTCGTCTGGTCAGCCGCAGAAATGATCTGGAAAAAGTAAAAGACAACTTCCGTTTCCTGGCTTCAGAAACCGGCGTGCACACTCATGCCGATCTGATCGTGGGTCTGCCGGGTGAAGACATCCATAGCTTTGCGCGTGGGTTTGATACTTTGGCGGAACTTCGCCCGGACGAAATTCAGGTCGGTATTTTGAAACGCCTGAAAGGCGCCCCGATCGCCCGTCACGACAAGGAATGGGAGATGGTTTATTCCAATCACCCTCCGTTCCAGATCCTGCGCACCAAATCCATGGACTTTGCGACCCTGCAGGTGATGAATCGTTTCGCCAAGTACTGGAACCTTTACGCCAACAGCGGAACTTTTAAAAAGTTCGTGGAAAGCATGAAAGAAAAAGCCCAGGATCAGGAACACAAGTCCTTCTTCTGGCAGTTCTATGACTTCAATGATTTTATGTCCAAACGCCATACTCAGTCCCACGGGATTTCCCAGCTGAATCTGTTTGAATCAGCCCTGGTGTATCTGACTGAAAGTCAGCAGTGGCCGGAAGAGCAAGCCAAAGACCTTTTGGCTGAAGACTATTTGGCTACGGGGAAAAAAGAAGTTCCTCGCTTCCTGAAAAAGGGCGAAGACAAAAATCAGAAGTTATCCGGAGATAATTCAAACAAAATCAATCTGCCTAAGCGACAGCAAAGACATCTTGCGGGGAAGCCGGAGACCGTTTCATAAAGAACGTTGACGCCAACAGCAGCGCAAATCCTGACACCAGCAAAGCGCTGCGGATGTACATGAATCTAAGCCACTGTGAACGGATCTCCATCCAATCCGGTGGCGGCGCAATCAAATCCCACTGGCTGATCACGTGATTCAAAGGCAAATTTCCAAAGCGAGTCATCAACAATTCGTCCACCACACACAGCAGGGCAAAAGCGATCAATAGAAATTCCATCGACTTCCACGACTGACGAATCTGATAAAGACTGGCCACCAAAGTCGCGATAGCCAGCAAATAAATCAAGGGACTGAAGATATTAAACGGAGTCTCCATAGAGCGGTGAAATTCCATGTAGGAAGTGATGGACAGTTGCTCCATCGCAGGGCCCATACCCAGAACGAAGGCGAAAGAGCTCCCCGCCATCATGCCCACCAAGAGCAAGCCGCAATATCTAAGAAGAGTGGAAACATTCATGTCGAAATCTATATTCCTTTGTTTACCACTCCTCAAGTTGCTTTTTGTTAATTAATTGAATCCCCGCGACTTCTTTGCAAAGCCTGTGTACGCAATTAAAGGGGCTCGCGAAAATGTGAATTTAAAATCTTTTGGCACTTCACCCGTGCGAATCAGCTGCCACAGTGCTTTTTGGGCGAACACCGGACGAATACCACGTATTTCATTGGTTTCCAGGCCAAAATCCTCCAGCCACAACTTCAGTTTTTTCGGTTCAATGAATAAAGAATACACATGATAGTCATTGGGTGTGTTCTTTACGAACCATTCCATGCCTTTAATGACCACAAGCCAGGCTAAAGGATTTTTATTGAAGGTGTTGAAAAAGAAAAGTCCCCCCGGACGCAGCACCCGCGAAGCTTCCGCAATCACCCGTTGAGGATCAGAAACATGTTCCAACAGATCCATCGCGGCAACGACATCGAAACTTTCATTCGGGAACGGCACTTGATAGACATCCCCCTGGCTATAGTGCACTGAATGGGTGAGATCACGGGATTCCGCGACTTTCAAACTGGATGTGGAAAGATCAATCCCCGTCACCTTGTGACCTGCAGCCGCAAGATCATTCGACAGAAAGCCCGCACCACAACCCATATCCAGAATTTCGGCTTTGTAACCAATATTGCGTCGGATGGCTTCCAGAATCCACGGCATTTCAACTTTGTGTTGGTTGCGCAAAAGAGCAATAGGATCATCCTGCGCTTCATACCATCGATCCGCGAGATGATCATAAGCTTCATTGTTCACAATCTCGCGATCCACCTTCGCCAATTCCATATCCACATCGACCTCCCTGTCTTTCCCAAAGCTATCAAGGGGTTCAGGGCAATTGGAGGTTTGGCGAAGTCCAGTGGTAAGAATCATGCACGAATCCCGCATTGATCTGACCTGGTCCTTCCGCTACACTGACGGCATGATTGAATACATCGAGATTGTCTGCCGGTGGATTTTTGGACTGCAAATGTTTTTCTGGGGCCTGAACGGCTTCTTCCATTGGGTGAAGATTCCACCCTCTGATCCCAAGATCGATGCCTTTGTGAACGCCTGCTTTGAAACGCGCTTTATCATGCCCACAGTTAAATTGATGGAAATCATCGGAGGCGCCGTTCTTTTGCTGAATTTCGCGGTGCCCGCGACCCTGGTGGTCTTTGCGCCGCTTATTTTTGTCATTTCAGGCCTGCACATCCTTCACAACCCAAAGCCCTGGGGCGTTTTGGTGACGACCACCGTGCCTTATCTGCTTTTGGTGTTCTTCCATAACATGTCTCTATTACGACTTGTTCACTAAGGGTTTCGTAACTTGAGGGCAGGGACTTCTTTTAAGTAGATAGTCCCCAGCCATGAAAAACTCTCTGAAATCGAACGTATTCTTCGGCCTGGGCCTTGTCCTTTTCACTCTGGCAATGTGCTGGCTGTTTCTGCTGACTCCTCGTGCCCACAATATTGAAATCATCAAACCGGATCTAAATACCGTTCAGGATTCCCTGGCGACCTTTCAGTTTCAGGACATGAATCCGGAACGGGAGGGCCTTTATTGGGTGAAGTTCACCACCTCCCCGATGATCTATCCTTTGAAATATCTGAACCTGCGCACGATGAACTGCGTGCATGAGATGAGCACCCAGCACGGTGACTGGAATCTGCCCACGAATCTGAACACCCGCTGCGACAACTTTGCAGGATTCAAACTGAACAACACCGCCCCCAGCCTTGCCAAGGAAACCACCTGGCATTTTGCTGGCAGCACCAAGGGGGACAGCTACGGTGTCCTGCTTGAAAAGGACTGGAAAGATCTTCCCGTTGCACTGGGACTTTTGCTGGTTGCAGGCTCCCTGATGATGATGCTTTTTGCGAAGCTGCCGGCCATGCCGTTACCCGAACGCACTTTTGTCGTCGCTGTTCTGGGTGGAGCCTTCTTGTTCCGCTTCTGGCTGGTGTTTATCAAAGCTCCGCCCGAGTTCAGTCTTTTTTCTGACATGGCCGGATACTTCCACCGCGGTGAAGAAATCATGCGCGGAGAATACACCTTAAGTCAGCTTTTCCAGCCCGCGGGATTTACTTTATGGAGTCTTTGGCTGCGCCAACTGGGAGGCTTTGAGCTTTTCAACTGGTCCCAGGTGTTCTTGTCATGGGGTACGGTCGTGTTGATCTATCTGATGGTGCGCGAACGTTTCGGTGCGCTGGCAGGGGCTTTTTCCGCGCTGATATCCGCAAGTTATATTCCGCTGGCGGGATTTGCGACGTTCCACATGGCTGAAAATGCTTATGCTTTTTTGATCACACTGTTCTTGTGGCTGATGATGAAAACGCTCAAGCACGAAAAGCTGTCAGGCTATTTCGCGATGGGAATTTTGCTGGCCCTGGCATTTTACTTTAAAGGCAATCACGCGTTCTTCATCCCGATTCTGGGGCTGTGGCTGCTTTATCGTGAACGCCATCACTTCACACGTGCAGTCTTAAAAGTGACGGTCATGGCTATCGGCTGCCTGCTGATCGCCGTTCCTCATATGGCGTGGACGTGGAAACACTATGGCAAGCCTCAGCTGGGACCCACGGCCGGAGCTTTAAACTTTATCGAAGGCAAATGCCCATCCAAAGACAACGCCGATTCATCGGGTGCACGCTGGATGTCCCCGCTGTTTCACTTTACCAACGAACGAACATTCAAACAGTGGGATCAGCCTTTCACCAACCAGGCCTATTTCTGGAAAGAAGGTCTGAAGTGTGTCGCCGAAAATCCAGCCGTGCTGGTTTCAAGTCTGAGATATATTTATTATCTGGCGTGGGGAAATCCACTGTGGCCGATCATTTCAAACCCCACCAAGGAACTTTATTATCCTTGGGAAAGTTTCTTTTATTATGCCATGCTGCCACTGACCCTGCTGGGTCTGTTGGTGCTGCGAAAGTCAGAAGAACCCTTTAACAAAGCGACGATTCTTCTGATGCTTTCGCTGTTTTTGACCGTGTGGTTCTTTAAGTCGGAAAACCGTTTCCGCGTTCCCTTTGATGCGCTTTTGATCAGCTGGGGGTCGCTGGGGGCCGCGTGGTTAAGCCGTCTCGCGGTTCACGTCGGAAATCTGCTCATTCAAAGTCCAATAGTCATACAGGTAACCGATCAGGAAAAGACCGCCGGTACAAAGCCAGATCAAACCTGACAGCCATTTGCCCATATAGAACCGGTGCACACCAAAGATCCCTAAGAACGTCAGCAGAATCCAGCTGACGTTGTAGTCCACACGCCCACTGCGATAGCTGCGCTGGGCGCTGCGATTCATGCTCGGAATAAGGAAGATATCAATCAGCCAGCCAATGCCCGCCAGACCAAACGTGAAAAACCAGATGGTCCCGGTGATGGACTTCCCGAAATAAAAGCGGTGCGCCCCCATGAAACCAAAAATCCAAAGAATATAACCGATAAAGCTGGAATGATCTGACTTGGCCATGCGGGCCTCCTTGCACTAAAAGACTATCGCGCAGACTTGGGCCGATTCAAGTAAAGTCCGAACTGACGCATAACCCAGATATGAAACAACGCCTGAGTCCAGCGATACAAGAACCACGGCATGCGGGGTTTGAACTCGTGAATAGCGGCAATGACCGCCTTGCCACCCAGAGTTTCGCGAAACTCAAGGCGCCCCCGCACGGTTTTTTGCGCCAGCAGACCACCACGCACGTAAAACAACTGACGATGGGACCAGCTTCTTTCCGGAGAATATTCCAGAATCAACAGACGTACATACGGAAAGCTCCAGCAGAAGTTCACCCAGCGTCCACTGACTTCCACCTTCATCAGACCCGGACGCATGCTGGGTAAGAATTCCATGTAAGCATGGGCCACTTCATCCGCCGTAACACCTTCCGGGATCAACAGGCGCTGCACCGAGCGCACTTCATAGCTGCCCAAGGGACTTTTTTGAAAGGCCAGCGGAGTTTTCTTTTCCGTGAAATCGGCCAGGGCTTCTTTCAGCGCTTGCTCCACCGGCATGAACTTGTATCCAGGTATATCCAGTCGGCGCTTGTCACTGACCAGCAATGTAGATCTTAGGCCTTCCACCAAAGGTGCAACCAAAGCCTTTGGGGCCCCCGTAACCATGCACACCCATAAGGTAGAAAGTCCTGGCGTTAAAAAGGGCACCGGCAACAACGTGCGCTCCAGCCCCTGCATGTGGGCAATCATCTTCATCATGTCCAGATAGCTGATCACATCCGGCCCACCGATATCATAAATATGATTCTGGGTTTCAGCGGTCTCAATGCAATAGCGCAGACTGCGCACCACATCTTTTAAAGCCACGGGCTGACTCTGCGTACTCGTCCACTTTGGGCAGACCATCACCGGCAGGCGATCCACCAACCGAGTCATAATATGAAAGGATGAACCTTCAGACCCCAGAATCACTGCCGCGCGCAGTATGGTTGCAGGAATACGACTGGTTTTAAAAACACCTTCGACCTCGTGACGGCTGTGCAGATGGCGGGACATCCCTTGGGAATTTTCAGGGCACATGCCTCCCAGATAGAAAATTCTTTTTACTCCGCATTTTTCCGCCGCGCGAACAAAGTTATCGGCCACGATCAGATCAAAATCTTCAAAAGTCCCCTGGGTCAGTTGCGCTGAAGGTCGCATGGAATGCACCAGATAAACGGCGACATCACAGCCCTGCAAAGCCTTTTCAGAATCCAGCAGACTGAATAAATCACAGGAACGCCATTCGACGCCGTCTGCCGAATCCTTTTTACCGGACCGACTGAGCGCAACGATTTCATGATGTCCTTGCAGTTCCCTGATCAGTGCCTTGCCAACAAAACCGCTGGCTCCGGCAATTGCCACCTTCACATTCGACCTCGCAGATAGACCCATCCTAACACGTTCATCCAGAGTCCTAAAATTATTGGTAAATAACAAGCACTTGCACGCAGCTTGACAACAAAAATATCGTACACAGATTTAAGGCAACAAACTGATTTTTTGGTTCCTCTTTTTGACCCACGAAAGGAGGTTGTCGGTCATGAGACGAACAGATTCTTTTTCCATCAAACATCTTATTAAAGAACTGCTTCTTGCACTTTATTTAACGGCTTTGATTTTGGTTGGCGCAAAAATTTTTAATCCACCCAACTTGACAGTCGCACAAGCAACCACATCGTTAGAGTGTAAGAACGAAACCTGCAAAGGAGGTTTTTAATGAGACTGACTACAACACCTTATTGGCCCGCTCGCAGAATGAACTCCAATTTCTTTGAAGAGATGGATCGCATATTCGAAAGTTTCGCTGCGACCCCGGATCAGGAAAAACGGGAACAACTGTTCACGCCCGCCTGCGAAGTGGCTGAATCTGCAGAACATTACCTGCTAAGCATGGATGTTCCGGGATTCAAAAAAGAAGGTATTAAAATCGAGGTGAACGGAAAACTTCTGACCATCTCGGGCGAACGCAAGCGCGACGAAAAGGTGTTAAGCACCTTCACCCGCAGCTTCACCGTTCCAGACACTGTGGATGGTTCAAAAGTTGAAGCCCACCACGAAGACGGAGTCCTCAGCATTTATTTGCCGAAAGCTCCGATAGCAAAAGCACAAAAAATTGAAATTCAAACTCAAAAAGGGGGTTTCTTCGAAAAGCTGAATGCCACTCAAGGCACCGGCACCGAAGGCAACTAATCTACATTCCTTCCCTCCACCTTTCCTTGTCCCTTCCCTCAGAGGGCTTGATTCCCCGTCAAGCCCTCTTCTATTTTCTTCACATGTGAAGTCTGTCAGCCACTGGGCATAATCGATTGCCTGAGTTCACACAAACGGCGATACTGACGGTCGAGGTGTCCCTTGGATAAAAAGAAACTGATCGAAGCTATTCGCACGCAACTTGTCGCAGACATGACGGCTCTTAAAGAAGCCGTCAAAGCCACTATCGATGCGGCCACCAACGAGGAAAGCAAAGCTGAAAACGAATACGACACCCGTGGGCTGGAAGCGTCTTACCTGGCACGCGGTCAGGCCAAGCGCATTGCTGATATCGAGGAAGTTTTGCTTTTGCTAAAACACCTGAGTGTCCGAGACTTCGGCCCGAATGACGGGATTTCTTCTTCCGCTGTTATTGAAGTGGAACACAACGGAAAAACCAGCTTCTTCTTTATTCTCGCCAAAGGCGGCGGCGTCAGTGTGCCGTTTGAAGGAAAAAGCATTCAGGTGGTCACACCCAACAGTCCTTTGGGCGAAGCGCTTTTGGATCAGAAGGTCGGCGGCGTCGCCGTTGTCGAAAATGGCCCTCAGGTTCGCGAATACGACATTATCAATATCTGGTAAAAATGCAGCGGCCTAAGGCAGCTGCATTTCGCCTTTTTCATTCAGTGGCGCCATGGGGTTCCACGCCACTTCCCACAGAAATCGATCCGGATCTTCAAAGTACCCGCTGTGGCCTCCCCAGAAAACATCCTGGGCAGGCTTAATGATGCGGCCTCCGGCTTTTTCGGCCTGCGCCAGAACTTGGGCCACTTCTTCTTTGCTGTTCACATTGTGCGCGATGGTAAAATCTCTGAAACCACTGCCCTGCGGGTCCACGCCGGCATCTTTCGCCAGTTCCTCTGAAGGAAACAACGACAAAGCCACCCCGCCAGTTCGCAGGAAGACCACGTTTTCATTGCTTGCGGGCGACACAGGCCACTTCAGACCTTTTTCATAGAATTCTCTGGATACTGCCAGATTTTGAACGCCCAGCGTGATCATCGTCAGTCGTGCTTCCATACTCACCTCACTTGCCAACATATGCTACCATGGGGGCTTTTCCACGAGCATCCGCTTTCTTGCTTTTCTTGCCAGCTTCCGAAAGTTGACATAGGATCTCGAACCATGGGCACAGCTATTCAAGACGTCATCATTATCACCACCGGTGGTACCATCGAAAAAACTTACAATGAGTTCGATGGATCCCTGGAAAACAGAGGCACCAGCATTAAAAACCGCATTCTTTCCAAGATGCGATTGCCGTACACCAATATCATGGTGTACCCGCTGTTAAGCAAAGACTCGCTGTATATGACAGACGAAGACCGTGCCCTGATTTCTGCCACCGTCAAAGATCAAATGCAGCGTGGAAGCCCGATCGTTGTTCTGCACGGAACCGACACCATGCACATTTCTGCCGAACACTGCTTTAAGGACATCGGCACACCTAAAGTTCCAGTGGTGTTCACCGGCGCGATGATCCCTATGGGTTTTGATGACAGCGATGCCGCCCAGAATGTTACCGAAGCTTTGTTGTCTGCGAAGCTTCTGCAACCGGGGTTCTATATTTCCTTCCACAACCAGGTGTTCAACGTGCCTCAAGTGCGCAAGAACCGCGAAAAAGGCACCTTCGAAAGTTTTTAATCGCGAATTCCTCTCTGAAAGTCCTGTGTTAATTTGAGATTTCCCAACGGCGCCATTAAGCCCATTGAGCCTTCTCCGAAAAGACAATATTGGATCTATTTCTGAGGAGTTACGCTTGTTTTTATCCCGTTTTATTCTGGCAGCTGTTTTTGTACTTTCCGCCTGCACTCATCTGCCCAAAACAACGGTGAATGAAAGCCCGCACGTAACCGATCACGTGGTGCCTCTTCCGCCCAACAAACGCACCCCGGCCGCAGAGGAACTTGACTGGTGGGCCGCCAACGAACGCCAGGTTAAATCTGCCGTCTGTCGTTTGCGACTGCCGGTCACCACCGAAGAAATCCAGCGCCACTATAAAAATCTTCCGATTGAAAACGGCTATGAAGCGGGAACTCATGAAGTTCTTGGCGTGGTTATGACCAATGAACGCCCCCGTCTGGTGCTGGCGCTCAGCCGCCTGCTGACTTTAGGACGCGAAGGTGCGGCGCCAGAAAAAGTTATCAGGGATTTCCAGAAAGAATTTAAAATCGGTCCCGCCTGCGACAAAGCTCTGTGTGCGGCGCAAAAGATCTTCGGTTCCGATGTCGGACCTCAGATGCTTTATCTGATGGATCAGTTTGATGTGAACACATCACCTTATTCTTTTTCCAGCGCTTCGCTTTTCACCGCCAGCGAAATCGCCGATGTCATTCGCACCTTTGAACTGGTTAAACCCGGGCAGCTGCCATTTGGATTCAACAAACAGCTGATCAAATTCAAACGCGGCTACACCCGCGCCTCTTACGGTGACGACGGCGGAAAAGTTCTGGCCAATGCCGCCATTGAACTTTTTGATTCGTGGTCAGAGCAATCCTCGATCATGCGCCAATACACGCTTTATCACGAAATCGCCCACAACCATTCTGACAATCAATTTTCGGACTATGACCGCTCGGCGGCCTGGCTGCAGCTAAGCAACTGGAAAGAAGCCAAAGCCGGTGGATTTGAAGTTGAAAAGAAAAAAGCCCTGCAAGGGCATCCTTTCGTGTCCCGCTATGGTCAATCCAATCCCTTTGAGGATTTTGCAGAAAGTGTGACTGCTTACCGCTTTAATCCAAATCTGCTTAAGAAGAAATCCGCCGAAAAATACAATCTGATCAAATACCTGGTGCACGACGGGCTGGAATACACCTCCAGCAAAAACTGCAATGACACTGGCGTTTCAAAGAAATTCCAAAAAGAGATCGACCGCGACGACGGCCTGACCAGCACCGAGAAAGACCGTGTGCTGAAGGCCTGCCGTCAGCCGTTCTATCAAACGCTGCTGGGTCATATGCCGGTGTCGTTCTTTGATTCCTGCGTGAACTATGAAGCAACTCAGATCTGGGCCACACAAAATGGCGAACGCTATCCGGATTTGCTGCCTCAGGCCCTGTTCGATCCGAAACTTCGCGTCAGTACGCTGAAATTCACAAAGCTAAGATCCGACCTGGCCACGACTCTGCAGCCCGAAGTGGCGGATTGGATTCTGGATTCCGTACAAACCTTCGCTTACCAACTGCGTTCGGACATGACTAATGCCGAATACTGCGAAGTATGGGCGCAGCTGAATCGCAAGGTCTATCCGGACATCGATCGTGATAATAAATGGCGCTACAAGGGGATCTTTGTTTCCCACGACTATTCACCGAAGGCCGGTGCTGCTCGCGGCATCTGTCTGGATCTGGCCGCCGGATTTGTTCCGACATCAAAGTCGACACTTTCAACTGTGAAAAGCTGGATCAAAGAAACCGGTCACATCGGCACACAGGGTCCTTTGAAAGAACGCGGCATCAGTCGTGAAACTCTGTTGAAATTTATTATTGATCGCACGAACGTCGGCGGTCGTTAGGATTTTTTCTTTCGTACCGGAGCCGCCGGAGTCATTTCCACAAGGGCGTTGATGGCTTCGGTCCAGCGGTCGCGAATCGCCGCTTTTGAACGGGTGTCTTTGATTCCATCGTGCATGAACGCCAGCATGGATTTGCCAGGAACCCGGCCCATCACATAAATCTGCACAATCGTGGGCTTGTGCCATTCCGGATCCTGCCAGCTCATGCGCAGGCGCTCGCCTTCTTTCATGGTGCGGATTTCTCCGAAGTAGCCATCTTCGGTTTCAAAAACATTCTTGGGCTTAAACTTGAAACGAGACAAAGGCTTCAGCCACACGGCCTGACCTTCCGGGGATTCCAGCAGTTTCCAAAGTTTATCCGCGCTGATATAAAAGGTTCGTGTCACCGTGGCGGAAAGCTCGCCTTTTTGATTGCGGCCTTCCTGACGACGGCCGATGTGAACCTCATAACCTGAAGTCACAATCTGACGCCACCATTCCTTCAACTTGAAAGGTTTCTTTCCCAGCAAAGCCACGATCTCTTTGTGGGAAAGATTTTTTGCCCCTTGGTCATTCAGAATTCTGACCCACTGATCCCAGTTCTTGCCCGTGTGTTTTTCCACGGAAACTGCAGTGACCCTGTTTAAAACCTCAATGACGACAGGTGCTTTTTTGGTCATGCGCAATTACGGAGCTTTCTTAATATGCAGGTTCGCGGCACCAGACTGCAATTTCACTTTGAATCCGGCATTTTTCGTATCGCCCAGTTCATTGGTCATTTTTCCACCCACAGAAATAAAGCTGGTCTGAATTTTCGCATCAGCCGGCAGGGTCAGTTCTACGTTGCCGCTGCCGGATTTGATCTCGAACTCACCCGTGGCTGGCAAGGCGGCATATGCAGCCTTCACCGTGCCGGAACCCATTTTCAGCTCGGATTTGCCCGTCAGGGATTTCACGCTGATTTCCGCATTTCCAGCAGAACCATCCAGTTCGTGCACGTCAGCGTCGATCGTCACTTGGCCATTGCCGATTTTAAAGTCAATGTCCCCTTTGGTTCCGGTGACAGCGATGTTCCCAGAGCCCGTTTTCACATCCAGCTCGACCACTTTGGGCAGAAGCACGGTGAAATGGGTGGTGCAGTCTGATTTTTTAAAGACACCTTTGCGGGACACTTCCACATCCAGATCCGTGCCCTTTTGTTTGAATTCCAGGCGGCAGGACTTGGTGAAGTCGGTTTTTTCAGCCGTGATCACGATTTTATCCTCATGAGCCCCTTCAATTTTGATGTTTCCGTTCAGATTTTCGATATCGAAACTATGAATGGTTTTCGCATCAAACTCTTTTACTTCCGTCTCGGCCGCCAAAGCCAAGGGACTGATAAACAGGGCCAGTAGTGCTGTAAATTTCATAAGTCCTCCTACAAACATAATTCATTTATTAAGCCGCCAAGCCCCCCTATTTTCAAGCCAAGAGCACACGGCCAGGCCTTTTCACCGGGAGTTTTTTCCAAGGCCCCCTTTCAGATGGGGAAAGGGTTGCGTTTCCCGCCTGAAACACGTAAAAAAACAGCTTTCAAAAGGACCCTTCCGATGATCAGCACGAACAATGTAAGTTTGCGTTTTGGCGGCAAAAAACTCTTCGAAGAAGTGAATGTAAAGTTCACCCCAGGCAACTGCTATGGCCTGATTGGCGCCAACGGGGCTGGCAAGTCCACGTTCCTGAAAGTTCTTTCCAAAGAAATCGAGCCCAACACCGGCGAAGTGATCATCGGCTCTGATCAGCGTCTGTCTATCCTGAAGCAGGATCACTATGCCTATGACGAATTCCCGGTACTGAAGACCGTTCTGATGGGGAATGACCGCCTGTACAAGGTGATGGAAGAAAAAGACGCTCTTTATGCAAAGGCGGACTTTTCGGAAGCGGACGGCGTTCGTGCTTCTGACCTGGAAACCGAATTTGCGGAACTGAACGGCTGGGAAGCAGAATCCGAAGCGGCCGTGATGCTGGCTGGCCTGGCAATCCCGGAAGAACTGCACGGCAAACTGATGAAAGAGCTTACCGGCGGCGAAAAAGTAAAAGTGCTTCTGGCGCAGGCCCTGTTTGGCCGCCCGGACATTCTGCTGCTGGATGAGCCGACGAATCACTTGGACATCTATGCGATCCAGTGGCTGGAAGAATTCCTGCTGAACTTTGAAAACACCGTCATCGTGATTTCGCACGATCGTCACTTCCTGAACAAAGTCTGCTCGCACATTGCTGACATCGACTTTGGCAAAGTGACCACTTACACCGGGAACTATGATTTCTGGAGACAGGCCAGCGAACTGAATCAGCGCCTGCGCGAAGATCAGAACAAGAAAAGCTCTGACAAGGCCGAAGAACTGAAGGCCTTCATTGCCCGCTTTAGCGCCAATGCCTCGAAATCCCGTCAGGCCTCTTCCCGTCAAAAACAACTGGAAAAACTGGAGTTCGTGGATCTGCCGGCATCTTCCCGCAAAAAGCCGTTCATCGGCTTTGATATCAAACGCGAACTGGGGAACGATGTCCTGGTCGTTGATAAGCTGACCAAAACCTGGGAAGGCGAAACTCTGCTGAAAAACCTGAGCTTCACCCTGAAAAAAGGCGACAAAGTCGCTCTTCTGGGTCGCAATGACCTGGCAAAGACACTTCTTTTGGAAATCATCTCTGGCGAAATGCAGGCTGATTCCGGAACTTACAACTGGGGTATTACCACTTCTGTCGGCTATTTCCCGACGGACAACTCCCGTTACTTCAATGGCGAAGAAGAAACTCTGGTGGACTGGCTGCGCCCTTACTCCACAGAAAAAGACGAAACCTTCCTGCGTGGATTCCTGGGTAAAATGCTTTTCGGCGGCACTGATGCTCTGAAACAGCCCAAGGTTCTTTCCGGAGGCGAAAAGGTTCGCTGCATGTTCTCTAAACTGATGTTGTCAGGTGCGAACATTCTGATTCTGGACGGACCAACGAGTCACTTGGATCTGGAAAGCATCACGGCCGTGAATGAAGGCTTAAGCCGCTTTAAGGGCACTGTGATCTTCACGTCCCACGACCATGAACTGATTCAAACCGTGGCCAACAGAATTATCGAAATTGATCAGGGTGTGGTTTACGACAATCACATCACTTACGAAGAGTACCTTGCTTCCAAGCAAGTGACTCACTAACGACTGTCACGGGCCTTAAGATCACGTGAATTAAAAGGCCCGTGAATTTCCTCTGCATGGCGCAGGTGAAGCAGCTGACGCTCCACCATCAGATCAAAGACCTCCAGAAGGTTGTCATGCGGGCGCTGTTTCAGATTCAGCCCCAGATCCCCACCCAACAATTCAATCGTCTGATGAACCGCTTCGATGGTGGAATAGCAGAATTCCTTCGGCTGTTTGCGAACTCGAAACGCTGACGGTTTTTCAGGAGAAAAACAGATCTTGGGAAGGGCGTGAAGGTTATGGCTTTCACGCATCATCTTTTTTGCTGTGGCCCACGTGCCATCAATCACAAACACGGTCAGTCTTTTTCCCGCGGGCACCAGACTTTGCCGCGCCAGCGGGTTCATCAACGACAGGTCACTGGAATCCCGCCCCGGATAAAGAATCACGCAGTGATTCGCCGGATCCCTGATCAAGGCATTGACCTGCGGGTTCTCGCTGAAATTCTGTCCAGAGATTAAATAAGACTTTTCCAGACACAAAGACGTCATGCGCCCGGTGGCGATGCGCCGGCGCACCTCAATGGGATGAATCAACAGAACAAAACTGATTTGGGGATCAAACCTTTCAATAGCGTGGCAATAACAGGCTTTTCCCGGCTGCATGCAGGAATAACACAGCGGCCGGCCCAACTGAAAGCCCTGCTGTTGTGTTTTGCGCTCCTGATATTTTTTTAAATCCAATGGCCTGACTCCCGCTGCAGGCAATGAGTCTAACCGCAACACAGAACTTGTCACTGGGAAAAGCCTCTGCTCTAATTCTTCTGCACTGTTCACCGGAGGTTTCCATGCTTTACGAAATGACTGTTCCCCCATTTATCAAAACTCTTAAAAATCTTTCCGCACTTCTGGACAAGGGTGCTCACCTGGCCGAGACAAAAAAGTTTGATGTCGAGGTTCTGTTGAACTCCCGACTGGCACCGGATCAGTTCCCGCTGACTCGTCAGATTCAGATCGCCTGCGATACAGCGAAACTGGGTGTGGCACGTTTGACAGGCAAAGAAGCTCCTTCCCATCCAGACACCGAAAAAACTTTGCCGGAACTAAAAGCGCGTATCGAAAGCACGATTGCTTTCCTGGAATCAGTTTCTGCCAATGATTTTGCTGGCTCTGAAAAGAAGCACATCTCTCAGCCCCGCTGGGAAGGAAAGTACCTGACTGGAGAAGACTACGTTTTGCATCACGCGATTCCGAACATCTATTTCCATGTCACAACGGCTTACTCCATCCTTCGCCACAACGGCGTGGAGGTTGGCAAAAAAGATTTCCTGGGCGCCCTGCCATTTAAGTCCTAGTCAGCTGCTAGTGAGCATGTTGAAGAGAAATTCGACATGCTCACATTCTGTCCCCTGTCCCCAATCCTCACACCAGACTTCCGTGTCGTTCCCTTTCTGAACTTGCATGAAGGTTCCCTTCGTCGGTCTTCCTGTCTGAAAAATTCTCTGTCATCCGTCCAAGCTTGTACGGAAATTACCAAATTTTTGCCCCCACAAAGTACAATGAGGACAAATCCCAACTCTCTAACCAATGAGGTGTGGCATGAGAACTCTACAACAAATAACAGGAGCAATAGCCGCTCTGCTGTTTTTGACAGTGAATACTGCCCAGGCAGAGCCCACCGAAACAATGCAAAAACGCAGTCCTACCGTGATCGACGAGATCAACCCCTTTGACCCGAACATCGAGCAAGTACTGGAACAATTCGATAAAATTTACGAAGAAGAAACCGGACAGTCCGCTCACCTTCCAGAGACTTATCTGGATGACATCGTGAATATCTTTGGCGGTTGCACTCGCAACAGCTGCGCGGTCTGGGCTCAAGTGGTGAAATCAAGTCAACGCATGTATCTGTATGTGAACGGATCCCTGCGCGGTTCATGGCTGGTATCCACCGGCATGTCGGGATACGGCACCCCTAACTTTGACAAACATCCCAACGGCCGTATCTATGATCGCTACAGCTCCAGCAAATTCCCCGGTGGCGACTATAATGGCTTGGGCAACATGCCTTATGCTGTCTTTATTAGTGGAGGATTTGCCCTGCACGGCACACCTCAAGGCAACTGGTCTAAGTTAGGCACCCGCGCATCCCACGGTTGTATTCGCATGCACCCTGATAACGGATATGTCTTCAACCGGCTGGTGCGCAGCTACGGAAAATCAAATGTGTGGATTACGGTTCAATAGAGCACGTTGTGATGGAGCGTTCCGGGCAAGGGCCCCGTTCAAACCAGGACGGGGCTATGCATTTAATTAACGGCGGCCGATATAGTTCGTGGGAATGGCGCTGCCACTCCAAAGATGAGTCTGATAGGCCCCGGTGCGAACTTTCCTGGAAGTGATCTCAACATCAATGATGGCATTGAATTTAGCCTGGACGGCAAAGAAAGCCAGACGCAGCAGAGTCTCTTCACGATCCTCGCAATCAACAACCTTGAAAGCTTTTTCCGTGCGTTTGAAATTGCGGGTTTCCTTGCTTTGATCCTTGAAAAAGACCGCGATGTTGCGAGCTGCTTCCAGATCGGCATCATAAGCTTCGACTTCCGGCATGACTTTGAAATCAAAGCACGGCGTGCAATAAGCCCCGTGGGAAAGCAATTCCGGAACCTTCGTCATAAAGGAAAAGCGGCCCTCTTCCAGAAACTGCGCACAGTTCTTACAGACCGCTTCTTTGCAACAGCCACACTGAAGCGTGGCTTTGGGTTTTTGGCATACACAACAAGTTGAACTCATGCCCCAAAGCTATCACAGCTTCAGGGCAGATTCGACTGGAACTATCGCAAACAATAACTTTCCACCGGGAATTTGAACTCGGCCGCCTCTTTTTTACACTGAGGCTGGATCTCGCCCAGGATTCCCGCCGGAGTCTGTTTGGAAAGACGGTTGAATTCATCAGAATCGGTCTCACGAATCAAAACCACAATGCTTTTGCCGTCTTCAGACAGCTTGGCGGACTGGGGTTTTACGTCACAAACAGACTCTTGATCCAGCACCGGCAGTTCCTGCCACGCCATGCGCCCACCCTGACAATTCACGCGAAGCTCCATTGTATAAGGACGCCCCAGCTTGTCGCCCACTTTTCGGGTGGTGATCATGGCCTGACCGCCGCCTTTTAAATCCAGGGTTTTTTCACCCACCACGTCAGTCGCTGCCACCGCAGACAAAGAAGCCCCCGTCAAAATCATCAAAGTAAAAATAATTCTTTTCATAAGTTACCCCGCACAGAATGGAAATGAGAGATGAATATGATCGTTATGCAAACTGTTTCCGCCAAGCTCTGAACCCGGAATACCAATCGAGCCGCTGTATTCCCGCTGACCCGGCCGGCATTTCGATGGCATCGTGTCCTTCCAGCACTGGCGGAAGGCATTGTAAAACTTGGCCGTCGTGCCCTTAAAGTCCCGCACATGGGTGCTGACCGAAGTCGCCTTGCCGGTGCGGTCGTAAATAATGAACTTCACAATATCAATCGCGCGGGCGTAAGCATGCATGCTCAAGCTTGAAGAATTTCGGGCATTGCGGTTCACGTAAGTTCCCCAGTGACGGATGAAGACCCGCTCTGGTTGCGAATACCCTGCCGCCAACGAACCCTTTTCCACGCAGCCAAAGAAGTGCTTGTTCAAGTGCTCAGCATAGGCCGGCAGCACCGTGCCATTACCGCACTTGGTATCACTGTCATAACCACCGCGCACGATGGCCTCTTTGTCACAGCCATCCCAGGTTTTACCCAAGCCATATGCCAGCGTCTGGGTGCCAGGCTTGAAAGAGAAAAACAGACCCGCCAAAGGTGGCGTTGTTGTTTCCACCTCTTCTTCCTCTTCCGGGACACTCGGTGTGGTCGGAACTTCAGGATCAGGGGTTGCACCACCTTGAGCGCTGTCCGGATTCCCTGAAGCCCACTCGCCGTCTCCACTGGCACCAGCACATCCTACCACCAGGGACAGACCTGCCAAGACCAGCAAAAACCGAACTGAAATTTTATTTTTATTCGAGGACTCTAAGACACTTTTTAAGTTTGTGTGTTTTGCCATTGCCTGAGTCTTCTTTAACAACTCTGTAACTGAAAAGACCCTTAGACCAGTTTCCAGACCTATTTAAGACCAAAGAAGCGCAAACAAACAAACTTAAAACCCGCTACTGCAGCAGGTTTTACGAGGATACTCAGAACCGGTTAAGAAAACATGCGTGGCTTTTGCGAAGCGCGCTTCACCGGCGCCACTTTTTTCTTCCACTGAAAAACTGACATATCAATCACATCGCCTTCACCGAACTGCACACCTTCAGAAATTAAAAGCTTCTTTTGCTGACGATAGGATTTCGTCCCGGGCGGAAAAGAAATCTTTCCTTTCGAATTCAAAACCCGCTGCCACGGAAGCTTATGACTTTCAGAACAGGAATGCAGCAGCCACGCCACCCCGCGGGATCCTTGAGGCTTCCCCGCCAAGGCCGCGATCTGCCCATAGGTGGCCACTTTCCCTTCCGGGATCTTTTTGATCAGCTTAAGAACCTTCTCGGAAAATACTTCGCTCATAACTCATCTTACTTTGTCTTTAATATGTGACAAGTACTTACAAATATTAAAAGATATTCGCTTGAGGGGGAATTTCCACATGTCGAGCACTGATAATTCTGTAGAGTCCGGACCGTTGTATCGCTTTCTGCTAAAGGTGGAACGCGCGGGGAATGCCCTGCCGCAACCGGCTCTGATGTTCTTGTTGTTAACCATTTTGGTGGTTCTGCTGTCTGCGGTCATCAGTGGTTTGGGTGTTGAGGCCGTTCATCCGGTCAAAAAAGAAACCATCACGGCTGCGAATCTGCTGTCGGTGACGGGTTTGCACATGGTTTTGACCGACATGCTGAAAAACTTCACCGGCTTTGCTCCCCTGGGAACAGTTCTTGTGGCGATGCTGGGTTTCAGTCTGACGGAAAAAAGTGGACTTCTTGGCGCCCTGCTACGATTGCTGGTGATCAAGTCCCCGCGTCAGCTTCTGGTTCCGGCTGTGTTATTGGCGGGAATCATGTCCCACACCGCGGGTGATATCGGTTACGTGTTACTGATTCCTCTTTCCGCAATGGCCTTCCATAGCGCCGGTTTGAATCCATTGGCGGGTCTGGCCATCTGTTTTGCCGGTGTGTCCGGGGGCTTTGCCGCCAACTTCATGCTCAGCGTGGCCGATCCTGTTTTGTCCGGTCTTTCTCAAGAGGCTGCTCGCATTATTGATCCGGCTTACACGGTCACCCCGGTGGTGAACTGGTACTTCATGTCGGTTTCATCTGTTTTGATTATTGCTATCGGAACTTTGGTGGCAAAAAAGATCACCCTGCCATTTTTGGGCGAATACAAAGGTTCTGCCGAGCGCACCGCGCCTGAACCACTGAATGCTTATGAAAAAAAAGGCCTGCTATGGGCCGGTGTGGTCTTTGCGATCTTCGTTCTGCTGGTTTTGTGGGGCACAGTTCCTGACTCAGGATTCCTCAGAAATCCTGCCAATGGTTCTTTGCTGGATTCCCCATTCTTGAAGGGCATCATCCCGATGGTGTTCTTCCTGGCGGCCTTCACCGGTGTGGCTTATGGATTTGCGGCAAAGACTTTCAAATCCCAAAGTGATGTGACCAATGCCATGCAAGACGCCATGGTGACAATGGCACCGTACCTGGTCATGGTTTTCTTTGCGGCGCAGTTTATTTCTTTATTCAATTCGTCTAACGTCGGATTAATTCTGGCAGTGAAGGGTTCTGAGCTTCTGAAGGACATGCACCTGAGCGCCATCCCGCTGATGATTGGCTTTATCATTCTAACTTGTGTGGTGGATCTGTTCTTAGGAAGTGCTTCGGCAAAGTGGGCATTGATGGCCCCGGTGTTTGTGCCGATGTTCATGCTTTTGGGAATTGCGCCGGAACTGACACAAGCTTCTTATCGCGTGGCGGATTCCGTGGTGAATATTATTTCGCCATTGATGCCGTACTTCCCGCTGATTCTGGCGTTTGCGAATAAATATGATCAGAAAGCCCGCCTGGGAACGTTGATCGCCCTGATGCTGCCATATTCAATTGCCTTCACGATCTTCTGGTCGCTGTTGCTGTTTGTATGGATCTGGCTGGGTCTGCCTCTGGGACCGGGGGCAAATTTGCTCTATGTGATGCCAGGACAATAAATAAAAAAGCCGGGTCGCAAAACCCGGCTTTTTTATTTTTACTGTTTCCAGGACCGATACCAAATCGCATTGTCGTTGCCTTTCACGAACACCAGCGTTCGACCGCGCGCAGACGACGTGGCATCCGGGCCGGAGCTTAAACCACCGCCCAACGATTCCCACGCGGACCAGCCGCCGCTGTACCACTTGTGCCAGAGGGCATTGTCAGTGCCTCGCACATAGACATCAAGACGTCCATTGCCCCAGGAAGACACCCCCGGCGATGACGTTAGAACTCCACCCAGTGATTCCCAACCGGACCAGCCTCCCCAATACCAGATGTGCCAAAGAGCGTTGTCGGTTCCTCGCACGAACACATCGATGCGACCACTTGACCAGGACACTGCCGCAGGATCTGAAGTCAGCACTCCTCCGAGCGATTCCCAGCCGGACCAAGCTCCTCCAGTGAACCACTTGTGCCAGAGGGCATTGTCGCCACCGCGAACAAAGACATCAAGACGTCCCCCCGTCCAAGATGCTGCCGCCGGACCTGATGTCAGGAAGCCACCCAGTGACACCCAAGGCTGCCACACACCGTGACGGAAGGTACGCTGCCAGAGAGCGTTGTCTCCGCCTCGCACGAAGACATCGATGCGATTAGGGCCCCAACAAGCGGCCGCGGGTGAAGAGGTCAGGAATCCGCCCAGCGAAGTCCAAGAACCCCAGCTTGATCCATTCCAGTGACGATACCAAAGAGCATTGTCAGTTCCGCGAACGAACAAATCTGTGCGGAAGTTGCTGCGTGAACAGGTGGCCGGATCTGAAGTGCCAACTCCGCCAACGCTGGTCCAGGCGGACCACCCAGGGGGTTGTGGATCATCATGCAGTGGCCCGTAGGGCGCATCTGTCATCACAAAGCCTTTTGCTGTCAGCGATGTGGCTGTGACTAAAAACAAAATCAGAACTAATTTCGAGAAACGCATACCATCCTCCTTGATTCCTGCGTTGGTGAAAATTCTTTCACAGCCAGAAGGTAGCGAAATTAAAGGAAAGAGAAAGTTGATTCGCGTGCTTTGCCAAAATGAACTGCTAAGTGGTGCTAAAGAAAATCCGGTTGTGAAGACACACCTGTGATCAAACATATTGCGTCCGGAATTTTGCGTAAACAAACTAAAATTGTGCGTAGGAATAAAGGGGGATCTGTGGAAACTGTAGCCTTCGAGCATGAGAACCGGTTCAAAACCATTATCGAGTCTTTGCCAACAGGAATCGTCATGGTGAACAAAGCCGGCTTCGTGGTCCTGTGCAATGGTGAAATGGAAAAGATGTTTGGATACAATCCCGGCGAACTGAAAGGTTCTCCGATAGAACGACTTGTTCCCATGGGGTCACGCCCGCACCATCCCCAACACCGCGAAAGCTTCATGCAAAATCCGACCAAGCGCCAAATGGGTGCCGGCCGCGATCTGTCCGGTCTTTGCAAAGACGGCAAAGAAATCCCGGTCGAGATCGGCCTGAATCACATTGTCATCGACAACAGCAGCTATGCCATTGCTTCCATCGTCGATATCACTGAAAGAAAAACCATCGAAACACGGCTGAAGCACGCCTATGATGAACTTCAGCAAAAGAATCAGGAAATGGAACAGTTCGTTTACACCGTTTCCCACGATCTGAAGTCCCCACTGGTGACGAGTTCATCTTTTATTGAGTTTATCAAAGAGGACATCAAAAGCGGCAACATGGATGATGTCGCCGATTCCATCGACCGCCTGGAAAAGGCGCACAAGCGCATGCAGGAACTTATCAATGATCTGCTGCAGTTAAGTCGCGCCGGCCGCATGGAATTAAACCTTAGCGATGTCAGCATGAGCGACATCATCAACGAGATTCTGGAAAACTTCTCCAATCGCTTTAAAGACCGCAACATCGACGTGCAAGTGCCGGCAGATCTGCCCAAAGTCATCGGCGACCGGCGCCGCCTTTACCAGGTTTTGGAAAATCTGGTGACCAATGCCCTGAAGTACGGAACGGACATGCCCCAGCCGCAAATCCAGATCCTGACCAAAGACGCCCCCACTGAAATGCTGGTGGGCGTGAAGGACAACGGCCCGGGCATTGCACCTGCTTATCACCGAAAAATCTTTGGTTTGTTCCAGCGCTTGGACAACACCAAAGAAGGAACCGGAGTGGGGCTGGCGATCGTGCAAAGAATCATGCAACTGCACGGAGGGCGTGCCTGGGTTGAATCCCGTGAAAACGAAGGCGCCACGTTCTGGCTGGCCTTCCCAAAATTTTTCACCGAGCGAGGAGCCTTCGATGCAACCAAGTCATGATGAAGAACATCCATTAAGAATTCTGCTGGTTGAAGACAATGACGATCACGCCCTGATCGTCATGAGGAACCTCAAAAAAGAATCCTTTGTTCACAAAGTGGACCGGGTCAGCGACGGAGTTCAGGCCCTGCAGTATCTGCGAGGACTGACTCCCTATCAAAGCCGGGAAAAGCCGGACATCATTCTGCTGGATCTGAAACTGCCCCGCCTTGACGGGCACGAAGTTCTTTCGGAAGTCAAAGATGACGCCAAACTTCGCAAGATCCCCATCATTGTACTGACCACCTCAGACGCGGAAGTCGACAAACTGAAGGCCTACGACCTGCACGCCAACAGCTATCTGGTAAAGCCATTGCAGGCCGAAGACTTAAAAAAAATGGTCGAAAGCATGGCGACCTACTGGGGTATCTGGAATCGCAATATCAGCAAGCCGGAAGCCTCCCCTGAAAAGGAGCACTGATGTCACCGCTGAAGCCACTGAATATTCTGCTGGTGGAGGACAACGACGAACACGCCTTCATCATTTCGCGCTATCTTCGCCGCATAAAGGATGTGCCTGAGATCACTCTGGACCGGGCCGCGATGCTGAAGGCCGCCCTGCAGCTGATCGACGGCAAAAAATATGATCTGGTGCTGCTGGATCTGCGCCTGCCGGACAGCGACCTGGATGAAACTCTGCCACGCATGCAGTCGATACTCCCCGACGCCCCGATCATTATTCTTTCCGCCTTGGAGGATCGGGAGTTCGCCCTGAGAAAAGTGCATGAGGGTGCCCAGGACTACCTGTGCAAGTCCGAACTGTCCTCTGAAACCCTGGTTCGGGGAATTTATGCCGCCATCGAAAGAAAATCCGCCGAAGTTCTGATGCGCCAGCAGTTTGAACAAATGCAGACGCTATTTGATTTTTCCAAATTCGTCATGACCGAACCTTATCCAGAGCAAATGATCGAACATCTGCGCCAAAGCGCTTTGAAGTGCCTGAAGCTTTCCGCCGTCGAACTGATCCGCAGGGACTCTGAAAAAATGTCAGAAGAATTCGCAAAATCCAGCTTCTGGGGTCTGCAGACTCCGAAACTGCTGCTGGATGGTGATTTGGCGATGAAGCTTTCCTCTTTCCGGGACTTGCGGGAAGAGGGTTTCAACACTTGCCTGCTCGTGCCCGTACAGGGACTTGAAAAAAATCAGCTGTTTGGTTTGTTACTTCTGATGAACAAGGCCATCCGTCATTTCTCTGAGGAAGAAGTCCGCTTTATTCAGTCTTTGGTGAACACTCTTTCCATCGCCATGAGCCGTAACGCCCTTCACAAAGAGCTTGAAGAGCGCATTCAGGAGCTTCATGCCGCCCACAGGAAAAAAGACGACTTTCTGGCGACATTGTCCCATGAGCTGCGTACTCCGTTGAATATCATCAAAGGAGGCCTGGATCTTTTAAAGGGTTCTGATCCCAACTCGCGCGAATATCATGATGCGCTGGACGCCATTGAACGAAACCTGAATCATGAAATCCGTCTGGTGTCAGACACCCTTGAGATTTCCCGCATCACCACCGGCAAAACAAGACTGAATCTGAAAAAGATCATCGTGCAGGAACTAATTCAATCGGTTACGGAGTCCTTGGAAAGTGCGGCGTATGCCAAGAATATTTCAGTTCAACTGACTTGCAGCGAAGTGGCCACGCCAGCAGTGGTGGATCCGGATCGCTTCCGCCAGATTCTTTGGAATCTTTTGTCCAACGCAATCAAGTTCACCTCCAACGGCGGCCGTATCCAGGTCCGTTGTGAACGGCACGCTTCGCAGTTTAGCGTATCGGTTCAGGATTCCGGCCAGGGGATTGAAAGCGAAAACTTGCCGTATATATTTGAAAAATTCTGGCAGGAGGATTCGGGCATAAACCGCAAACGCATGGGACTGGGTTTGGGGCTTTCCATCGCCAAACACCTGACTGAACTTCACGGTGGCAACATCGAAGTCAGCAGCCCCGGTAAAAATCAGGGCGCCACCTTCCGTTTCCAGTTGCCATTGGTGTCAGTTGAAACCACACAGGGAGCGGCCCTGACCTTAAGCGGACAAAGTGAAAATCTTCAGTTTGTCGAAACCGAAACCCAGGGCTCCCTTTCAGGTTTGCATGTGTTTTTGGTGGATGATTCTGAAGATACACTTGTTCTGATCAAGCGCCTGCTGCAAAGAGAGGGTGCTTTAGTCACGGATACTTCTTTACCCAAGCAGGCTTTGTCACTTTTGAAAGAGGGCAAGTTTGATATTCTGATTTCGGACATCGGCATGCCCGAGATGGACGGCTATGAACTGATTCGTGCTTTACGGGACTGGGAAGGCCCGCGGAATCGCCACCTGCCGGCAATAGCCTTGTCGGCTTATACCAGCACTGAAGATATCAGAAAGGCGCTGGAGTCCGGATTCCAGCAGCACTTAAGCAAACCCAGTCCGATCAAAAACATTGTCAAAGAAGTCTTGCGGCTGACGGGGAAAACCCCGCCACGACCTCAGCCTCTTTTAAACAATGGCTTGTAAAGATGCCAGTATCCTGTGGCCGCCATTACATGCAAAGCAATCATCACCACAGGCATAATGACGTTTTCAAGACCTGGTGTCAGGAACGAATGGAAAAGGAAGATCTGCAGTGTGATCGGCGCCAGAACCACCAAAGCCAGAGGTGCTGCAAAGCCGCTCAACAACAAAGCCCCGCAGATGACTTCAGTCCCTTTAAGAACCGGAAAGAAATAAGGCGCTGCCATCATCCCACCCATGAAGGCCATCGCCCCTTCGGGCATAGTCGGTGGTGCCGGGATGAATTGCAAAAAGCCATTCAAACCAAAAACAAAGTAAATCAAACCCAGTAAATAACGGGAACCTGTTGCCAATTTAGATTGCATAAACTCTCTCCTTATTTCTGCTCAAGCTGTGTTTTCAAATTTATCAGGCTCTGATCCATATCCCGGATGATATGATCTTCGCCACCAAAGATCTTGTTAAAAAGGAAGCTCATCACGTTCATCGGAATGGACATTTCATCGTGCATGCCCATTGTCACTTTGGTCTGAGCAGCGTCCACTGATTCCGTGATCACGTAGGAATCAAAGCTGGCTTCCATCGGCACCTTAAAGCGAATTTCGGTGTCCACGCGGCTGTTGTCGACCAGATTTTTAATCTCTTGCTCGCCCACACCCACGTCTTTGACGGCACTTTCCCAGGTCACGATAAAGCCCACAGTCCCGTCTTCGCCCTTGTAGTCCATTTTGACTTTGGGATCTTTCAGAAACCACGCATTCCAAAGATTCTGGTGCTTTAACTGCTTCACATAAGCATAAACATCCGCTTGAGGCCGGTCGATGATGATATCACGACTAACCTTGAAATCTTTGGGTGCAATCAGACCCAACACCAAAAACAAAGCCACCAAAGAGCCAACTATAATTCCAAATGTTTTCATAAACCGTCCTGAATCCTACTTATCCACGATCGTCTTGAAGCCGCCATAAGCCATGCGTTTCATATTGAATGGCATCTTGTCCGGGGTCATTTCCTTCATTTTTGGATCATTCATCATCGCTTTGTTGGCACGATCGCGGGCCGCACGGGATTTATAGGTGATCCAGGAAAACACGATCACTTCATCGGATTTCGCTTTGGTCAACTTCGGAAATGGCAGGGCCCATTCAATATTCATGTCATCCCCGACACACTCTTTGTATTCCAAGGCCCCGTGCTTCAGAAAGATTTTGGAAGCCTGCATCGCCATCTTGCGATACTGGGCCATGTTCTTTTTGGGAACAGTCAGTACAAATCCGTCAACGTATTTTGCCATGTGATTCCTCCTGCTTGTGTTTTTATGTATTCCTTCGCACTCACTTGAGACTTATTGCCACATTATTAACAATATATGGAATCTGCCCACTTCTGGAAGGAGAAATGCATGGTAAACCAAATCTACGTGAATCTTCCTGTCAAGAATCTGAAAAGATCCATGGAGTTCTTCAGCAATCTGGGTTTTGAATACAACATGAAGTTCACCAACGACAGCGCCGCCTGCATGGTCATGGGTAAAGATATCTTTGCCATGCTGCTGGATGAAAACTTCTTCCAGACCTTCACCGACAAAAACATCATCGATGCCGGAAAAAACATCGAAGTCATCACCTGCTTTTCGGTGGATTCAAAAGAGCAGGTCGATGCGCTGATCGACAAAGCTAAAAAAGCCGGAGGCTCGTCCGCACGGCCGCCCACAGACTATGGTTTTATGTACAGCCGCAGTTTTGAGGATCTGGACGGGCATGTTTGGGAAGTTGTCAGCTATTCTGGCGAAGAGCCACCAAAGCAGGAGGACGTATGAACGATTTAAAAGTCGTACCCGCCGGGGATCGAAACATTGTTATCACACGCACCTTCAAAGCCTCGAAAGAAAAAATCTTTGATGCCTATACCAAGCCAGAACATCTGAAGCGCTGGCTCTTGGGGCCCAAAGGCTGGACGCTGCCAGTGTGCACACTGGATCCCAAACCGGGCGGCGAATATCACTATATGTGGCGCCATGAGGACGGCCGAGAAATGGGCATGCACGGAGTGGTCAAAGAAATCCATCGTCCCGATCACCTGCAGACCACAGAACTTTTCGATGAACCGTGGTATCCGGGCGAAGGCGTGAATGATCTGTCGCTGACCGAGGACGGCACCACCACTTTGCACACCGTGGTCTTGCGCTATGAATCCAAAACAGCGCGCGACATGGTATTACAATCCGGCATGCATCGCGGACTCAGCGAAAGCTACAATCGCCTGGAAGACCTTCTGCGGATCATGTAAGCAAACCTATCCTGAATCAATCCCACTCGGGTGCAAACGGCGGATTGGCCAGTCGCCCCGCGGAATCCAGTCTGGCAATAAGTTCTTTTTCTTCCGCACTTAAAAGACCCCGACGCGCCTGCAGATTCTTTTGCAGGTTCTGTCTTTTGGTAGACGACGGGATCACAACCATATCCTGATCCATCAGCCAGGATAAAACCACGTCGGCCGCAGTCACACCATGACGGTCTGCGATCTTCAGCAGCACTTCATCTTTCATGACCTTCCCATAAGCCAGAGGCATATAGGCTGTGACCGTCACCCCTACTGACTTCAAATAATCCACCAGCCTGCGGTTTTGTAAATACGGGTGAACCTCGATCTGATTGGTAAAGATGTTTTTTGCGCCCACAATTTCTACGACTTTCTTCATTTCACTGACCGGGAAATTGGAAACCCCGATCTCTTTGGTCAGCCCCTGGGATTTGGCCTGCATCAAAGCTTCGAGAGTCTCCGCCAGCGGCACCTTTCCCTCCGGGGAAGGCCAGTGAATCAATACCAAATCCACATAATCGGTTTGCAGCTTCTGAAGACTTTCTTTCAGGCTGGGAATCAGACGTTCTTTGGACAAATTCTCTGTCCAGATTTTAGTGGTCAGAAAAACATCTGCACGAGAAATCTTACTTTCAGTCAGTACCTTTCCCACTTCGGCTTCATTATCATAGATCTGAGCGGTGTCGATATGGCGATAGCCCAGCTCAAGTCCCATTCTTACGGAATTTTCGGCGTCAGCTCCCTTAAGGCGAAAGGTTCCCAGTCCGATTTGTGGTATTTTCATAAGGTTCTCCTGTTCAAAGATACGTTTTGATAAGACTAATTTAGCACTTTCACTGTTGCTGATTCAGACCTAAAACCGCAATTGATCTTTGACTGCAGATCAATAATCCCTTTAGGAATCCTTAGCGAATACCGAGCCCAGGTCAGCTTTCATCACTGTGCTTGCGCAAACTCACCAGCAGGCGTAGCTTCGGGACTATGAACACGGACACTGCACACCCTACCTTAACTCGCGGCTTGGTCCTGCTTCTGATGGCTGCCGTCGGAATCATCGTTGCCAACTTATATTATGCTCAACCCATCACCGCCATGATCAGTCAGGCACTGGGACTGGATCCCAGCGCTGCGGGTCTTGTCGTAACCCTTACTCAGATCGGATACGGACTGGGAGTTTTGCTGATTGTGCCTTTGGGTGACATCATCGAAAATCGCCGTCTGGTTCTGACCATGATGGGGATTGCAGTCCTGGGTGTTTTGGGATTGGCCTTTGCCTCGCAACTGACACCCTACTTTATCGCGGCTTTTGCCACGGGCCTTGGGGCTTCGACAGTGCAGATCCTTGTGCCCTACACGGCGCACTTTGCTCCGGAGATAAAACGCGGTCAGGTCGTCGGCAGTCTGATGAGCGGGTTGATGATCGGGATTATGCTGTCGCGTCCGATTTCAAGTCTGTTAACGGATTTGTTTTCCTGGCATGCAGTGTTTGTTCTTTCCGCGGCGCTAATGACCGTGCTGGCGGTCGTTCTTTACAAAGTCATGCCCGAGCGTCATCCCGAAAACAAGAATCTGCACTATTTTGATTTGCTAAAATCCATGGGGCGACTGTTTGTAGAAACACCAGTGGTTCGTCGGCGCGGGGCTTATCAGGCCTGCATGTTCGGAGCATTCTGTCTGTTCTGGACGGCGAGTCCCCTGTTGCTGGCAGGGCCGAAATTCAATCTGTCCCAATCAGCGATTGCGATCTTTGCCCTGGTCGGAGTTTCCGGCGCCGTGATTGCACCAATTGCGGGGAAAGCCGCCGACAAAGGTCACAGCCGTATTGCCACCATGATTGCTATGATCATCTCGGCCTTTTCATTCCTGCTAAGTCATTTCTTTGAAGGTGGCTCTACTGCAGCTTTGGCGGCACTGGTGGCTTCAGCCATCTTGCTGGATGCCGGAATCACCGCAAATCTGGTGATGGGCCAAAGGGCGATCTTTTCCTTAAAGGCAGAATACCGCAGCCGCTTGAATGGACTCTTTATCGCAACAATTTTTGTGGGAGGAGCAGTAGGCTCTACATTAGGTGCGTGGGCTTACGCCCGTGGCGGCTGGGAGCTGACATCGTGGGTGGGGTTCCTGATGCCAGCCCTCGCCTTTGCTTACTTCCTTACTGAAAAGAAGTCCTAGTCGAACAGCTCTTCCAGGAATGATTTTCTGCGCTTGTACGGCTTCTGATACTGATATGGCTGCTGCTGGTACTGAGGGGGTTGTTGATGTTGAACAACCTCTTCGCGTTTTGAAGCCGCATCATATTCTGCGGATCTTTCGATGATCTTATCAAGCTCTCCGCGATCCAGCCAGATGCCGCGGCATTCAGGGCAATAGTCAATTTCGATCCCTTTGCGTTCAGAGATCACAAGATTTGGTTCTTTGCAGTTTGGACATTTCATATTTTCTGCCTCCTGATGAATTCAATGTAGCTCAGGGCAGTTCATTTTAAAAATCGATAAACTTAATCAAGATGTTTGCTTAAAACAAAGTCTATGCAGGGATTTCATGCTGTCATTGTACTAAATTCCCGCTGAAAGCTTGAACTTAACCCGTCCCTCGTTGAACATGGAAATTCAAACTGAGGTGCCCTTATGAATGTCAAAGACAGCGAATTCAAAGCCCTGCTGGAAAAGTACAAAAAATTCTCTGTGTACGGGCTAAGTCCTGACGCCACCAAAGCCAGTCACTATGTTCCCGCGTATATGCGAGATCACGGCTGGGATATGGTGGGCACTTACCCAAAAAAGCATGAAGCTGGTGGATTCAGAATATATGGCAGCCTTGCTGACGTTCCCGCTGAATATCGCAAGTTTGTGGATGTATTTCGCAGCTCTGACCGTATTGACGAAGTCGTGGATGAAGCCCTGGCCGTGGGTGGAGTGGAAGTGCTATGGCTGCAACTGGGCATTGCCAATCCCGAGGCTGAAGCCCGCGCCGAAAAGGCCGGGATCAAAGTTGTTTCCAACCGCTGCCTGATCATCGAACACAAGAAATACTTCTGATTAGGCCGCCTGCTTCACCGAAGCAGGCTGACGAAGGTGATTTTTCAGATCTTTCTTCAAGGCAATAAAAAGCTTTTCTTCAAGATTGTCCACCAAGGCATGAAGCTTTTTATCGTGCAGTCCAAACCGCTTGCGGGCCGGATCACTTAGAACACTGACTAACAGACTGCACACGGTCAGTAAGGTGCCGACCGCCAAGGTCGCCATCACCACCTGCGTATTTGTCGGGGCCGGTGGAAACACTCCGTAAAAAACCGAGCCCACTTTTTCACCCAGGAAGAAATTCGAAGAAGCTTTTTCCCGGGCCATCTTACCGGCGATGCGGCTGCCCAACCCCATGATTCCCAGGGACTTATCCCCAAAATAGATCCAACCCGCAGCCAAGGTTAACAGGGAGCTGCAGATGTCATTGATCATAGCCTGACTGGACGTATACTTTTCAATTTCTTTCAGCACTTCACTGCGAATCTTGCGCTGATTCAACTCCACAGTGCCCGAGGCCACCATGGGACCCAAGACGGGATCTTTGCGAACGTAGTCCATCAGGATACCTTCGCCCACAAGCTCTGTTGCAATCAGCTTTTCAATGTCTTTCTGATAGCCCGTCTTAAAACTTGCCGGAAGAATATCGATAATGGGATTCAGCGCGGGCCAGCCCATTTTATCAGACGTCTCTACCGCCTTTTTTAACATCAAGTAAGGGATCGACCAAAGCGCATTCACCGGACTTAACAGCAGATCCAACGGCAAGTGCCTTTTCTGAATCTGAATGGATTCAGACACTGAGAAATGCTTTTCAATGAAGGGGGCGATATGCTGCTTTCTGTCCGCGGCGAATTTTTCAATGCAGTCGTCAATGGCGCCCAGAACTGGCGCTGCTCTTTGATCCATGAGGAATCTCCTGAATCCATTCTGACAAATTTTCTGCAGGAAAAGGATTAATTCTCTGGCTTGTCGAGATCCCTGATCCGAATCTCGTTTTAAAACAGGCCGTCCAGCAGGAAAGACAATGAATCTGTCGACCTTTCAGCCACTATCTTTAAAATAAATACTGAAGCGAGAATCCGGAAGACACATAGTATTGCAGATCGCGATTGGAATTGTTAAACAGCGCGATCACCCCGTTATCAAAGATACGGATGCGATAAGCCAGGCCAATCCGGCTGGGCATAAAGGTGTACGTTGTTCCAAATTCCAAACCATAACGAAGCGCGGTCCAGTCATAGTATTCCGGGTAAGGATATTTATCCGGAGACTTCATAAAGTAGTGGTCCTGATCCAAAGAGTACGCCGTGAAAAAGCCAAACTGCAAGGGCCGCCACATGTCTTCACCGACCGGACTATTCCAGCGGGAATAGCGATAGACGAAGTTTGTTTGATAATAGGTTTGATCATCCAGTGGGTAAGCCCCCACTGAAAAATCCACGGCATGCTCTGGTTCCCATTCGTAACTGACACCCGCGGCGACCGTTCCCATGAAACCGGCACGCTCAACAAGTGCACGCCAGTCCCCGGCCTGCGCCGAAAGACCCAACAGCAACATCACGACGAAAAGACCTATTTGATGTTTTCGCATGTGGTTACTCCTGTATCCATACGTTTCACACAGAACTGCCCGGCTTGCACCGTGATCGTCAGCCAATGAGTGCCGTCATCACCCGCCACCCGTCCACATTGCATCATGATGGTGTCATGATCCTTCGAAAGATCATAAACGTGGTTGTGACCGTTAAAGATCACCTTCACCCTTGGATGTTCGATCACATAGCCCAGGATCGTGGCATCGTCATTGAAATAGCGCTCGTTATCGCGCAACTGCACGTGCGAAAAGATCATGATGTTTTTGCCGGTTTCATCCACGCGGTCCTTCAACCACTGCGGATCAAATTCACCGGGATTTTCAAGATTGTTCGAATTAAAGAAAATGTATCTATAGGTCACCGACTCGAAATAGAAATTCGATTTCCCGAAAGCCTTGCGATAAAGCTTTGGCCCCGCTCCGATGGAATCGTGATTTCCCACCGCATTGATGTTGATCTGATCCAGACGGCCGATGGCTTCGATAAATTCATCGTATTCCAGATTGTAGGCCGAATTGGTGAAATCCCCCAAACCCGCAACAAAATCAAGATCGGTGGCCTGATTCATCTGATAAGCCATCTTGTCCGTGGCCTTGTAGTTTTGATGGGGATCAGAGAACACCCCAATACGAATCACACCGTCGCCTTCAATGTCCCCCAGACGACTGATGGCGATTTCGTTCAAATTGCGTTCGGGTCGCAGCAAGTTGTCTGAAAACGGCGAATCCACAAATGGCGCGCAGGAACTGGTCAGTACAAATGCCGAAAGATAGAAGGCCCACTTCATCATAGTCTGAACTCCACGCCCAAACGGCCATAGAAGTCGTTTTTGATTGTGGTCACTTTTGAGTTTGGAACATAAATGCGCTCAGATTCATACAATCGACGATCCACGGCCGCTCCCAGAGCGAAAGACACTCCCGTTTCCGGGGTTACAAATTTCTTCAAAGCCCCTTCCGCGAAGATCTCTTGATAGTACAACCGGTCCGCGTCGTCTTTGCGCGTGTCAAACATGTAAGACCGTACGGTCAGCGCGGTTCTGGCCTGGAAGACGAAACCGTGATCCATATTCTTGCTTGTTGCCAACTTCACCCCAAATGGAGTCAGACTGAAATTCGTCACCCACTCTTCTGTAGCACCCCATTCCAGCATCAGGAATGGCAAACCGACACTGAAACGAAAACCGGGCCAGATATCCTGAATCACCCCGATGAACGGATACGGCAGACCGTTATAAATCCCACGATTGTCCGACTGATTCACCGCAAAGATCCAGTGATAATCATTGCCCGTCACCATTCGGTAAGAAATCGTCCCGTCGAAATAGTCATTGCGTGGCGCCCCCCAGGGAACGTCACTGGCGGTGGCGTAAGAGGCAAATACACTCATCATACTGCCGCTGGCGAAAACTTTGCGCACCCCAAAACCCGCGCCCTGGTTCTGCAAAGCGGTTCCGATGAAGATGTTTTCCCCGCCAAGATTGAACTGCGCGCGTCCCAGCTGAAGATTTTCATCAAAGATCCGGGCCGAAGCACTCCAGGTTTCGCTTTTATAAATGGGAATCAGAATATCACCACTGAAAATTCGCACGGGCGAATCCTTGTACGTGTATGGCGAAGACCAAAGATCCGAACGGAAATCAAAGATCAATCGCAGATTGTCTTCTTCAATCGTAGGGATATTTCCCAAAGGAGCGCCCCAACATGGTTGCAGCGCCAGCATCGTTAAAAGGGGTATCAGACGTTTAAGCACATATCAGTTTTAGAGTTGCTGTAAACATCAGTCAATGGATAGAACCGATTAAAACGCTGCTCTCTGACAGCCTGTCAGGCGGCGAAGTTGCGCCAGCTGGTAAGCTCCGAAGACTCCGTTGAACAGACAGCGAATCAGCGGATCTTCGACCACATCCACTTCAGCCACGGCAGAACTTAGTTCGGCGACAAAATCAAAATCATTAATCCGCATATACATGGATGTTAATGTCTCGCCTGCCTGCAAAGCCGCGTGCAGCTTGTAAAGGGCCACTTCGGTTGCCCATGCAATGTTGCCTCTGGCTTCCGTCAGCCTTTCGATCTCGGACCCGTGGACCTGATAAAAGAATTCCTGTCCTTGACCTTCATGATCAAAGACGGAAAGCCGCCACAGACGAGGCTTTTCAAAGTAGACATCTTCAGGGGCCGCCATCGAGCGGTACTTTTCCAAAAGTCCTCGTTGGCAGTATTCAAGCACACTGCGGGTTTGTTCGGGCGTTAATGCCGGAAAGTGCTTAGCCATTTCAGAGGTTTTTGGCGGAACCAGGTTCGGCTGATAGTCATAATCGACATCCTGCGGACCCACAGGCGTTATCCACGGAAGCGATTCCGAGGATTGAACCCCGCCATGATCCAGCACAATGCTGCATGACGGATTCAGGCGCACCACTTGCGCTTGAGGCAATAATGCTTTGATCTGAGTTTGAAAACCCGCATAGGACACGGGAAAAAAGGCGTGATTGTACCAAGACCAGCTTTCCATGGAAAACTGGCAGGAACTTGGGATCACGAAACGAGGATTGAGCGCCTTTATCTGTTCGGCCCACTCTTCCGGGATCAAGCCATCGGAAGGGACGGCATTTCTTGGAGCGATCACTTCAATTTCACGCATCGTCTGAAAAGGCCACATCACCAGATCCCACGGGGCCTGATCACGCAACAAATCCAAGGTGTCATAGTCAATCCAGGAATCCACGACATTCAGAATGTTTAAACCCTTGGCCTTGATCTGAAACAAGGAATCCACATCCGCATCCAAAGCCCGGCGCGGAATGACTTCAAATTCACCTATTCTAACTGGCGTATTCAACGCCAAAGAATTCACATTGGTAAATCCCAGCTGACGAATCCAATCAAAGATTTCGTCAAAAACACAGTACATGTAAATCGGAGTGGTTCGATCCAGCAGATTCAAACTGTCCAAGGAACAATGATCATCATGGTAATGGGAAATAAAAACAGCGGAAAACTTCAGCTCGCGAATCTGCTCTTGGTCAAACTCGACAGCAGGAAAAGCATGGCAGTTACGACTGAAGGGATTTTCAAAGATCGTATCAAAGGCTAAGCGCGTGCCCTCGCACTCAAAGACGTAACCGGCATGAAGGATTCGGGAAACTTTCACCATGGCAGTGTTCTATTACAGACCCGGGCCTTTGCCACGCGTTTTTGTGATATTTATAACTTATTGAAATTGCTTAATTTAATCGCAAATTTGACAGATTCACCTAAGAGGTTTATATTTAACTTATTAGTTAATTAACCGATAGGTGTATTATGCAAGACCATCTTAGCCTGACCTTTGCCGCTTTAGCAGACCCCACCCGCCGGGCGATGCTGGCTCAGCTTTCAAAAGGTGAAGCCAATGTGTCGGATCTGGCCAAGCCGTTTCTAAAAGAAATGAGCCTGCCTGCTGTCACCAAACATTTAAAGGTGCTGGAAAAAGCGGGCTTGATTACGAAATCCAAAGAAGCGCAGTGGCGCCCCTGCAAACTGAACGGCGATGGCTTGAAAGATGTCGCCGACTGGATGGAGCAATACCGCATCTTCTGGGAAGAAAGTCTTGATCGCTTAGATGCCTACTTAAAAACCGTCACTGTGAAAGAAAAACCGAAAGGGAAAAAACATGGCCGCAAAAAGTAAATCCAACGAAATCAAAATCACGCGAATTTACGATGCCCCGGTGAAAGCCGTATGGGATGCCTGGACGGATCCCGCCCAAGTTGCCAAATGGTGGGGTCCACGCGGATTCACAATCACCACTCACAGCAAAGACCTGCGCCCCGGCGGCCATTGGGCTTACACCATGCATGGACCCGATGGAACCAACTGGGAAAATAAAACCATTTATCACGAAGTCGTAGAACGTTCGCGACTGGTGTACGATCACGGAGGCAACGATGACAGGCCTCCTCTGTTCCGTGTGACGGCCACATTCCAGGATGTTAAAGGCAAAACCAAGCTTGAAATGACCATGACTTTGCCAACTCCGGAAGCGGCACAGGAAACCAAAAAGTTTATCAAAGCTGCTGGCGGCAATTCCACTTGGGACCGTCTGGCGGAATATCTGGAAAAAGAATCTTCAGGCCACGAGACATTTGTGATCAACCGTTCGTTTGAAGCACCGATCAACACGGTATTTGAAATGTGGACGAATCCCGAACACTTTGCCAAATGGATTCCACCGACGGGGTTCACCATGAAATTCCTGCGTGCGGATATTAAAACTGGCGGCAGCACGCTTTGCATGATGACTAACGGACAGGGCGTCGAATTCTATAGTCGCGCTCATTATCTGGAAATCAATCGCCCGGATCGCATCGTGTACACGCAACAGTTCTGCGACAAGGATGAAAAACCATCCCGTCACCCACTGGCGCCAACATGGCCCGAATCCATGAAAACCACGGTGCTTTTGACCGAGGAAGCTCCGGATGAAACCCGAGTCACAATCACCTGGGAAGCTCACGGGACTTGGACGAAAGAGGAACTGGCAACCTTTGTTCAGGGCCGCGCCGGAATGACGCAAGGATGGACTGGATCCTTCGACAAACTGGAAGATTTACTGGCGAAAGAGTAAGAATGAGAAAGGCCGTGGAAAGCACGGCCTTTTTTTATTTCAGAAGCTGACGAAGCTCAGACTCGCTGAGTGTTTGTAATCGCAAAAGCTCGTCATAAGGATTCCCGGACAGCCCCAAAGCCCTGGCAAAAGCCGGCTCGGTCTTATCCCCGGCTTTACGTAAAGCCAGAATCTTTTCAGCCAATGACGATCCACCCACATGCAACAGACGCTCTTCGACCAGGAAGTGCAGGTTTGCATTTTGTTTGGCTGTATCTTTCACTTGCGCAAAGACCTCAAAGGGCACGCCTTGAAAATCAAAAGAAGCTGTCACCGCAGCATACTGCGCGTGGGTTTCGATCTTAAAGTTTTCAAAGCCGGAGAAGTTCTTTCTAAACAAGGTCTCCGCCGCCGTCAGATCTGGAACGTTGATCAGAACATCCACATCAGATCCAGAAACATTCATACCCAGCGGGTAGGTTCCCACCAACAGGGGCTGATGTACCTTCAGGGCTTTCAGAACACCTGAACTTTTCACAGCTGCATAAACGGCTTCGTTCTTTTCAAGTCGGATAACAGATTCCAAAGACAGCGGATGAAATTTGATCGCCAGTTCATCCAATGAAATTTCAAGCTCGGGATTAAAATCTTTTTTTAAACCCGATTCACTGAAAACTGCTTTTGGATAACGAGCCTTGATTTCATCAAAGCCGCTATCTGCAACCACTTCAAAGTGCTCGAAACCTTCAACAGTGACTTTACCCGGCTTGGGCGCAGGAAGTTCGACCACCTGAATCGACCAGTCTCTAAAACGAATAGGTTCAGCAAACTTGTAAGTGGCAATAGGTCGACCATTCACGTCGCTTTCAATCAAAAGTTCGGCAAAGGACGCGAACTGCGTTTTGAAGACGTTATAGTTTTCCAAAGAAGAAACGCGATAACAAAGATGATCAATGAACCAGTGCTTATCCAGTTGGATATTCTGAGCATCCAACTTATTGAATACCCTCTGCAGAAAGTCCTGAGCCGCGATGTTAAATTCGTTCATATTCATCTTTAAATGCTCCTGAAAGCTGAGCCTTTTATAGTATCAAAACCCGGGCGGCGGCAACCCTCGACCGGCCTTGACCTCCATCGGCAAAATCCCCTATTGTAGGGCTTATGAAAATGATCTCTTGGAATGTTAATGGGTTGCGTTCGGTCCACCGCAAAAATTTCCGCGAATGGTTTGAAAAAGAAAAAGCCGACATCATCTGCCTGCAGGAAATTAAAATCACCGACGAAGCCATCAAAAAGGATGAAGAATTCTATCATCCCGCGAAATACCATTCTTCTTGGGCTTTTGCCGAAAAAGCTGGTTATTCCGGCCTGGCACTTTATTCCAAGAAAGAACCCGACGACGTGCGCATCGGATTGGGCATCCCGAAGTTTGATATCGAAGGCCGCTGGCTGGAAGCGGATTTTGGCCCGATCACAGTTGTGAACAGCTACTGGCCCAACAGTCAGCGCGAACACACCCGCTTGCCGTTCAAGCTGGAATTCTGTGCGGCGGCGGAAAAGCGCCTGCAAGCCCTTCGCAAGAAAGGCCGCGAAGTCATCATTTGCGGGGACTTTAATATCGCTCATAAAGAGATTGATCTTAGAAATCCCAAAACCAACATGAAGAACGCGGGCTTCCTTCCGGAAGAGCGCGCATGGATGACCAAGTTCCTGGACAAGCTTGAATGGGTCGACAGCTTCAGAAAGTTTGAACAAGGGCCTGATCATTACACCTGGTGGAGCTATCGCCCCGGAGTTCGCGAAAAGAACATCGGATGGCGCTTGGATTATTTCCTGGTGAATAAAGAGGCTTCTGACCGCCTGAAGGCGGCGGCCCACTGCCCGGACGTGATGGGTTCAGATCACTGCCCGGTGCGCCTGACCCTGAAGAAATAAAAAAAGCGGCTTTGTTACAAGCCGCTTTTTCTTTTTTAAAGACTCTTCATCACTTTCACAAGCTGATCAGCACAAATGCCCCAGCCTTCATGGAAGCCCATGGCTTCGTGTTTTTTCAAGTCTTCTTCACTGCGATGGCGAGCCACGGCCGTGTACTTGGTTTTTCCCTGATGCTCTTCAAGCAAGATGAAGGCCGTCATCGGGAAACCCGCGCCGGATTCTACGGTCGGAACCGGGCGGAATCCTGGAGCCAAAACATCAGTCCATACAAGCTTTTTGTTCTTTTCAACTTCCAGGAAGCAGCCGACATTCGGGTACTTGTCACCTTCCGGAGATTGCATCACCGTGCGGAAGATCCCGCCTGGTTTCAGATCCACTTCGGCCTCAATGGTTTTCCAGGGTTCCGGGCAGAACCATTTGGTCAGAATCTCTGGAGTCGTCCAGCCCTTCCATACCTGTTCAGGGGTCAAATCAATAACTCTCTCAAGCACCAGATCAAGCTTTGGATCAATATTCATAACGGCCTCCTATTTCGGCATCTTGCTCATGTTCATAAATAAAATATTCCAGCGGTGACCGTCCGGATCGGCAAAGCCACACCCGTACATCCAACCGTCTTTGTCTCCGGGGTCACCAAAGGATTTGGCCCCGGCTTTTTCGGCTCGGCTGGCCCAATCATCCACTTCCGCGACAGAGTCAGCACCCAATGAAAAAAGCACTTCTCCGGATTCATGGCTTTCTGTCACGGCAGAACCACCGATAAATTCTTTGAACATCACATCCGGGAAGATATTCAACACAACCTTCTTGCTTCCCAAAAACATTCCCACCATGTGGGGGGCCGCGTGAGCGGTGTTCATTTCAAAACCAAGCTCGGTATAAAATTTACGGCTTTTTTCAATATCCTTGGAAGGAAGATTGATCCAAAATTCGCCTTTCATCTTCTGCTCCTTACCTTACTTCCACGATGGCTTTTAGGTTTTCAAAGCCTTTGCGGAATTGATCCGTGATCATTTTTTCGCAATCGATAAAGAATGTAACAAGTTTTCCAACATAGCCACCATCACCGGACATGGACCAGCTGAAACGAGTTCCTTGTCCTTCGGGTGTCAGGCGATATTCCACAATATTGTCAGCGGCCAAAGGTTCAGTCATCAGCAGACGAAGCTGCACCAGTTCATTGGGAACAATTCGGATGATCTCAATTGAGCCGGCACCAGCCTCTTTATTGCCAGCAAAAGTCATCTTGCTGCCCACTTGATTCGGTTCACCGATAAATTCTTTTTTCATGTTCGGATCCACTTTTTCAAATGGAGACCACTCCCCGCCCAGCTTCAAATCACTAATATAGGGAAAGATCTTTTCCGGCGGAGCCGCTATCACTTCGCCTGCTTCATAGCGAAATTCACCCTTGCGAGTGGCGATAAAGGCCAGGAACAATGCCACGACAACCAGAACACCCACGACCACTTTGATCAACATAAAGACCTCCTATATGAGAAACCTTAACATACTATTTAGTATGTTGTAAAGATCGGTCTTTTTTGCTAGACTCTTTACATGGAAAAAGGAAAAAAGGTGCGAAAAGCACCTCTTAGAAAGACCCGAAACCTGGAAAAGTCCCGCAAAGAGATTTTGGATGCGGCTTTTTGGGAGGTCTTTACCCGCGGATTTCAAGGGGTTAGCATCGATGACATTGTCAAAAAGACGTCGATGACCAAAGGGGCCTTTTACCATCAATTCCCGACAAAACTGGATCTGGGCTATGCCCTGGTGGATGAAGTCATCAAGCCCATGACCTATGCCCGCTGGATTGATCCGCTTAAAACCTATGAAAACCCCCTTGAAGGGATCTTGCTTCAGTTAAAAAACCTGATCGGTAAGGCAGATCCTCAGGAACTTCGCTATGGCTGTCCTTTAAATAATCTGGTGCAGGAAATGGCGCCGGTGGATGCTGGCTTTAAAGAGCGTCTGCAAGATGCGCTGAACTACTGGATTGATGGCATGGATCAGGAACTCAAGCGCGCCAAAAAAGCAGGTTATCTGCGTGACGACATCAACACCCGTCAGGTGGCGCATTTTGTGGTGATGGCCCATGAGGGCTTTTACGGGATGTTAAAGGGCCTTGAAGATCCCAAAGCCTTTAATGCCCTTTATGATTCTCTGAAAAGATATTTTGAAATTCTAAAAGCTTAGTCCGGGCGATAGTTGCTGATATTTTCAAAGAGCTTGGACATCTTATAGTAAAGCTCCGTGATATTTTTCTCGGGATCTTTCCCCGCCAGCATTGCCGCTTCTTCAATCTTTTCAATACAGCGCAGGTCCTGACAGATCATGTAGGAGTTACTGACATTGGCGCTCATCGCAACCGAAAGCAGGCCGATTTCTTCTGACGAACCATAAGCATTGCACCAGTTGCAAAGACCGCCCGTGGGCTCACCGCTGGAAGCGGTTCGTTTAAACGCCACACCTTTGGGAAGATCCCAGTTGGGCATTTTCATGACCAGATAGGTGTAAACTCCAGAGGACTCTTTCCACGTGAAGTAAGAGCGGATGTTCAGGGGGAACTTCAAATTCCCCGGCAGAACCAATTTTTTCTGATCACGCACACGGAACGATTTCACCAGCTCATCTTCAGAGCTGATCGAAAAGGAATGTTCGGCCTGGAAATTATTGCTGTGAGATTTAATCATGGACTTAGAATATTCCAAGCCCATGATCAAATCGAACAATTTCAACTATAGACCCGCCTTATCAAGACCGAAAAAAGCATCGGCAGAACCGGCAGGATTGCGGAAAGCCACATTCAGACGGTTCCACACATTCACCACGCTGATCCCCAACGTCAGATGAACCAGTTCCTTTTCAGAGAAGTGTTCACGAACACGCTGATACAGCTCATCACTGATATTATCCCCATGCAGCTTGGTGACAGCCTCGCTCCATTCCAAAGCGGCTCTTTCCTTATCCGTAAACAGATGAGAATCGCGCCAGACGGCAACGTGATACATGCGCAGTTCACGCTCGCCGCGAATTTTGGCTTTTTTCACATCCATATCCAGACAGAAGGCACAGCCGTTGATCTGGGAAACACGGTTATGAACCAGACCAAACAGGCTTTCACCAAGGGTTTCTTCCACGGACTGGCTCATTTGTGCGAGCTTTTGGAACTGATCTTGAATCATGGGTGCAAATTGAATTCTTGCTTTGTGCATACAGGCTCCTTGAAGGGGTTTGTGCCCTTAAGACGACGGAGGCCTAAAAATTGTGACAGATCTGGATATTTTAAGGTGAATTGTCACATTTCGCCTTTTAGACTCGTCTTATCGATATGGAAAAACCGCTTTATTTTAATGAATGGGAACCGTCTTTTTCACAGCACCGTCCCTATTTGATATCCTTCACTTTCAGAATGACCGGAAGTCTGGCCGAAGCCGAAGACCTGGTTCAGGATGTCTTTATTGAGGCGGCGAAAACCGACCCTTCCACTATAGAAAGCCACAAATCCTGGCTGACCAAGATATGTTCACACCGCGCGCTGGATCTGCTGAAATCCGCATATAAACAGCGGGAATCTTATTCCGGAACCTGGCTTCCGGATGCGGTGCCTGACAGCCTTCAATATTGGAACTTGCCGGAAGCAGATTCCGCCGACAAGAATCTGATTATAACAGAGAGCCTGACCACAAGCTTTCTGCTATTGCTGGAGCGCTTAAACCCTGAAGAGCGCGCCGTCTATCTGTTGAATGAAATCTTTGAATACTCATTCAAGGAAATCTCTGAGTTCTTAAACAAGTCCGAGGCCGCCTGCAGAAAGATCGCGCAAAGAGCGCGAGAGTTTATTTCCACGAATAAGAAGCGCTTTGAACCTGCCGAAGGTGCAAATCCCACAAAGCTGATTTCGCAGTTCTTTGAAACTGCCCGAACCGGCAATACTGAAGCACTTAGTCTGCTTTTATCTGACAGTTCTGAATTTTGGGCAGATGGTGGTGGGAAGATCTCGGCTGTTCCGCACATCCTGCGCACACCATTTGATATTGCGCGGTTCTTTGCGGGTATCTATTCTTCCCGCGTGAAGCCGCCTTATGAAATGAAAATGGAACTGCACCCGGTCAGTGGACGTCCGGGTGTGGTGATTTCTAAAAAGCTTCCTTCGGGTGATTGGGCCTTTGAAACCCTGATTTCATTTGAATTTGAAGATGGAAAGATTGCCCGAATTTACTCCCAAAGAAATCCGGACAAACTGGCACGCCTGACTTCGCTCCGCTAAGGACCCCGCCTAAGCTATGTCCAGAACTCTGCCGGTGGCGGAGTTCCGTTTTTGAACAGGTTATACCAGTGCTGACGCTTTTCTTCGGTGTAAACATCCAAAGCGCGCAAAAGCTCCAACGTGAAGTCCACCGGGCCTGCTCCGGAAGCCGTGATCAGATTTCCATCCGTAACGGCAAGCTGGTTCTGGTAATTGGCGTCTTCAGTATAGGTTGGCACGAAGGCCTTTAGCATATTCAGATCATTGCTGGTGTGTTTGCGGTCTTTCAGTAAGCCCTCTTGCGCCAGCGCAAAGGTCGCCCCACAGATCGCCGCCAGCACAGAGTTTTGCTTCAAAACCTGGGCTGCCAGTGCGCGCGCGTCTTTATTGCGATCCATATTCGGCCAGTTTTCCCCGCCGATCAGAATCAAAGCGGACACCTGATCTGCGGTAAAGTCTGAGACAGCCGCCTGAGGCTGCACTTCCAGGCTTCCGATGGAGGTGATGGTGTTCTTCGTTTCGGACACAACGGTAAAAGGAATCTTGTTCTGGGAAAGTTCGCTCATCAGGTAAGCGCCTTCCCAGTCCGCGTATTCATCTGGAAGATAGATCAAAATCTTTTTGTCGTTAGCAGCCATGAAGGCCTCCCAAGGTTACTGTAAAACCTTTACTGAAACTTTACCGATCGAAATCGCTTTGCCCGTCTGATCCACAATCGGGAACACCGTGGAAAGATACTTTTCTTCAGTCCCATTTGTCACTAACACTTCGTCATAGGTGACCGGGATCTGCGATCTTAGAACTTCCTGCTCTTTTTCAGAAGAAGCCGAGTGGAATGGAGATTTTAACAGTCGGATGTTTTTTCCCAAAAGGGATTCGCGGGTGAAACCCACCATCCCGGCAAAGGCGTCATTGCAATTGGTGATAGTGCCTTCGGTGTCTTTCACAATCAGCAGGAACGGAGCCGAATCCAGGATCTGCTGCATACGGGTTCTGAAGTTTCTTTCATCGGTCACATCGCGGGCCGAAGCAAAACGAACACCCAGTTCGTCGTCGGCGGCGGCACTCCAGCTCAGGGTGCGATAAGAGCCCTCGGCCGTGCGATAGCGATTCACAAAGTCCACGGAACGCAGGCCCAAACTTAAGGCCTTGATGTTTTCGCGGGTGGATACGCGGTCATCTGGATGAATGAATTCAAAAAACGGAGTGCTGAGCAAAGTCTCTTCACTGTATCCCAGAGTATTCACCAGGGACTTGCTGACTTTCTTCAGACGCCCGTCTTTCCCCGCCACCGCCATCAGGTCATTGGAAATGGTAAAGAATCTATCTAGGGTGATTTGTGAATCTTCCGTTTCGGACAACCGCTGCGCCATTTTGTCGTAGTCACGTCGGGCTTTCTCCAACTCCAGACCGGAAGAATGGCAGGTTGCAATGCCGAAGCAGGCGATGGCTGGAATCAGAATAATAAAAGCAATAATTTGCGTGGTGGTGATGGCCGGTAGAAGGATCGCTGCGGCCACAAACAGGGCTGAAAGCAGCAAAATGGAAATCAGGCAGATCAGAGTGATCTTGTTCTGGACATGCCATGAGCTAAAATACTCAATTGTCTTTTTCTTGTCGTTTAACGCCAAAACCACGTCCCTCTAGCAGTGCATGGGATCATATCCAACCGGATTGGATCATTCAAGTAATCTGCGAACGGGGCCAATTTTAGTGTTCGCCGTCCGCCGCACGCATTTTTCTTAAAACCATCATAATGGTCTCGCCGTCCACCCCGGCGCGTCTCATCAGGGCTCGGGCCTGGTCAAAGTCGTCGGAATCCAGAGCCTCAAAGAACTCGTCAATCTTATTGATCTCTGCAATTTTCTCAAGAACCAAAGTCCCCTCAAAATCACTTTCATCCATATAGACCTCCTGCAAAAATAGTTTAGTCACGGCGCTCTCAGCTGTAAATAAGCTTGTGTCCAGAGAAACTTAAGAAGTGAGATTTTCAGCCTAATCCTGTAAGGTGGGCCCATGTACAGGTTACGTGACTATCAACAGCAGGCGGTTACAAATACGATCCGGTATTTCCAGAAGAAACGGGAACCGGCTGTCATTGTGCTGCCGACAGGTGCGGGAAAAAGTTTGGTTATTGCCGAATTGGCCCGCATCGCCCGTGGTCGTATCCTGGTACTGGCACACGTCAAAGAGCTGGTCGAACAAAACCATGACAAGTACAGAAGCTATGGCCTGGAAGCCGGCATCTTTTCTGCCAGCCTGGGAAAGAAAGATCACGATCAGAAGGCCATTTTTGGAAGCGTCCAGTCCGTGGCCCGCGCCCCGGATGAATTTTTCAACAACTTTTCTTTGCTGATCATCGATGAATGCCATCGTGTCGCCGAAGAGGGCGCAACACAATATCAGGAAGTCGTTAAAAAGCTGCAGGATCGCAACCCGACTTTGTGTGTCTTGGGCCTGACGGCCACGCCTTACCGCATGGGGCTGGGCTGGATTTATGAATACAACCAAGGTGGCGAGCTTAAAACCGAACAAAGCCGATTCTTCAAGCAGTGCGTGTACGAACTGCCACTGTCCTACATGATTCGCCACGGCTATCTGACCATCCCGGTCAAGGTTGATATTCCCGTCACATGCTATGACTTTTCAGACCTGCTGGGAAAAGACCGCGCCTTCACCACCGCCGAGGTTGAAGAAGTTCTTAAGAATCAAAAGCGCCTGACCCCGTTGATTATCAATAACATCATCGACATCACGGAAAAGTACGACCGTCAAGGTGTGATGATTTTTGCCAGCACCATTAAACATGCTGAAGAAATCATGACCTATCTGCCCACGGATCAGGCCCGCGTCGTCTTTGGTGACACGGATATCAAAGAGCGCGCGCAAATCATCCACGACTTTAAACAGAAGAAATTCAAGTACCTGGTGAACGTGTCAGTCCTGACCACAGGATTTGATGCGCCTCATGTCGATGTTATTGCGATCTTGCGCCCCACGGAATCCAACAGTCTGTATCAGCAGATTGTGGGTCGCGGACTTCGTTTATCTGAAGACAAAAAAGATTGTTACGTTCTGGATTACACCGGGGTCGGTCACGACATCTATGCTCCGGAGATCAGCGACAAGCGCCCGGCCAAGGACACCGTCCCGGTCAAAGTGGCCTGCCCAAAATGTGCTTTTGAAAATGATTTCTGGGGTTATGCCGATGATGATGGCGTGGTCTTTGAACATTTCGGCAGAAAATGCAAAGGGGCCTCTCAAGATCCGAACACATTGGAAATCAAGCCCTGCGGATTCCGATTCCGATTTAAGCTTTGCCACAACTGTTCCTGTGAAAACGACATCACGGCCAAGGCTTGTGAAAAGTGCGATGCCGTCTTAATTGATGCTGAAGCCAAACTGAAGCAGGCGAAGCTTTCCAAGAACGCCCATGTGATGACTCCGGACCGGATTTCATTTGAAGAGCGCAAGGACAAGAACTCAAATCCTTACCTCGAAATCCGTTATTACGATCTGGAGTCCAATTACCTCAGCGAAGTCCACTTCTTCAACAACACAACAGCTGTGAAGAAGTTCAATATCAACTTCTTAAGATCCCACCTAAGACTGCCGGAACTGGCCGTGGATCTGACAAGTCCTCAGGAAGTCATCCGATTCCAGAAGCTTTTCCGCTCCCCGATCTTTGTCATCGCCAGAAAACAGGACAAGTTCTGGCGCGTGACCGAAAAAGTCTTTGCTGAAGAGCTGACACCTTAAAGAATAGATAGCCCTGATCGGTTTCTCGGGGTTAAATCAAGACATGAAAAAACTTGGTCTTGCTGAGCTATTGGCTCCTGTCACACTTCCTGAATTCTTTAATTCCCACTGGCCTGTAGAGCCTTTGTTTATTCCGGCGACCCCGGGGAAACTGCAGGACATCTTTTCCTTAGAGCAAATGCAAGATCTTAAAAACCTGATCTCTGCCCGACAGCGCAAAGTTCGCGCCTGCCTGCCTGATTTTGACGACGAATACAGCTCGATTCATCTTGAGCCTAACGATGCGCTGAAAGCCTATCGCAACAACATGACCCTGGTTTTTGATTCCATGCAAAGTCAGGATTCAACGATTGCTGACATATTGGGGAATGTCCGCGCGGACTTGGGGTTAGTAACTGGTGGAGCTGAAAACGATCTGTGCAAAGCGCGTTCGATTGCCTATGCCACACCTGCTGGTTGCGGCACCCGTCTGCATTTTGATGCCAACGCAAACTTCATCATTCAGATCAAAGGCACCAAGACATGGCGACTTGCACCGAATGAGTCCGTGGATTTCCCCACGGAGCGTTTTACCACCGGTTCGGAAGAAATGCCGGCAGCTCTTGAGAAGCAATGTCATGCTCACCTGATCGATGCTTTGGATGAAGACAGCATGGAAGTCGTGATGAAGCCGGGCTGTGTTTTATTTGTCCCCCGCGGTTATTGGCATGAAACAACCACCGAGGAAGAATCCCTTTCACTGAACTTTACATTCAGCCAACCGACGTGGGCTGATGTGTTCACCAAGTCATTGCAAGAGGTCCTTTTAAGATCACCGGAATGGCGCGAACTGGCCGACGGCCTTGAAGGGACTGATCAAGAACGAAAAGAAGCCGCTATCGCACGTTTTGAATTCTTGCTAAAAAGCCTGGCAACAGAGCTGCCGGAAATTTCCGGCAGACTGCTGCTTCAGGAAGGTGGCTTGATCTAGCGCAGCCACTTGTCTCCGAATTTTGCCATGGAATCAAACACGGCAGAAAGACCTTTGCCTTTTTCAGTCAGAGAGTATTCCACCCTTGGCGGGACCTCGGCGTAGACTTTTCTTGAAACCAACCCCTGATCTTCCAGCTCCGTCAGGCGCTCGGTCAGGGTTTTGGGGCTGATGGATCCCAGGGACCGGCGAAGCTCATTGAACCGGACGACTTTATTAGCCAGTAAGTCTCTAAAGATGAGAATAGTCCACTTTCCGTCCAGAATCATCGCCGTCTTATAAACCGGGCAGGCTTCCAATGATTTACTTTTTGCCATTAGTTCACTCCAGGAAACTAGTTTCCAAAATACCCCTACTTTACTAAAGATACCACCTGCCCCAGAATACCATAAGGAGCGATTCTATGAATTCAAAACTATCCGAAATTCAAGTTAGGCCCTATTCCCAGTTGCCGGAAATGAACCTGGGCTGGCTGTCTTTGAAAGATCACTTTATCGCCACTGTCGGCCCGTATTCTGGTCGTGGCGAACAACTGAGGAATCTGCTGGTTTTGGCGGATGCGAAAATCCAACCCAAATCCCGCTTCCCCGATCATCCCCACAATGACATGGAAATCCTGACCTGGGTGGTTCATGGCAAGCTTCAACATTTGGATGACAAAGGAACGAATCAGGAAGTTCCGGCAGAGCATCTGCAACTGATGAGTGCCCGAGACGGCATCTTTCATGCGGAAGGGAATCTCAGTGACCAACCTTTGCGTCTGCTTCAGATCTGGATCCATCCGAATGCCAAATCGGGAACGCCGGTGGTGCAGCAAGCAGGTCTTACCCAGAAAGGCTTCAACCTGTTGGCGGGACCTAGCGCTGCCCCACTGAATATCCGACAGGATGTGTGGTTGTATGCTGCAAAGATTGAAGGGGACGAACAGGTCTTTGATATTCCAGAAGACAAGTTCGCCTATGCGGTTTCCATTGGAAGTCTTAGCTGGAACGGCAGCGAGCTCCAAGATGGTGACGGCCTTCTTGCCAAAAGCGGAAAGCTATCCATCAAAGGCAAAGGACAAGCCATCGTCATTTTGCAGAACAGACAATGAAGACGCAGTGTCAGCTGACGACGGGTATTTGGATTTAAAAAAAGCTATTTCTGCTTTTTCTTCCATTCATCCGTCGGCAGACCTTCAAAACCCCAATCCTCGTCCGCAATTTCCTGGATGACGATATGAGTGTGTTCTGGCTTCTTACCCAGTACTTTTACAAGAGACTGAGTAATATCAGCGATAATTTGCGCTTTCTGCGCTTTGCTCAAAAACACCAGTTCAAATCTTGACGCTCCAGTTGCCAGGTCGTGTGATTTTGCTATGAAGAAAATGGATCTTCGCAAAGCATTCACTCTTATCGAGCCCGGCCCGGTGACGCTCGTGACCACAAGTGCCGGCGGCACCAATAATGTCATGACGATTTCATGGACGATGGTTGTGGATTTCACACCAAAATTCGCTATCACCACAGGCCCGTGGAACTTTTCCTATAAAGCGCTCACAAAGAACCGCGAGTGTGTCATTGCCATACCGACTGTTGATTTGCTGGATAAAGTGGTTGGCGTGGGCACTTGTTCTGGAAAAGACACTGACAAGTTTGATACATTTCGACTCACGCCCATTAAAGGAAAGTATGTTGAAGCTCCCCTGATCAAAGAATGTGTTGCCAACATTGAATGCAAAGTCGTCGACATCATCAAGAAGCACGACATCGTCGTGCTTGAGGGAGTTGCCGCTTACTTCGACACCTCCCGAAAGGAAAAGCGCACCCTGCATGCCGTGGGTGACGGCACCTTTGTCGTCGATGGCAGGACACTTGATCGAAAGAAACAGATGCGCTCAAAGCTTCTTGGCATCTTCTGAAAATGACCATCGAGGCCTTAGAAAAAGGCTCACTTCTTTCTTACGAATTTAAGCCTACGGAAAAGAAGCATGCGATTGTTCGCTGGCATTTCGAAGTCTTTCACGAACTCAAAACCATTCTTAAACATCGCCGCCAGCACATCTTCAAAGTTGCGAATGCCACTTTGCGGATCTCGTTCACGCAGGGACTTGTCGAACTCTTCATTGCTAGGGGTCGTGAACTTGCCGTTATAGTTGAACGGCCCGTAGATCAAAACCTTCCCGCTTTCTTCCAAGCGGCCTGCGATCAATTTGATAAAAGTCTTACACTCTTTCCAGGACATGATGTGGAAAGTATTGATCGTCAGAATCACATCGAAAGTGCGAATCGGGAAATCATCCTCCCCGACAACCATACGGAACGGGGTTTTGATATTCGGAATGCCAGCTTGCTTGATACGCTCACGAAGCATCGGCAGGTTTTCTGCCACTTCGGTCGGAGTCCAATCCATCCTTGGGAAGAAGGGCGCAAGGTAAACCGCGTGTTGTCCCGTGCCTGCGCCCACCTCGAGCAGGTTGTGGTCTTCGGTACGAATCACTTTCTTAAGAACTTCCAGAATGGGTTCTTTGTTACGGTCGGCAGCGGCGGAGAATGGTAGGTCCATGGGATTTTCCTTAAACAGAGCGTTATGCCTACTTAATCTCAAGGAAGGAAAAAATCAAGGGTTCATGCGCCTAACATTACCTCCACCAAATTTATAGTCTTGCAACACTATCTGACATGAAAGCTAGCTTCGTAGACAAGAACCATGTTCTCCTTATTTTTTTCCATTTCACCTAAAATTTCCATTCGTAGATTTATACTCCCATTCTCTTGATGGACGATAAACTGGGAATACTTCTCTCTTAAGAGAGTTGCCAGTGAACCACCAAATCCATTTCGAAGCATAGATATCTGAGTGAGGTCGGATGTGCCATATTTTAGTTTAATATATAATGAGTACGAAATCAGACCTGAATCATTAAGGATCTCAACAAACTTCATCAACTTGTTATCCACAAAGTCCTGTTCGTCCTTAATCTTTGCAATTATTAAGTTAATTTTTTGTTCGTGTGTTTTCTTCTTAAGATTTATCCAATTTGGCCGGTGACCGTCGCGCTTTTCATCTCCCCATTTACCCACATATGCATAAGGAATAGGTGTGTTTTCGACATGGTCCCAGTAAGTTTTAAATAGGTAAATCATTTCAGAGTATGACTTATTCTCTATTCTCCATTCCAAAAACCTTGAATAGAAATTCATAGCCTCTTCCTTAAGTAGACGACGGATATTTGCAAATAGTCTCTCTTCTGGAATTAGCTGAACAAAAACATCTGAAATCAAAAAGATAATATCTGAAACCTCTGACGCCTCAATACCAAGCTCGATCATTTCATTAATCTTCGCTTGCATTGTCTTTTCGTGCTTGAGTATATCTATTTCAGTTACATTATTTCTAAATGCGAGACGCCCAACGTCAGTAGTCGCATACGAAATATCATCTTTCTCTGTTATTCCAGGAGACAGATTCTCCAAAAAAGTTTCGACTTCCGCTTTTTGAGTCAATTTCTCGACGTCATTTGCTTTCTCCAGAAGCACATTTGACGGCTTATCCTTAAGCTCTCTATCTACCTTGAAAGATTCTGATATCCACTTATGTAAATTCGCACTCTCGCTAGTAAATTGTGACCCGATAACATACATTTCGGGGGCAAGCAGGCTCAAATCCTTGTTTGAATCCCGGAATACCTCACTAAAACGACAAATCCGCCCCGCCAAATTCCTAACCTGCGACGGCGCCAATAAACGACTACCTTTTTTGTTACTCAAAATGAAGATTTTCTCCGCCGGAATATTTACACCCTCCAGCAAAGTTGAATTCGTAACTATATGCTTGATATCTTGAAACTGAGAAAAAATATACTCAACAAAAAGTCTGACATTGTCCGGAACGGATCCGTGATGAAAGACAACTCCTTTCCGGAGTGCCTTAATAAGGGTATAGTCTTTATGTAAAAACTTTGCAATGTCGTTACATGCGGTCTCGATCTGTTCATTATACATTGGAGGCAATAAATCAATGAAACGCAAAGTAAACTTTTCAATATCAACTGGCCTATTAATATATACGATGTTCTTTTGGCCCGCTTTTTCTCGAATGAGTTCAGTATCCCGACCAAAGATTTTGTCTGATGCGGGATAATACTTATCCATAAATTGATCATAGAAGAAAAGCCGACGATTCTTTCGCGTATCACAAAGAAATATCTTTTCAGCCTTAACAAATTCTTTAATTCTTATCTCCTCAAGATCATAGTTCGCAAAATTCACCTTCAGATTCTTTACGCTATTTAAAAATGGCGTGAGGAAGTTAAGAGCGATACCCGTATTCCTCTTCACCATCAATATAATGGCCATTGCCAAAAATCTCTCACGATCGCCATCAACGAGAAGATTATGAGCTTCGTCGATAAATAAAGAATGGAACTTTACTTTTTCATCAGATTCCAACAGTTTTAACAACCGCTCTTGGGTCAAAATTGCAATAAATCCATTATCGTTCCTATTGTACATCTCATGGTGTGTGATGATCTTCTGAGATACTTCATACATTTCACTTCGCAACACTCTCTTCTTCGTCTGCGCAAGTAGAGCCAAGGTTGGAACCAAAATACAGATATTTTCGCCTGGCCTAAGAGAAGAAGTAATTAATTCAGATTTTCCGTAGGATGTCGGAGCTACTACCGCTACAGATCCAGCCCGATTTTTAAACTTTATATTCGATAAATTCTGTCCTCGAGTTAAATATCTGCCATCACTATTGTACGCCTCAGTTATAGCCTCTGAAAATTCATGGTAAAAGCCTTCTGATATAATAGTATCTTCTTTAGAAGACCTTTGAATTAACTTCAACACTGGATAATATCCGAGTCCCTGCGCAACCTTAAATAGAAGGCCAAAATCCTTCTGTTTCATAGCGTAAAACAAGGTCAGCCTATACCCAAACTGGCAAATTTCTTGCCTACTAGAGGACAGAAAAAGAAATGCTGATTGAAGAAGTTTCGCGAGGTCATCAGATGAGTTCATCTGATGTAATATGAATCTTCGATACAGCTTAGGAAAATCAGTTTCTCTAAGAACTCTTAAGGTAAGGGTACCCATTTTTCCTAACTCGCCTCTGTCTGTAAGAATTTAATTACTTTTTCAACCGTGGTTTTTTGAATTGCAAGAACAACCAAATTTTTAAAGATGTTTGCTTTTAAAATAGTGGCATGAAGCGCAACAATGCTTTCACTAATGACTGCAGGCGGAATACCTCCAAATATTGGAGCTGCCAGAATGACATTATGTTCTTTTGCATCCCCACCTGAAGCCTCCGCTTTCATATAGCCACCTTTCAGAATCGCCTCTAAAGCCCTCTTCTCATCAGATGGTTTATTAGCAATTGAAAATCCATTCAGGGCGTTTTGCCAGAGCGTTGTTCTTTTGCTTTTCAACTTACCAGCAATATCTCTTTTGGCAGCATGTAAGTGAGAAGTCGTCATGACGGTGATATCACCCTTGTTCCAGCTGCCAGATTTGGATTCCAAAAGCCAGATCTCCCCATCTCTTTTGTAGGTTCCATCAAAGCCCTTTTTTATGTTTGCCTCTTCCAAGTTAAAATAGATGCCCACAGAATCCATTCTCTGACATGTCATAGGCAGAACTAAGTGAATCAGCAGTTCGCCAATCATTCCGACCTTCATATCTTCTTCTTTATTACTAAGACGGGACAAGAACTCCCCAAGAGTTCTTTTATATGTATAGAATTCAGCCTCATCTTCAGCGCGTGATTTTCCATGACAAATTCTCACCAAACATTCTCTTAAAGAGTTTTCCAACTCCTCGGAAAACTCTTCAATTATGCAAACTACACAGTTATTCGATTCGTTTACTTTTAAGCCTTTAATAAATCGCCTCGCCTTTTCCAAGAGGCAGTTTATCAAACAACGGCATTATACATAGATATATGTTTATTTATAGACAAATGGCTTGCATAAGGTAGGCACAGAAATTCCACAGCGTGAAATAGTTCATTATTGAAAATATTAGCGAGATTTCTCGACAAAAAATGGTGGAGGCGGGGGGAATTGAACCCCCGTCCGCAAATGATCCACGATAAGGCGCTACATACTTAGTCAGTGTTTTAGATTGGTCCTCGGGCTTCCACAGACAAAATCCCTAAGACCTCTCCCCCAGTAAATTTAAGCATGTCTGCTGGAGAAAACCCAACACGCCGAGGTCCCTAAATGACGATCAATCCAAGTGCGGAACCACCACAAGGTTGATCGTGCTGCTTAATTAAGCTGCAAGTGCGTAATCGTTGCCAATTACAAAGTGCACGTTTTTAACGAGGTCCTCATGCGCCCCGGTATGCTCCTTATGCTTCAGCACCCACGTCGAAGCCAGTACGCCCCCATAGTGTGTGAACACATCGTCTTCATTGTCCCTTAATTTCGGGCAAATGAAAACCGGTTATCCTTCCCATTTGCACCCCTGTTTTCAACGATTAAATTTTTCGTGACGCAGGACTTTTGTCTTGCGTAGGTGGTGTCATCCTAACCAGATCCTAACGTTAGCAAGGGACAATTTACGCCAAACGGTTGAGATATCCACCATTTATGGGGCTATTCCACAGAGTTATCCACATTGTTGGCTGAAAAATGGGGCAAAACTGACACCAAAATTTAAGAATCTTAAATTTATCCGAGGGGCTGTCACGTTCAATGACAGCCCTTAGATTGTGCAGAATTAACGGAAAAGGTCAGCAGCGGACGCTGCCGTTGCGGCAAGAGAGCTCACATTGGAGCGTTCATTCTTCTGTTCTTTAGCGCTGACAGGGGCAGATACAGGACTCACAGGAGGAACCACCGGAGCAGCCTCAGCCATCATCACTGGCGCTTCCACAGGGGTCGTCTCCACGATCGGAGTTTCAACCTGGATGTCCAAAGCCGACTTCATCGCTGGTGCTTTCACCGCAGATTCAACCGCGTTGGTCACCGGAAACAGTTGGATGTTCAACTGGTAAACTCTTTCGCCCTTGTCCTTCATGCGCGCGATTGAGTTGTCCTTGTGCAGGGCTTTTCTCATCTGGCGCAGTTTGAATTTGATCTCTTCAAATTCAGACTTGGTCAAAGAAAGAGTCAACGTCCCGAACTCACGCTCGGTTGGTTGATCCTGATACAGGGATTCAAGGCCCAAGTACATCAGTTGGGATTGCAGCTTGCGAACCAAAGCCACCGGGATTTCCTCCGGGGATTCAGTCAGACTGCGGGCTTTTTTCAATTCACCTGTCACTTCGTCACGGCGAAGATCGCCCGAAGTAATCAGAGTGGTCAGCGCATTGTCGATTTCATCTTCAGAAGCCTTGCCACGCAGAAGCTTTTTCAGTGTCGCCGTATCGAAGGACACGCCGTCTTGATCGATCATTGCGTAAATGATCCACGCCACCCAGTTCGGAACTTTTTCCCAGGTCTTGCGATCGATTTCGCCGGATTTCAGTTTCCCCGCCACACGGTGTTCGCTCAATTTCTTGAGGTACATGTTGCGCTCAGCCGGATCCATCGCTTGCGTGAATTGCACCAACAGGCGGAATTCTTCGGTCTGATCTTTCATAAAGCCCAGGGCTTTACCGAACTTGCCGATCATGTCGTCGGAAAGATTTCTTTTTCCTTCGATGATCATTTTCAGGTAATTCGGGGATTTGATATTCGCAGCGGCAGAGAACACAGCATACGTGTATGCGCGCAAAGAGCCTTTGGAAGCCTTACGTTTATAAAGATAGAAGTCCGCCAAGAACTGGCGATAGTTCATGTAATCAGATAATACGGGCGGAACGAGCGAACCCATTGAAATTTCTTTGCCTTTGCTAAACTCTGGCTGGCGGTTTTGCATAGAAATGGTTCTCCTTTGCACTCAACTAGTTCACCTGATTTGAATCCTCAAAACAAGCGGATTTGGCGCAAAGATCCTTAACTTATTGCAAGGCATAAAAAAAGGGCCCCCTGTTGGAGCCCCTTTTCTTAGTCTAAGTTTTAAAACGTTCAGCAATTAGCGACGGGACAACTTCAAAGTCACCCCGCGAACATCCAAGTCCCCGCGAGTGTAAAGCACGATGCTGGATGCCGTCTGACCGATCACAGCATTTTGCGGCTGCACTGTCTGGCGGCGACCGTAACGATCCACTTGGATGGTTTGACCCTGGTTGAAGCCGTTGATCAAAAGATCCATCAACGCCACATTGTATACCGCATTCGCATCGATTTCGATCGCCTGGATTCTGTAACCACGGTAGCGGTTCATATCCAGGTACATGCCCAGATCCAAACGGTCATTCCCGTACAAACGACGGTTCACATACAACGGCACGTCGATTGTGCGCTCAGGACGACCTGGAGGATTGTATGAATCCTGCTCACGCAAGTTTACAGTGACGGATTCAAGCTGGGCATTGCCACGGATTTCTAGTTGCAAAGTGCGGATGTCTTCACCCAAAACCGCACGATACTGCGGGCGAAGCAAAACAGAACCTTGAGGAGAATAAACACTTTCCTCACGACGGCCATCAGTCAGCAAAATGACTTCCGTGTTGTAACCGCTGCTGCGGAATTCCGCTTCCACGGACTCCACAACATAACCACGGTAGTTTTCACCAATCCCCGCCAACTGGCGAAGGTGCAAGGTTTCATTGTTCACACGACGGTTCAAATAAATGACTTTACGTTCCTGACGGCCATAACCCCCGCCATTACCGAAGTCATCCCCCGGATAACCCGGAGCTGGTCCAAAATCACCGCCCGGTCCGAAATCACCTGGGAAGCCAGGGCCGACATCTGGAATGGGAGCTGGGCCCGGACGAGAACCACCCGGCACGATATAGGCTTCAGCAGCAGCGGCGAATAAAGTAATAGCGGCAAACGAAATTAAAAGGCTGTTTTTTAGAGTCATTATGTCCCCCAAGTGGTTAGAAAGTTCCCCCACCGACCCTTAAAGCAACCTGCGTACCAACCCTTTTGGAGGCCAAAATGACCCTGAAAAACGAAAAAAGGGCCACTGACCTTGGAGTATCAGTGACCCTCAACACATTAACCACCCTCGAAAGGGTTCTTTTAGGGACTATTTCAAGTTGTCATCAGTAAGATCAACGATAGGTTTGATCTTACGCATGAACGTGATCGCGAACTGATCTTGAGCATAAGTGGCGCGTTTTCTCATTTTCAAAGCCAAACGAACCTGACCCAAACCGTTGTTGGCGACAAGGCGAGCCTCACCGATCCAGTTAGCATAAGTCAGTTTGGTGTTGTTCAAAGAGATCAAATCCAAAGTGTCTTCCTGATCTTTCGCGATACGGGAAAGAGGAATGTTCACACCTGTACCCGCTTCAGGAGCCAGCAACGGACCGGCGAAAGCCAACAACTCGCTGTTGCCACCTTTCATCATAACTGTGAAACCGGAACGGCCGTTTACAACTTCGAAAGAGGACATTTTCACGGACTTCACTTTGTCTTGAGTGTTTTCATTCAAGTAAGTGTTTCTCATGAACTCACGCAGAACCAGATACTCTGGGTTGTCAGAGTAGTTGCCTGGAAGCTTGAAGAACAAGTCAGCAGAAGAATTTCTGAACACGATATTGATGATCGCAGAAGTGGGGCTTGTACCGATTTTCAAGCGAGCAAAAGTCGTTTCGCAACCGCCATCCAGGTCCACACATTTCACAGTGCCTTCCAAAGCGCGAGCGCCGGTGGAACGTTCGCCGTTACCAGCGCGCACAGATCTTACTGGTGTTGCAGAACCTTCGCCGGAAGAACCCGCGACGTTGTAGACTTTAACGTCATTACCTTCTTTGATTTTCAAAGTGATGATCACATCACCGGACAAACCATCCACAGACATTTTCGCAGACTGAACAGAAGCCGCTGCATCGTTATTCAAACGACGAGTGTCATAGCTGACTTTTTCGTTACGAGCTCTTAGATAGTTCAAAAGCTCATCGGTGGAAGAAGAAGTATAAACCAGACCGTCTTCAGTCACGCCACCAGTCATACGTTTTGTCAGGTTGTCACGATTAAGACTGTTGGGATCTTTCTCGTTATAGTCACCAGGAATCACATTCGTGCCTGGAGCCGGAGCGGGACGAGTGCCCACCACTGGCGGCGGAGTCGTTGGAACCGGAGCCGGTGGAGGTGTTGGATTGGAAGTCTGAGGCGCCTCGGGAGTTTTTGGCGGAGGAGGAGGCGTCGGAGTTGACGGCTGTTTACCCGGAAGTGGTTGAGGCTTAGAGCCCGCATTAGGATCTGCAGGGTCAGGAAGACCGCCACCCAATTTATCGTTGGTGTCGCTTGTCTTATTAGAGTCAGTTTGAGTCGCCTCTTTTTTAGGCTCACTGAATACGTCTTTTTTCTTACCACACGCAGTAAGAGACAAAGAAGCCAGCAAAGCGGCCGTAATGATTGTATGCTTGTGAAGCATTGGTAACATGAGAAACCTCCAAGTATTCTTTCTATAAACCAATTCAGAAAGGACCTTTAGCAAGGCTCGGGCCAGATTTCGTCACCCCTCATCAGGCCTTGTATTTCAATACAGATAGGTTTTAGACTGGCTTTTAGAAGGAATTACATGCCTGTACAACAATTCGGCGAGCTTCTGAGCGACCCTAAAAAACTGATTCGACATATTCTTAAAGTCACCCTGATCGCCCTGGCCCTGGCTGGTTTGGCCTTGGTCTTCGTGGATCAACAGGCTTCTTTGTATTTTGCTGAACAAGAAGTCAAAGGCCTGATCCGCGCCCCGGCCCGCATCCTGACGGACATCGCTTTGTCCGAGTACTATTTCGTGGGTTCTTTGCTGGTGTGGATTTTCTGCAAGTGGATCGGCCCGCGTCTCAGCTTCCTGCAAACACATCTGGACCGCGTGGATTACTATCGCCGCTGGGCTTTGAATTTCTTTGTGGCTTTGATCGTGGCTGGCGTGATCACGCACATTATTAAGTTCACAGTGGGCCGTCAGCGTCCACACAAGACACCGGATTTCGATCCCTACGTCTTTGATCATTTTACGACTCACTGGCACTGGCATTCGTTTTCTTCCGGCCATTCGCAGGTGATCTTCACGGTGGCAACCATGCTGAGCGTGGCCTTCCCGCGCTTTAAATGGTTCTGGATTCCGTTTGCGATGCTGATTTGTCTGACCCGTGTGGTGGTGCATGACCACTTTGTCAGCGATATTATCTTTGGTGCCTGTGTGGGTTATGTCGGCACTTTGCTGGCCCTGCAACTGATGCGCAAAAAAACCAGCAACGGCATTTACTAGCTAAGTCTCGGAAAGGAATTCCACCAGATACTGGGATTCCTTCATCGTCTTGACGATGTCCTTATAATTTTCAACGTACTTTTCGACCAGGCCCCAGAAATGACTGGAATGATTCATGTGCTGCAAATGGGCCAGTTCATGCACGATCACATAGTCGATGATCTCTTGGGTAAACACAATCAAACGCCAGTTCAAATTGATCACCTTACGCGAAGAACAACTGCCCCAGCGGGTCTTTTGTTCGCGGAATTTGACTTGTGACGGATGCAGGTTCATTTCTCCGGCCCAGAACTTCACGCGTTCGCTTAAGAAATCCACGGCTTCGCGTTTATAGAAGTGGCGGATTTCTTTGAGGGCGGTCGGATGCTCTTCAATCAGGGAATTGGCACTCCAGTCATTTCTTGGAATGTGAAGCAGCAGGTGTTCGTCGGTGATCGACACAAAAGTTTTTTTGTGAAGGGTGATGACGACTTTTAGTTTTCGTTCTTTACCTTTGAACGGGAAGTTTTCATAGGCTTTGATCTTTTTATCCGGAAATTTTTCGGCGATTTCCTGGAACTTTTCAAAGTTCTTTTCAATCCAGTCTTTCTTCGCCATCAGAAAATCAACGATGACCTTCTGAGGCGTGCTTTTCGCCGCAACAACCTTGATGGGTTTATTGGGATAAAGATAAATGGAAACCGAGCGACGAAAATTCCGTCGATGCACCTCTACAGGCCATTTTGCGAAGAGAAAAGTTTCTTTGCCGCTCATCAGTCAGAGAATGACTTAAGCCTTAAAAACTGGCAAGATCTGATAATGGATAAAAGCTCTTCTTTTTACAGTCTGGACCCCGAAAAAGTGCTGCTGGCAGCAGAACACGCGGGCTTTTATCCTACGGGCGAATTCACACAGCTGAATTCCTATGAAAACCGCGTTTTTGATATCAAGCTGGAACAGCCAAGCTTTCCCGGGGCCCAAAGCAACAACGTCATTGCCAAATTCTATCGCCCCCAGCGCTGGAGCAAAGACGCCATCCTGGAAGAACATGAATTTCTGCTGTCCCTGAAAGCCGAAGGCATCCCGGCCGTGGCACCCCTTTTACAGGGCCATGATTCGACCATTCAGGAAGTCGACGGCATGTACGTCGCTTTCTTCCCAAAGGTTCTGGGCCGTATGCCGCAGGAATTTTTATCCGGCGAACTTCATAAAGTCGGCCGCCTGATGGCACAAGTTCACAACGTGGGCGCCAGAAAGCCCGCCCCCCACCGCCCGACATTGGACACCAGCTATTATGGTGGCTGGGATACGTTGGACCATTTGCAGGACTGGATCACCCCGGAACTGCGGGAACGCTACAATATCGCGGCTGAAGATATTCTGTACGCGATTGATGATAGCTTTGATACGTCTGAATTTATCCGCATTCACGGCGACTGCCATAAAGGCAATTTACTGAATAACGGCAAAGAATTCTTCCTGGTCGACTTTGACGATTTCGTCAATGGCCCGGTTATTCAGGATTTCTGGATGCTGTTATCAGGTGACGAAGACAGTCTGGATGACGAGCGCACGCAGATCATTCAAGGCTATGAAGAACTGCGTGAATTCCCGGATCATCAGTGGTCCTGGATTCCGATGCTGCGAGGTTTGCGGATTATTTCCTATGCCGGATGGATTGCAAAACGCTGGACGGATCCAAGCTTCCCGCGCCTGTTCCCCGAATTTAACAAATACACCTATTGGGCGGAAGAAGTTGAAGCCCTGGAAAAAATCGCCTGGAAAATCGGATAAAAAAAAGACCCGCGTCACAGCGGGTCTTTTCATTTCAGCCATTCATATAGCGGAAGAATCAACGACGACGAAGTGCCGGGTTGATGGAATTTGACGGCAGAATGTCTTTTTCAGGACGCGCGCTCAAGTTTGTAACTCCCTTTTGCAGTCCCTTGCGTGGCAACCGCATTTTAGGCTGAGCCGTCGCACGGGAGTATTTTTCCTCACTGCCGCGGGCAAAGCTCATTTCATCAATAGTGGCTTCATTGCGTGCATGAGGAGTGGCCTTGCTGCTGGCGGATTTTCTTTTGGCAGTGCCACCGATGGCTTTAGACGCCCCGGCGCGACGAGTGCGAAGTTTTGGCTTATCCGCTTTCATTTTCGCACTGGCGGTTCTTTTCGCTTTAAGCGTGCGGGTTTTTGCTGCGGATTTAGGTTTGGCGGTTTTGCTGGCGGCGGCTTTTTTGCGCACACTGCGAACTTTAGTTCCACTCACTGCTTTTTTTGCGCTGGCGGACTTTCTGCGCGTTTTTTTTGAGCTGCCGACAGAACTAGCGCGAACGGCTTTTTTTCCACGTGAACTTTCTCTTACTTGTTCGTGTCTCATGATTGGCTCCTCGGTTGGTTCATGTTGTTGACTCTAGTTTAGAGAACTCTTTCCGAGTGACCTTAAAAAACAGGTCTGTGCTGTTATAAAACAAGAGCCGCTCTAGGCGGCTCTTGCAACGGGGATTCGGCTGTCTTACTGGCCCAAAGTAACTGTGCTCAGCTCGATAGTTTTTGTTCCCTTTTCACCCGTATGCACGACCTTCACCACGCCAAATGGTACATCCCCCCACCACATTGTTGTAGTTCCGTCGTCATCATCTTTATCAAGAACGTCATGTGTTTTCGTGAACTTACAAGTGCTGTATGTGCCCGCTGGTACAGTCACATCCTCCATCACCCCACCACGAGCCACGCACGTGGTGCTGATTTCAGTCCACTTGGCTGGAGTGTACATTTTTTTGGTGTACTTGGTTTCCATCTTTTCCCACTTGCCCACCATAAACCACGATTTTACCAGCCACTTCATTGTGGTCGGATCCTGTTCCAGAATCTCTTTGGATCCTTTGGCGTCAGTGGATGTGCCGTCTGTGCCCACCACGGTGCCCGTCCATTCGACCTTATCCCCGACCATTGGGTAAGCGATCGCATAGTTTGCTGCCAGGAACACGATACCGGCAAGAATGTTTCTTGCTTTCATAAAGACCTCCTCGTCTTGGTTTGGTTTGAATTTGGAAGCCTAGGTTGAACTGAAGAAAAAGTTCGGTCGTCTTTTTTCTGGGATAGCTGCAACCTTACACCCACCAAGACCCGCAACCCACAAGAGGAAGGCAATCTGCATGTGATTGATCAGTTAAGAAATGAAAAAAGCCAGGTCGTGACGCCTGGCTTTTGTTAATTGAACGATATCTGTTTTCTACTATTTATGGTTGATGAACCAGTTGGTGATCAGCTCGGGAGCTTCTTCCAGCCACTCGTGCCGGGCCCAAGGGCTGACGAACATCTCGGTTTCCACACCCTGACTCTTTAAAACCTCGTGATACGGATACATCGTGCGCACCGGAACCACCGGATCCAATCGGCCGTGCAGGAAAATTGTTGGCGGATGATTCTCCGGAACCTGCGCCGGAACAAAACACATCGGCCCTCCACAATCAGCATAAGACGCCGAGTGAACCGCAAGGGCTTTAAACACCCCTGGGAAGGCCACCGCCATACGGCTGGAATGATATCCACCGCTGGAGATCCCTGTGGCATACAGACGATCCATGTTCAGCTTCCCGAATTCCCCATTCCCCATGGCTGCTAAAAGCTCTTCCACGAAATAGCGATCTTCAGAAGTGTCATAATCAATTCCCACGATATTCGTCATCCAGGCCACACCTTCAATCGCCGGCGGAGCAATCACCGCAAAGCCGGAATCAAGCAGCGTCTGGATCAGACGAATTTCGTTATATCCGCCAGCAATCATCAGACTGCTGCGGGAAAACTCCACCGGAAAAAGACTGCCCTGATACAAAATGACCGTTGGCCATCCCGCTTTCGGTGTCTTTCCTTTGGGCAGGGAGTACTTCACGTGACGGGTTAAATGAGGACCGGAAACAAGCTTTTCCAAATAAGGGCACGTCAGGCGATCCACAAGTCCCGTGACTTCACAGTTGGATACCTTCTTTGCCGCTTGAGCCGACAGACTCATCGCCACAGCACCAAAGACACCTGCTAAAAGTTTTTTCATCCGGGACTCCTTTGTCCAAACTCAAACCCGAGGCCACTATAAAGGCACCGGCCTTAGTTTGTCCCCTGAATCAGTTGACGGTTTTCCAAGTCTTTTGTCAAAAAGACCCTTTCAGCCGCGACTCAGAAGCCCCGAAATACCACTTTGTCGTGGGATATTTCCTTCAGCAGACTAGTGGCAGAACCACTTTGTGCCTTTTCCTGTCAGTTCTGTGCCTTGAACCTGCAAAGTCTTCAAAGTCATGGCTACAAAGGATTGCAATGCCTGTGGCGGCTTTTGTTCCAAAATCATCAGGAACTCAAGGCCGTTGCTGTTGGCAACATTCAAAACCAGCTGTTGATCATTGTAGTTGTTCACGCTGCCGGTTTTTCCTGGCTCGTCGCTGGACCCTTCGTTCGTGTATTGGACTTCGCTGCCGCAGTTACGGCTAGGGCATTTGCCGGCAATCCAGGTTGAAAGATCGTAAGTCACTTTTCCCTGATCATCGAAAGTTACAGACAGTTTCTGCGCTTTGCTGCCCGTGGCAGAGTCCGCTTCATTCGTGCAGGTGATCTGCTTCGGAAATGAACACTGATAGCTGCTGGCGCGATCAAGGAAGCAATCCGCCTGCGCCGCTGTGGTGGAAAGAATCAAACCGGAAAGAACCATCAAAGACTTTAATTTCATTACAACCTCCTACGTTGTTGGAGGCGAAATTATTTTCAAACAAAGTATTTGTATAATTCATATATTTCATTTTACTATGATTTTAAATGAGTTTACTGAGCCCTTCCCTTGAAGCTTTCTGGGCCGTCGTCCAAAAGGGCACGGTCCTGGAAGCTGCTAAAATGGTAAATCTCACCCAGACAGGGGTGACCCAACGAATCCGGAGCTTGGAAAAGCAACTGGCCGTGACGCTGTTCACCCGCTCCCGTAAAGGCATGCGTCTGACCCAGGAAGGGGAATCCCTTCTGCGCTATGTCCAAGCGGCCCGCGATCTCGAAGGGGACACCCTGTCTAAAATTTCCGGCAAAAAAGAATCCAGCTTCTTTGAGGTCTGCATCAGTGGCACCTCCACGCTGATGCGTTCGCGGATTATTCCTAAAGCCAGCTTGGTGATGAAAAAGAATCCGAAACTGCGCGTGCGTTTTGATATCACCGACACCGACAGTGTTTTGGGAAAACTAAAAACCGGTTTTGCGCAGATTGGGGCTTTGCCTGCCAGTCAAGTGGGGCTCGAACTGGATTCCAAGACGCTCGCGCCGGAACGATATGTTCTCGTCGGGACTTCCGCGTGGAAGAAAAGAAAGCTCGATGATATTTTAGCCAACGAGCCGATTATTGATTTTGATCCGCAGGACACTGTGACCTTGGATCTTTTAAAGAAATACAAACTTGCCGGCAAAGCGCAGAAACTGCGTAACTATGCCAACAACATCGATGCGCTGACGTATATGCTGCAACAGGGACTGGGTTATTCGACTCTGACAGAAGAATTCGCACGGCCTTATATTAAAGATGGCAGTCTTTGTCTTTTGGCCAATGATTTGCATTTGGATTATTCCGTTGCATTGGCATGGTATCCGCGCACCGAAATGCCACCGTACTTCAAACAACTCGTCGAATCTTTGACAAAGAAAATTTAGAAAAACAAAATCATTCGCGACTTAAGTTCCAAGTTGGAACTGGGTAGGCGCACTTCTGGTGCGCCTAAGTAGACGAACTGAATTATTTCATAAATTTCAGTTTACTTTTTAAGCAACATTGGAGATATTGGCTTCACTCTATTGAAAGGAGGCCATCAATGAATTTGATGAACATTAAAAAATCCAATCACCAAGGATCCGCAGTCATCGGGATGGCCTCTGATATCCAATCATAGGTACTCAGATTCAATCCCACGACAATTGAACTGCTATTCTAAGAATTAAAGCGCTTTGCTGCGTCTGATTCTTGGTTCTTAACCCAAAACAATTTTATTTTTTCAGTCCCTCAGGCGCGTTCGCATGGGGCGATTTCGTCTGACGGTCTGAAATTTCAACTCTTGCATTCGCACGGTCAAAACGGCCTTTTGCCACCGCGCTTTGCAAGCATCATTAATCCTGAGGAGGAAGCTATGAACGCTCTAATGCGTAAAAAGAAAGAATGGGAATTCCAAAACGAACGATACTTTATGAGTCTCGTCGAAACCTCAGCTGATGTTTCTGTTGAAAGCGTGAAAAAGGCCGGTCAAGTAACAAGCTTCCTTCTGTACCTCGCGTACAAATCCACAAGGATGATGCTTGCATTGGCGTCTTGGACGATCAATGGACCGAAACTCGTGCGCTATTCAAATCCAGAAAAGTCTTTCGAGACCTTGGAAACAGAAATCAAGCTGCTGGAAACCCGCTTACAAAATCCATTCAGCCTGCAAAGGTAATTGGGGGAAGGGCTTAAACGCCCTTCTTGCCCAATTCGTAAGCTTTTTTAAGGAAGGCCTCAATCTGTGGGGCCTTTCTGTTTTTCACTTCATCAAACTGTGTGACCTTGACCGGTTTCACACCGCAAAATTCCAACACGGTGGTTTTCATCATATGAATCGCCGGATTGCGGTTCACAAATTTATTCCACCACCACGGGGCATCCGTCGTAATGATCAATCTGCCCGTGCGACCTTTCAACAAACGATCCCAGAACGGATCGTTCTTATGATATTTAAATGCAAAACCCGGAAGCAGCACGCGATCCAGGAGGCCTTTTAATAAAGCTGGCACCGTTCCCCACCAGATGGGGTAAACGATCACGATGTGTTCAGAACACAGGATGTCTTTTTGAATTTGCACAAGATCTGGTTCTAGTTCCTGAATCTGCAAATAGCCTTTGTGCAAGATCGGATCAAACTGCAAACGCGACAGATGCACAAGCTTCACGTCAAAGCCTGATTCTTTTGCTCCATCAAAGTATTTCTGCGCCAAAGATCCGCAAAGGGCCGTCTCGTTCGGGTGACCATTCAGAATAAGAATCTTTTTCATGCAATACCTCCCACATACAAAGCGGCAATGAATGCGACTTGCACCAGGCCCCGCTGCAGCACGGACAATTGTTTGGCGCCCCTGAAGCGGATGTCGTGTTTGGCGGCGTAATAGTTAGCCGGGAAGACCAGAATCAAAAACACGATCAATGCTTTTGCGGCAAACGGGCGCGTGACGGGATCTGCCAGATCCACAGCGCCCAGAATTTCCAGCGCCCCGGTCACATAGACCAATAGCATTTTGGCCGGGAACACCGGCGGGATCATTTTCACAAATTCATGGCGAAGCGGCGTAAAGTGGCTGACCCCGGCAAAGAAAAAGACCTGAATCATGATCCACAGCGCGACCTCATTCCAGGTGGCCAGCAATCCAACAGCCCTGGCTGTCAGCGCCAACAAAGAAAACACGATCAACATACGGTAAAAGGCATTGAGCTTTTTCATGTTTACAATGTTAACATTAATGTGACCATTGTAAACATAGAAAAGGAGTGCTAGTCTTTATTTCATGGCTAAGACATATCACCATGGTGACCTTAAAACGGCCGCCATTAAAAAGACGGTTGAAATCATTCAAAAAAAGGGCGAAGCCGATTTTACATTGCGTGAAATTGCCGAAAGCCTCAAAGTGAGCCACACCGCCGTTTATCGCCATTTTAAATCCAAGCAGGATCTGCTTTCGCATATTGCCGAAGAGGGCTTCAACAACCTTATCACCGCCTTTGAAAAGTCCACCCTGGGGCTTCGCAGCCCCCGTCAACGTCTAACGGCTTTAGGAAGAACCTATATTGAATTTGCCTTAAGCCATTCCGGCCACTACCGGGCGATGTTTCATCAGGAACTTCGTTGCGCCAAGGACCAGCGGGCCGAACTTGAGTCCGCGGGCTACAAAGCCTTTGCCATGTTGGCAGAGTGCCTGCACGACGGAATGAAGAGCCAAGTATTTAAAAAATCCAATCCCGAAGAGGCCGGCCGGTCGGTTTGGTCAGGCATTCATGGTTTTTCGGTATTGATGATCGACGGACAGTTTCAAAGCCTGACCAACAAAACCGCTTTAAACGAAGCTATCGACGGCCATCTGGCCTTTTTGGAGCGAGCTCTTTTGAAATAGAAAGGCGCCTCACAGTCAGGCTTTAATCCCTTGTTTTAGTTTTTGAACTCTTTTGAGATTTCAATACTTTGCGTTAATAGCGCTTTCGCTTCAGTTTTCTGGCTTAAACAGACTTTCAGACGCTGTCCCAAGGTTTTGATGCCCTGTTTTTCTTTGTCATCGCGGCAGGGGCATTCTATATTTTCAGGGCTTCAATAATCCAATCACAAAGGACACCGACTTATGAAAAAAATCAAAGTTGCCAATCCCGTCGTTGAGCTCGACGGCGATGAAATGACAAGAATCATCTGGAAATTCATCAAACAACAATTGATCCTTCCTTACCTTGATATCGACATTAAGTACTACGACTTGGGCATGGAGCATCGTGATGCTACCAACGACCAAGTGACTGTTGACGCTGCTGAAGCGATCAAAAAATACAACGTGGGTATCAAATGCGCGACGATCACTCCGGACGAAGCTCGCGTGACTGAATTCAACCTGAAACAAATGTGGAAGTCCCCGAACGGCACTATCCGTAACATTTTGGATGGCACTGTATTCCGTGAACCCATCATCTGCAAAAACGTTCCTCGCCTGGTTCCTAACTGGACAGCACCTATCTGCATCGGTCGTCACGCTTTCGGTGACCAATACCGTGCAACTGACTTCGTAACCAAAGGCAAAGGCAAGCTGACTGTGACTTTCCAACCTGAAAACGGTGGCGAAACGATCACTCACGAAGTTTACAACTTCAAAGGCGATGGCGTTGCTTTGACTATGTACAACACTGACGAATCCATCACTGGTTTCGCACGTTCTTGCTTCAACCAGGCGTTGACCAAGAAATGGCCGTTGTACCTTTCCACTAAAAACACCATCCTTAAAAAATACGATGGTCGCTTCAAAGACATCTTCGAAGAGATCTACCAAAAAGAATTCAAAGCGAAGTTCGATGCTGCTGGCATCACTTACGAGCACCGCCTGATCGACGACATGGTTGCTTCCGCATTGAAATGGAATGGTAACTTCGTATGGGCATGTAAGAACTACGACGGCGACGTTCAGTCCGATACAGTAGCTCAAGGTTTCGGTTCTTTGGGTCTGATGACTTCCGTACTGGTAACTCCAGACGGCAAGACAATGGAATCAGAAGCGGCACACGGTACTGTGACTCGTCACTACCGTCAGCACCAGCAAGGCAAGCCAACTTCCACGAACCCGATCGCTTCCATCTTTGCATGGACTCGCGGTCTTGAGCACCGTGGTAACCTGGATAACAATCCAGAGTTGGTGAAATTCGCCCAGACTTTGGAAAAAGTCTGCGTAGAAACTGTTGAAGCTGGCTTCATGACCAAAGACCTTGCAGTTTGCATCTATGGCGACAAAGTTCCAGCTGACAAATACATGAACACTGAGCCGTTCCTGGCGAAGTTGGACGAGAACTTGAAAAAAGCTCTTTCCATGTAATTGATTTGTCCTAAAGACAAAATGAAAGAGGAGCCCCGCAAGGCTCCTCTTTTTTTATTTCTGCAGCGTCATTCGGCGCACCTGTCTTTGCACCTTTTCATCCACCGCCATCGGAGTGACTTCAAGATAAGCTTCAACCAGCTTGTCCTGAAGAACCATCAGGCGTTTCATGTTATCGGTATATACGATCTCCCCACGTATGACTTCATCAGGGGATGGCAATCGGGTATCATAAATCCCGCCTTTGTCCGGCCACGAAAGCACCAGATACTTTTCTTTGCCCTCTTCCTTTGTTTTAGGTTCTTTCACTTTGATTTTGCCAGCAAAGTCCAACCCCAAGGTCAGCTCCAGCGCCTGGGCATTTAAACCGGAAAGTGCCTTCTGATAGTGGGTTCTTAAACCCTCGACCGGAATACGCTGTCTGATCACGAAAGTAAGAAGGTTTTTGTTCAAAATTCTATTACGACGAACCGCGCATGCTAAGCTCTGATTGGGAGCATTGACTTCCGCGCATTCAGTCACTTCGCTCAAGGCACCAAACTGATCCGCCAGGCCCAGCATCAAAGGTTCTCCAACCATCAGGCTTTCCTGAGCAATCGCGGACTGAACCAGTGACAGCGCATTTTCAAGCCAATAGTGGGACCTTGCCCAGCTGATGTTATAGCGCTCTTTCAGAGTGTTGGCGTCTTTTTCGGCCGCCAGCCAATCCGCTTTGTCATAAGAAAGAATCGGATGAAGCACCAGCAGATTTTCCACATAGCGCTCAAGCCCCTCTGTTGAAATCAGATTGATCAGGTCATACTGTTCAACACCATGAACGGCTCCCTCACCGCGAACTGCATATTCAACTTTGCGTCTTAATGAATCCGCATTGACTGCCGGAAGATGCAAACCCGTGAACATCACAGAATATGGAATAATCTTGGTACTTTGAAGGGCCTCCACCAACGGCTGATAAACATCTTTATGGAAAGTCGCCAGCTCGTCATTGCGGAAATTTGCCACGAACTGAACCGGATTTTCATTGGCATTTTTACTGCCAAAAGCTTTGGTCATGCTTCGCTGGCAAGTTTCATAGTTGGATTCACCAGAAGAACGGGCAAATCGCACCAGTGCTCCCTTTTCCTGCAAAGAGGCTTTCAGAAGCTGCCTTGTGGCTTCAAATGTACGAACACTACCCAGGCGATAAAGCTGGGACTGTTCTGCGTTCATGCTGACTCCGTATTGAATCATCTTTTCGCAAGAGTTGATTTCCGCGTGAGTAAGCAGTCTTTGTGCCTCAATATTCTGAACGATGACGGATTTGATCTCTTCAATCTTTCGCATCTCTATCTTGTGATAAGATTCAACAACGACTGCAAGTTCCCGGATCATTTTCATGGTTTCAAGCTGAATTTCGATCATCTGCTTTTGCAGTTGTTTGATTTCGGCAAGCTCACGACGGATGGCCTTTAGATCAGCCGCCATTTCCGCCTGCATCGCTGCACCGGAAACCGCCCCCATCAGTGCCGGCCCCGGACCACCGGCCATCATACCCATTGCACCAATCAATCCGCCAGAGGCATAAGCGCTCATCACCGACTGAGTCAGATTCACCACCGAGGCCACAGTGCGGGCTGTATCGATAGCCTGCTGAACGCCCGGATCAATTTTAATTCCCAGAGTGACCGCTAATTTTTCAGTCGCATTCAATATCGTGTCCAGACGACCGGCCGCTGAAGCAGCGCTGTTTACAAAAGTTTCAATATTCTTATTGATGGCCTGTGGCTCACTCAATGGACCCTGGCCTTCTGCGGACTGCAGATTCCCGGTCAAAGCGTCGCTCATCAAACGCAAAGACTCCACACGGGTCTCATAGCGAAATTCAAGCTCCCATTTTCCTTTTTTGATTTCCTGAAGAATTGCTTCCATGGCGCCCTTGGCCGACTGCCAGTCTTCACCCATCTTCTGACGGCTGTCCTGGATCAGCTGAACCAGAGACGCGGCTTCACGCACCTTCGCGACCACATCGCCGACCTCACGGGCTTTCTTGATCAGCTCTTGGATGCTGGGTTGCTTTGCCAGATGATCCACCACGGCCCCGGCAACCAGTCCGATGACGATCAGCTTGGTATTGTCATCATTATGGAAATTGTAAGCGGCAAGAATTTTGTCGTAACGCTTCAGGATCTCAACTGTGTTTTCAATAGCTTCAGCACGAGGGCCCTTAACTGCAGCAGAAAGCTTTTTCTGATCTTCGGGACTTAGCTGCTGAATGTAGGCAGGCATCAGTTCAATTGCCACTTTCTGAGCTCTTTCAGAATAAGTTTTCAAAAGACTGTCCATAGCCTGATTCTGTTTTTGTATTTGCAGATTCAGATTGAAGTCATCACGAATACCCTTCGCACTAAAAGACATCTGGTTGTATCTGTAATTCAAAGTGAAATTCAGCACTGCTGGATCATTTCGGAATCCCAAAGTCTGCAACAGGTAAATGTTCTTGGCCATCTGACGGTCGCTTTCAAGCGCCGAAAGGACACTGTCGTCTACCGCAACACGCTTCAAGTAAGCTGCGCGGTCCTGCTCTGACAGATAGGGAATCAGCAATCCCGCCAATGCAGGATTGGGACTGTTTCCTGCGGCGATCTGTTCCCAGAATGGCAAGAACGAAGCGTCGCTAACATCACCCTGCGGTTTTTCTGTTCGGACGATTTCCCGAACCGTTTCTTTCTGAGGAGCACATGCCGACAAGGCCAGCACCGCACTTATTGTCATTGGAATGAATTTGTTTTTCACTTTACACCTCCAGAAAATTGATCGCGGGTGATGCAGGATGTCCCCTTATCGCCCATAGTAAGACAGAATTCACCCAAGGTACCCACACTTCCTTGTTGACCTTTAGAGCCGACGGCTCCGTTCGCACCATCTGCACCAGCCTTCGCTTTTCTGCAAAGAGGCGCAGAGGCTCCTGCCTGACCACCCAAACCTCCCGGCTGGCCTTTGCCGCCCTCACCACCCTCGCCTCCTTCACCAGGAACAAAGACGACTTCGTAGTCAAAGAACCTTGCTGATTGCAGCGTCAGATAAAGTGAACCGGAAGATCCCCCTTGGAAGCCATTGAAGCCGTCGGCACCGGCAACACCGTTTGTGCCGCGCTGACCGTCGGTGGGATGTTTGCTGCAACTTGGGCGTTCGCCGTCATAATCAGGTCCACGGGGAAAACCCGCGAAATATTCGCCCGCCGTGCCAGCGGCAGCTTGTGCCGGGCGCTCTTGAGTCGCATCAACACCTTTTTCACCACGAGAGCCACGATGCCCGCGCATTTGAATTTTTACGACGCCCGTGGCGTATTTCAGATTCAGGATCAAACGACCACCGCCCTGACCTGGAACTTTAACTGTATTGGACAGTTCCAAATCCTTGTCACTGAATGTCTGGATGTGCGCGATGGATCCACTGCGAAGTTCGGCGGCATCAATCTGCAGATCTCGGCCTTCAGTGATAAGCACAGCCCCTTCTTTAAGGACCAGAAAGCGAACTTCGATACGATTTGATTCGATTTTGAAATCAGAGATGCGAGCTGTCTCAGCAAGAACCCAGTCTTTTAAGACACGGACCTCTTTAACCAGTTGGCCGCGGTTAGTTTGAATGATGTACTTATAGTGCCAAGGGCGCAGGTCGCTGCGAGGACTGTTCACGTGGTCCACGACATCGACACCGCTGACGGGAACATTCACAGAATAGCCGGTGATCACATCCAGTCTTTCAACAGACTCGATACCGAAAGAGCTGTTGTCTTTGGTAATGCGAACGGTAATTGCAGATGGCTCTGAGTCGCGGTCCACAGACACGGTCACTGAAGCCTCGGAAGAAGCCTTGGGACCCGAGACCTGATCATCAATGGGGTTTTCGTTTGGGACAACCTGCTTGGGGGCCGCTTGTTTGTCAGAGTCAGAACCGGGCTGACAAGCGGCCAATGTGAGGACCAAGGGAAGGACGATAAAAAGTGTTTTCATGGTATCTCCTATTTTCGGAAGAAGGAGATATCAAGAGCCGCGCCAAGCGCAGAAACCCGTCAGATCAAATAAACACGCCGAAGACAGGCCCCGGCGTCCGGTCCGTCCCTGAATCTGGACGGACAATCTTGGATATTAGATTAAAATCAGTTGCAGCTTTTACCCCAAGTGTTGGCGGTTTTATCACCCACACCGATATGCAAAGAGGCGCTGCCATAGTGACCAATCGCACGCAGGCGTTTGGCTTTGCGCATTTTGCAAAGCTCACGGAAAGCGCGGTCCGCTTCGCTGTTGCTGGCAAAACGAACGTCGATGGAAGTTCCATACGGGTGACGACCGGCGGCTCCGCCCACGTTTTTGTTGTAGGGCTGAGGTCTCCACCAGTTGTAGATCTGACTGATTTTAAGGCCTTTGGCGGAAAGATCCTGAAGGATACGAACGCCTTCGATAGGGTACTTCCACGTGCCTTCATCCGGGTGAATCAGATTGTGCGCTTGAGACGAACCGTAGGTGCAACGGAATGTGTTCACACTGCGCGGGTTCGGACGAACCAGCTCATCACACCAGGAAGATCCATTGGTTTCCTTCGAGCATTTCGCCAGGAACTCTTCTTTTTTAGAAAGACCCAGGTTCACTTGTTTCTTCTGTGAAGTGGAGGCTTTCACACACCCCAAAGCCTGAATGTCTTCACTGATGGCTTCGCTAATATCATTGTGAATGTGGTCGGCGATATCGTGACTGTCTTCGGCCGTAGTGTCGGCAGTGTCCGTGATGTTCTGGGAATCGTTTTGTTCTGAAGAAGTGCTGGAGTAGTTTTGGAAGTCGTCCGATCCACCCTGGCATCCGATAAGAGGCAGGCCCAGAGCGACGATCATCGTGATAGCGTGGTTTTTCAATTTCATCTGATCTCCTTCATTGCGTTTTCGCAAGGAAGTGTCAGCCTACAATGCTTACATTTTTTTCATCTACACGACCGGGCGAGATCCAGAACAAAGGACAGGACAACACGAGGGATCTTTTATTAAAGACAGGACTAAAGGCAAACATTTGCGGAAAAACTGTTTATGGAGTGGAGGCATCCAGCGGGCCTGAAGCCCCGATGATGTAGAATTTCACCTGCTGGTTGTCGTCAAATACTTTCAATAACAAAGAATTTGTTCGAGGGATATGAGCATTGCCAAAGGGATGCATGGACTCCTTATCCCATAGAGGCGCCTGCAACATGCCATCAAGACTTGGCTGCTGTTCAGCCTGTGTCGGAAGCATCACTTCTGTGAAGTGCCCGCCGTCCAGATCTCGATACAAAATTCCAGCCAGCAGATTAGTGGCATCAACGAATCCGGCATTGATGACTTTCGTCCCCGCACAAAGATAGCCGTACACAAAATTTAAAGTATAAGGAGGGTAGATTTGCAGAATATTATTTTGAATATCAGAAAAATTCACCGGACTGACTGCAGAGCCGTAAACGGCTGAGAAGTCCACAAAGCTCAGATCTTTTTTAACCTCTGAGAGCTGTCCCCCACGAATAACCAGCAGGCCACGGGAAGAAGCCTTAAGATTTATCAAATAGTCCTGATATTCGGAATAAGTGATGCCATCGGACTGAATGGCCCCGATTCGGAATCGTCCCTGATCGGGACCACTGGTTGCCTGGGAAATAAAATAGATCCCGGAAGCTCCCTGAAGAACTTCGTGAATCTTTTCGTCTGAAATCTTGCTCATCGGGCCTTCCAGCTTCCAAAGATTCCACGACCAAGTCATATAATCCCAAGTCGTAGAGGTGGATATCGGGAACAACATGTATTTGTCACCATTCAGGCTATAAACGCGGGTGACAAACGGAGAATCACGTTGCTCACCCACCTGCACTTCTGCAGAGACTTTCTCAAGTGTCGGCACAATAGCGGTTGTATCTACCTTCCAAAGATACACTTTCATATCAACATCCAAACCGCGGAAGTAAACCGTGTTCCCGACCCAACGGAAGCTGCCGGCGTTCTGTAAGTTCGATGCCACAAGCGTGGTTGTCCCAGCTCGGCGCAGATAAAGGTTTTTCAACGACATTGAACTGATGTGATAAAGAAACTTGTCCTCTCGGACTGTTCCCATCACACCCGAATCCTCGTTATTCAGCACGGTGGCGGTTCCACCAGAAAGCATAATCGGTCGATCGGTGAACATACCGCCAAGTCTTGAGGGTGAACGCCCGGTGAAAATAAAATCCTGAGTTCCAGTCAGTGCCGCGCCAATACCGCTGAACATATAACCCCGAACACTGTCTCCGACCAAGCCCCATTCACGCTTCAGCAGCGGTTCAAACTGACTGCCATTATAGGATATCAACTGCACGGCAAATGAAGAGGTGCCTGGATGTTCCCACAGCCCCCCGGCGATTCTGACATGAAGATGGGCCGATGTCGCAATAAGGATTCGAGAATTACGAACCTCGATAATACGTGTGGAGCTTTCATTAAAGAATGCTCCGGGAATCTGGATGTATTTCAAGTTTCCGTTGTTATATTCAACCAAGTAAGGCTTTGCGAGGCTGGCCGTATGAATGTAGATGTCTGAGCCCTCTTTGTTCACATCCAAAGTGCGACGTACCGTGCGCGAAGGCATATTATAGTCGCCTTCAAAGATATAATCATCGGATGAGACACCACTGATAGCAGAGGTTCCACCGTCTGTACCGTCACTTCGATACAATTGAACTTTGCCGTCAGTACCCACACCAAGGAAGAACATTTCTCCTCCGCTTTCACGGATCGAGTGCGGCTGAAAGACATTGATTCCAGGATCATCGACAGCCAATGTGCTGGCGTTGATTCTTTTCAGAGAGGTCAGGCCTGTCACCTGATCAAACACCGGCAGGAAATAGTTATTGTTCACATAAGCATGCTGAACCCAGTCCAGACGCTGAATTTTGCCGGCAATATTACCACCGTACTCACGATCAATGAACGTGTCCACCAAAGTGCCCTTGGTAGTGGGTCCCGTAATGTTATAAAGATAGCGACCGCCATCAGTGCTTGAGATCAGCGCGGCATTCTGACCGGCAAGCACACTGGCATTTCCAATACTGGAAAGATTCGCCTCAAGTGTCGCAGTCTGAGTGGCCATGTTCACTTTCACGATACGTCCGTCCGTGAAACATGTGGTGGGTGGGCAATAAAAGAAGGTGCTGCCATTGATGCTCTGCACGTCGGCACCAAACTCAGGCCAGGGATCAAAATCGAAACCCAGACTTGTCACCGCATTATTAGTGGATGTTGCCACTTTGACGATTTGATGAGTTGCAATCCCACTCGGGTTCACATTGGCACGGAAGTAAAGGTCCCCATTGTAACTGATCGCCCCTGATAAAAGACGGGTCACGGACCCATCCACCGTCGGCGCCTGAACAACACCGGCAATGACCTGACGAAGAGATCCTGAACTGTCGACGATATAGGATTTTCCCGAAGCGTTGTATATTCTAAGAGCCGTCTGCCCCGTGTCCACGCAGTTTGCACCGTCCACATAGTAGAGTCGGCCATTCTGGGCATTCAGCGGCGCCACGCCGGAGTTCATAACAAAGTAGGCCCCTTGATTGCCATCCGGATAAATGCGGAATTCAAGTTTGTTTTGCACGTCGATATTCATTCCAGCACATTGCAAAGTATCCAGACTGAACGTGCTTTTATTAATCGAACGGATATAAGAACGCACTGTGCCCGCCGAAATCTCTTCGTCGGTCATAATCAGAACGTGAGTGGGAGTGGAGGCCAGATGATAGTGACTGATAACATTCAACCCCAAAGCCAGCTCACTTTTCATTGCACCAGAAATCTTCACAACTTTACGTCGCATATTATCTGTGCTTGACGGCTGAATGAAATAATAGCGTTCAGGAGAAATGCTGCCAAAGTGGCCAGTGATTTTACTTAAACTGGAAGGAAGATTTTGCTGAATGAATCCCGCATCGATAGATCCAAGTGGTACCGGCGTTGTGGGAATAGAAGTCCCCGGAGCTGGCTCCGTCACTGAGAATGGCATTTCGGTAAGGGTCGCATCCAACGAGCACCCCGCCAAAATCCAGGCAGTAAGAACTATCAAGACATTCAAAAACATTCCAGCACCTTGAAATAGTGTTCTAAATACCTATCGGCTGGCCCGAACGATCAACGAAGTCAAAACCAGAGGATTTCTTTAAGAAAATGTTCATTACCTCGTTTATGCGGAAAACAGGCTTCTTTTGGGGGTTCCTCTCAATTTGATACACATGTCTTTTAACACCGGATCAGGTCATCGCCCGACGAATAAAGTATAAAAGAAGATTCAAACACCAAGGAGTTTTCATGAAGCCACTGCTGTTGTGCTTGCTGTTGTTTTCTTCCACGAGTTTTGCCTTCGCCGAGGATCTGCCGGTGGTGGAGCAAGTGGACATCCCCCGCTATATGGGAAAGTGGCACGAGATCGCCTCGATCCCTCAATCTTTTCAAAAACAATGTGTCAGCAACACCACCGCCGAATATGAATTGCTGACCGACACCAACGAAGTAAAAGTTCTGAATTCATGTCAGACCATTAATGGCGATCGCAGCCAATCCGAAGGCCGTGGCAAAGTTGTGGATCCCACGACGAACGCCAAACTGAAGGTGACGTTCGTAAAAATTGGCGACCGCTGGATTTATATTTTCGGAGGCAAATATTGGATCATCCGTCTGGATGAAAATTATCAATTCGCCATCGTGGGACACCCCAGTCGCGATTACGGCTGGATTCTGTCACGCACTCCGGATCTGCCGGCAGCGACACTGAAGGATCTGACGATATTTCTGCAGGACAAGGGTTATGATCCGTGCAAGTTCCTGACAACACCTCAAGACGGAGGCCTTACCGAACAAAAGTCCCTTTGCCAGTTGTAGGCAGCAGGCTTTCAAGCTCGCGAATCAGATTCTGGTTGGCGAGCTCCCATTCGGGCTCTTCTTCATCCATCAAATCTTCAGCTAGCATGCGAAGCACAGAAAACAAAATCCAATCCGCCATTTCACCGGCCTGAACCGAAGTTTCCGGCCACAAATGCCGCCCCACGAACGCCCTGGTGGGCGCCAGTTTCGCGTGATCTTCCGTCATCAGATGCTGCCATTTCAAATCAGGATCGGCAGAAAAGTCGCGCATGCGGATATAGTTGTATTGAAAGTCATCAAGCCCGTCATGATAAAGCGCCTTCACCATCGCCCGACGATCATTGAAGTGATACACGGCCAGCACATCAGCGAAGAATTCAGAATAAGCCCCCATACGCGAACTGATATGTGAAAACTCGGGCGAATAGTAAAGCGCCGTGGAATCACCAACAAAGTGAACATCTGAAGCCCCCTTCAAGATCGCCAACTTGCGCGCCGAGAGATCATCCAGTTTCGCAAAAAGATTTCTGTATTCATCCCCGGAAGCTTTACGAAGAGCCTGATGAAAAATCGCATGCCCATATTCATGCGCGGCACTGACGTACAAATTTGAAAGCGGGACTTCATACGTGCGCCCGTACTTGCCATAGAAGACCATACGATAGGGCACCTGTACGATGAACCCATTGTCGAAACTGGCATTGTCTGAAGGGCCGCCAATCACAATGTTCACAGCAGCGGTGGATTGAAAGGTCTGCGCCATTTCATTGAAGATGTCCGAAAGATTCGCCGCCAGTTCACAGTCCTGGTGCTCAAGAAAGATCACTTCACGAACAACACCACTGACGCCTTTGCAGGAACCCACGGTGGCCGCTTGCGCCGGAGTGACAGAAGAAAGAAGAACGGAAACAAAAAAGCTCAACATGCCCCGAGAATATAGACACGTTGAGCTTGGTTCGAAATAGGTGTGGAAAGAATTACCCTATTTTACCTTAACTTTAATCTTGGCGTTGGTTTTGGAACGACAAGTGGACTCCATAGCAACGGTAGAGCATTCCATTTTTCCGCAGCTCAAGGTAAGGACACGGTTTTCTTTGTTCAGGTCTTTGGTTTCTGCTTTCCAGTCAGCGCAGGCTCTTTTCCAGTTCACGCGGGCTTCTTTCAGAAGTGGAGCCGCATCGCCCTCGATTTCGTCTTCGCTTTGGATGACTTCGAATTCGTTTTGGGTTTTAGAGCCTTTTTTGATTTCAATAGTGGTGTCGCCATCAGCCGGGATGTCTTTCACGCCGACAGATTGAGCAAAAGCAAAGGAGCTGATCAGGGACAGGGAAAGGATCAATTTCATCATAGGATTCACCTCAGGTAAGTTGAATAATCCTCGCGCAAGGAATGAGGAACAGCAAGCAACGACCCACCCCAACAATTCCCAGTTAACCCTCTCCCCCGGTCCCCATCCCCGGGGGAAAGGGGCAAAAGCCCCAGCCGGGACAAGGGGCAGCCGCCCCAGAAGGCGGCGCCAAAGGCCAGCCAGAAAAACCGCGGCGCCCGCAGGGCCAGCCAGAAGTCCCCCAAGCACCACCGCCCAGTTATCCCATTCCCCAGTATTTTCGATAGCTTCGGGTATTTCAGTTAGTTTGGGAGGGGAACCCCCGAAGGAGGGCCTCTGGCGGGGCCACGATGGCCCGAACCGGGGCAAAGCCCCGGCGCCAGCAGAGCCCGGACGGCGTGCCCGACGAAGCGGGGTTCCCCTCCCAAACTAACTGAAATGCGCGGCGAGTTATCGAATGTAATCCCCCCACCAATGGGATACATCCAGCGGTGGCCGGGTCCCATACAATAGCTTTCTTGACGAATCCCGCTAGGTCCGGAAGGAAGCAACGGCACTCGAGGGACTATGTGATATGGGGTGCTCGGCCACTTTTTTTCCTGTTTCATGATCTTGAGGGGTGGATTTTGTCTTATCAGGTGATTGCACGCAAATGGCGTCCCCAATCATTTACCGACGTTGTCGGGCAAAATCATATTACCCAAACGCTTTCCAATGCCCTTAAAAACGGTCGCTTGCCTCACGCCCTGCTTTTCACAGGTCCGCGTGGCACAGGAAAAACCTCTTCCGCTCGTATTCTTGCTAAAGCCCTTCGCTGCCCGAATGCCCAGAACTTCGTTCCATGTAACGACTGTTATTCGTGCAACGAAATCGCGGGCGGTTCCAGCATCGACGTGATCGAAATCGATGGAGCTTCCAACAACGGTGTGGATGCCATCCGTGAACTTCGTGACACTGTGGCTTTCATGCCTTCCAGTGGAAAATACAAAATCTATATCATCGACGAAGTGCACATGCTTTCCACCAGCGCCTTCAACGCCCTGTTGAAGACTTTGGAAGAGCCGCCGTCCCACGTGGTTTTCATCATGGCGACCACCGAAGTGCACAAAATCCCGCAGACGATTCTGTCGCGCTGTCAGCGTTTTGATTTCCGCCGTATCTCCACCCGCTCGATCACCGAGCGCCTGCAGCTGATCTGTGATCGCGAAGGCGTGACCGCGGATGACGAAGCCCTGTGGGTGGTGGCTCGTCAGGGTGACGGGTCCATGCGTGACTCGCAAAGTTTGCTGGATCAGGTGATCACTTTTGCAAACGGTCCTTTGACCCGCGCCAGTGTGGTTGAAATCCTGGGTCTGACGGACCGGGCTTTGCTTTTTGAAACTTTGAATGCCCTGATTGATCGCAACTCTCAGGCGATTTTGAAAGTGATTGAGAAAATCGCTGCGGCCGGTTTTGAGCCGCACTTGTATTCTCAGGATCTTTTGGAAATGATCCGCAACCTGCTTCTGATCAAGGTGTCTGAAGCGCAAGCCAGTCAGATTCTGGAAATGCCGGATTCTGAACTGCAGGCTTTGAGCGAAATGGCTCAACGTCTGCCGGAAGAGGACATTCACATGCTCTTCGACATGGCTTTGAAGGGTGGTTCGGATATTCCGCGTGCTCAGGATCCTCGCATTGTGCTTGAAGTGACTTTGCTGCGCATGGCTTCGGCTCCAAAACTTGTGGACCTGAAGACGTTGTTGCAAGGCGGATCTGTTCCCACTCACAGCGCAGGTGGGGCCAGGCCCTACGTTCCGCCGGTAAGCCTTCCAGTCAAAGGACATGATCGCATCGAAGAATCCCAGAAGGTTCTTGATGGCCCGACAGGTCTTGAGGCGATGAAGGCTGCATTGAATAAAGCTTCTTCTGCCGCATCTTCTTTGAAATCCAACCCAGCTCCTGCGGCAAAGCCGGCAGCGACCGCTCAGGCACAGACTCAGGCTCCTGTGGCTGCAGCTGCGCCTGCGACTCAAGCAGCTCCGGTTGTTGAAAACAAACCGAAAATTGCCTCTGGTTCGAATTCCAAAGAGCGCTGGGTGAACTTTGTTGAACTGCTTCGTCAGGACGACGCTTTGTTCGCCGCAAAAGTGGAAAATTTACTGTTTGTTAAGGAAGAGGGAAAGCTGATCAGCCTTGGCGTTCCTGTGAAATTGGCCTTCCTGAAAGACCAAATGGCTGACGCCCAAGTGCGCAAAAAACTACAGGGATTTATTGATTCGTACTGGGGTGCTGGGTATTCTTTTGAGGTATTGATGAGTCGTGATCAGGTCGGCGAATCCGCCCAAGCCATCCAGCAGAAAAAAGTGCAGATGGCCGAAGAGGATCTGCGCAACAAGATCATCGAAAACCCCATGGTTAAAGCCGCTCAAACCGTGTTCAAGGGACAGATCAAGTCCATCGTTGAACTGAACAAGCGCGGCCACTAAAAAAGGAGATTTTATGAAGGGTATGCCCGGCGGAATGGCCCAGCTGATGAAGCAAGCCAACCAAATGCAGATGAAAATGAAGAAAGCCCAGGAAGAACTTGCAAAAGTTGAGTACGAAGCTTCTTCCGGTGGCGGCGCTGTAAAAGTAAAAGTGAACGGCGACCACTTGATCACTGCATTGACCATCGACCCTGAAGTTTTGAAAGCTGGCGATGTTGAGATGCTTCAGGACATGATCCTGTCTGCAACCAACGAAGCAGTTAAAACAGCCCGTGATACTTCCGCTAAAGAAATGGAAAAAATCACTGGCGGTCTAAATATCCCAGGAATGTTCTAGGGGCAACAGCCCACAGTGCTGAGGGCGCCACAGGCGTCCGAAGCTGGAGTAGTAAGTGTTACATATTTCTGCCCTTGAAAAATTAGTCCACGAGTTGAGCCGTCTGCCTGGTATCGGGCCGAAGACTGCTCAGCGTCTGGCTTATTACATTCTGCGTACCGGGAACGAATACCCGGAACGTTTGAGTGAGGCGCTTTTGCGCGTCAAGGCTGAAGTTCACGACTGCCCAACCTGCTTCAACTACACTGACACGGATATCTGCCGCTATTGTGAGGATTCTCACCGTTCGGATGAATCCATCTGTGTGGTTGAAGAGCCCTCCGACATCATGAGAATTGAATCTTCAGGCGCGTTCCGTGGCCGCTACCATGTTTTGCATGGAGCGATTTCTCCGCTGGAAGGCATCGGCCCTAAAGAATTGAAAATCAAAGAGCTGATCGACCGTGTTGATGACGGTTTGAACGGCACCAGCCCGGTTATCAAGGAAATCATCCTTGCATTGGATGCGGACCTTGAGGGCGACACCACCATTTTATACCTGGCAAAGCAGCTGCAGGGCAAAGGCTTGAAACTTTCTCGCATTGCCCATGGAGTTCCTATTGGCAGCGACATCGATTTCGTAGATGATAGAACGATGGGTCGCGCCCTGCAAAACCGCGTGGAGCTGTAATGTCCTTTATTAACTACAATGCCAAAGAAATTCACTGCAAAGTCGTGTACTACGGCCCATCCCTGGGCGGTAAAACCACGAACATCCAGTGGGTTTACCAGAAAACAGCCGAGGATCAAAAATCCAAGCTGGTGGCATTGAATACGGACATCGAGCGCACCCTGTTCTTTGACTTCCTCCCATTAAATGTTGGCGACATCCGTGGATTTAAAACCCGTTTCCACCTTTACACTGTTCCAGGTCAGGTGGTTTACGATGCTTCCCGCAAGCTGATCCTGAAAGGATTGGATGGCGTGATCTTCGTGGCGGACTCCCAGATTGAACGTATGGACGAAAACTTAGAGTCCCTGCGCAATCTGGAACGCAATCTGGAGCAACAAGGCTACGACATCCGCGAAATCCCGCTGATCATGCAGTACAACAAGCGTGATTTGCCGAACGTGGCGTCCCTGGCAGAGCTTAGAAGTGCTCTGAACCCTTATAACGCCCCTGAAATCGAAGGCTGCGCTTCTGAAGGCCGTGGCGTCTTTGAATCGCTTAAAACCGTTTCTAAATCCATTATCAACGTTCTTAAAGGCGGCACCACTCTGTAAACCTTGGCCGTCATGGCTGGGCTTTTGTGGGGTTGCATTTCGTTCTCTTCGTGCTATATGAGGCCCATCTGTATTCATTTGGGTTACAATAGGCCCGAGGTAGATATGTCTTATGATATTGCTGCTGATATTCAGCGCCTGAAAAAAGAAAAAAACGCCGTCATTCTGGCTCACTATTATGAAGATGGTGATATCCAGGACATCGCCGACTATGTCGGTGACAGCTTCTATCTGGCCAAGATGGGCCAACAGGTACAGCAAGACACCATCCTGCTTGCCGGCGTTGTGTTCATGGCCGAAAGCGTGAAGATCCTAAATCCCACCAAGACAGTTCTGGTTCCGGACATGGAAGCCAGCTGTTCTCTTGTTAAAGGCGCGCCTTACGATCAGTACCTGGCGTGGCGCCGTCAGCACCCGGACGGGATTGCGGTGACCTACATTAATTCCAGCGCGGAAGTGAAATCCATTTCTGATGTGATCATCACTTCTTCCAATGCTCAGCAGATCGTTGAATCCATTCCGAAAGACCGCAAGATTTTGTTCGGACCGGATCAGCACCTGGGTCGCTGGTTGATGAAAAAACTAAATCGTGAGTTTGTGCTGTGGCCAGGGGCGTGCGAAGTGCACGTGCTGTTCAATGCCCGCAAACTTCACGAACTGATCGCCCAACACCCGGATGCGGTGGTGATTGCGCACCCTGAGTGCGATGAATCCGTGTTGCAGTATGCTTCTGTGGCAGGCTCCACTTCCCGTTTGCTGGAAGAGGTTCAGAAAAACCCGGCGAAGAAATTCATCGTGGCCACTGAAACTGGTATTTTCCACCAGATGCAAAAACTTCGTCCGGACGTGACGCTGATTCAAGCGCCGGTTCTGGATGCCGGCTGTTCTTGCAACAACTGCCCATACATGAAGATGAACAACATGGAAAAAATCAAACACGCTTTGGAAACATTCCAGCCGCAAGTGGGCCTGGATGAGGCATTGCGCCTGAAAGCCAAGGTGTCTTTGGATCGCATGATGGACATCACCAGCGGCAAACCTGTCAGCTGGCCTGCGGAATTCACGGTTTAATCCTTTATGGACTCTTTGGTTCTTTCCGAACAACTGACAGAGTCCGCGCGAAAGCTTCTTCAGTCTCCGGGTTTGCAAATTCATGCCCGCCCGGAATGGGGAAGCCACAATCCCGCACATCGCGAACTGATCCGTGCGGAAATTCAAAAGCTGCTTCCTGAAAACTGGCACTCTTCCACTTCCCACACGGAAGGCTTGGGTGTCATCATGCTTTCGGCTTCGCCAATTGGTGTGGATGTCGAAGTCACCGTGCGTGTGACTGACAAAACCGTGTCCCGCGTGTCGTCACAAGAAGAACTGACCGAGGCGCCAAGTGCTGCGGCCTTGTGGTGTGCGAAAGAGGCGTGTTTTAAGGCGCTTCGTTCGTATGATCAGCCGTCGGTGATCTCTAAAATTTCTATAGGGTCGTGGGAAAATATAGATTCTCAGACTGAGACATTCCGTCTTTCAAACCCTGAAACGTTTAATTCCTCCTCTGAAAACAGGGGTGTGATGATGAAAATTTCCACCTGGAGTTTGGCCTTTTTTATTTTTCCCTCTTAACTTTGGTCGAGTCCTGCCGAAGAGTTTATTAACCGACGCTAATGCAGTTTGTTTTTAAGGTAGGTGAAAAATGGGAAGTTCAAAATACAACCGCAGAGTGGCTCCAAGGACCGAAGTCTCTCCCATTCATATTTCGTATCTCACTTCACTGGATGACTTTGCAAAGATCGCAAAGAACAGTGAGATTGTCGAAGCCTCTTCCACCGGACTTTTGCTTCTGGTGAAGCGCGAGGATCTGATTCCATCAGCCCTGCGCAAGACGCTGACGCTGGATTGCCTGATTGGCGACCGGGTGTTCATGCATCTGGAAGAAATGAATCTTGAAATCTCGGGCGTAATTACGCGCACGCAGCTTCTGGGCAAGAAGGGTTTCTATGTGGCTGTGGACTACAGCGACGAGGCTCCGGAATACTGGCGTGAGTGCCTGATGGATCTCTTGCCCCGTCCGGGCGAGCTTGATTAAAACACCACGAAAACCACCAGTCGCGGGGTCGAAAGATCCCGCGATTTTTTTGCAATCTTTTCAGCCAAATGCCATTTGATTGGCCGGTCCCTTAAACGCCCTTTAAGATCCCGCCCATGAAACTTTGGCTGTTCACCCTGACATTCCTGGCAGTGCTGGCTCCGTCCCACGTGGCGGTTCAGCGCGTGTTGTGCCCGGCTCTTTTGCCGGTCAATGCCAGCGCCTCTGTCAGCGAAGGACTTTCCGAAGATCAGCTGAATCAGCTGCTGGCGCTTTTCCAAAAGTCTTATCCCGATATCGATTTTCAATCCAGCTGGTACAACGACACCATCAATGCCCAGGCTTTGCGTTTTGACGAGTCAAAACTGATCATCGTCTATGGCGGTTTGGTGCGTGAATCCACCACCACGCCTGACAGCTTGGCGTTGATGATCTGCCATGAGGTCGGTCACCACAAGGGGGGCGCGCCTTATTTCAGAGATGCCGATGGCCGGGACACCTGGGCTTCGGCTGAGGGCGCTGCGGATTATTATTCCATTCGTGGCTGCTTCACGCGCATTGCCTCGATGATGAAGACCCCGGCAGCGCGCCTGTCGGAACGCGATGAAGCCTTGCTGGAACAAACCTGTGCTAATTCCGCAAAGCCCACCGTGTGCCGTCGCGCCTTGCAGTCCGGCGCCCTGATGGCGAAATTGCAGTGGAATGTCTTTCCCAACAATCAGCCCGTTCCCGCTCTGGATGCCGAAGACAGCAATGTTCCGGCGACCACCTTGCTGGGATATCCAAGCCCGCAATGCCGCTTGGATACTTTCCGCGCCAGCGCTTTGCTGCAAGAACGCCCGTCTTGCTGGTACCGCCCTCTTTAAGGCATCAGGTGTCTTATATTTTGACAGCTCCGTTTCTTCAGATCGAAGCAGGATTATTTTAAACAGGTACAGGCCTTGCTTTAGAGAAGAACTCGAATCAACCAAGGAGTCTGTTCCATGAAGATCGCCGCCACATCCCTGCTGTTTTGCTCTTTGCTTCTAAGTGCCCTTTCCGCCTCGGCGGGCATGACCAGCGGGACCATCGGGGTAAGCCTGACCATCGTGGAGGCCGGCCGTCTTTCCTCAGACGTCACCAGCGAATCTTCCCAGCTTCGTGATATCAAAGCCCTCAGCATTCTGACGGAAGCCAAAGATGGCGCGGTGGTGGATGTGTACATCAATCGCCAACTGATCACTTCCGTGCGCTCACAAAAAGGTGTCGTGAACTTTGAGCTGAATTGGACATCCGAAGACAAAATGAATCTGGAACTGCGATCCGGCGGCAAGGTGCTTGAGCCGTTGCAGACTGCCTATATCACCCCAAGCACGACGATGGTTCCGAAGATGTCGACCCAAGCGTATCAGCGCCAGGTGCAGGTCACCAACGACGATGGAACTTTAAGCACCAAGACCATTGAAGTGAAGACCGTGGTGGTTGAATACTAAGTGGTTATTGGAAATTAGAAATTGATTTAGGAATGAAATAAAAAACCCCGCTTTGTTGGCGGGGTTTTTCTTTTTATAGATCTGAGAATTGTGGCAATCCGATTTCTGAAACCAGCACTACTGAATAGTGTGGAGGCAGGAACCAGCTCAGGGCTTCGGCGATGCCCTGGTGCTCTTTGGTTGGGGGATTACCCAACGCTTCCAAAGAGAAAGCCAGATCGTAGTGTTTGCGGTCCTGGCTCATCACCAGAATGCGTGGGCGCAGAACACCCTGATCGCGGAAGAATTCTTTCAGAATATTGCGAACGTACTGAGGCAGATAGTGTGGTGCCGGCGGACCTGCGTGCAGACCCTGACCTTTTTCCATTTCCACGGTGCCTACCGGAGACTGAGCAGCCTCTTGATAGAAACGGCCGGTTTCTTTGAAGCTCCAAAGCATGCCGTAAGTGAAAACATAGTCAGGATAAGACTTCATCGGATTCACAACCAGGCCCACACCTTTGGTGGCGGCCCATTGCATGATTTTGTTTGCGGGCTCTGTCGCTTCCGCACCGGTTTCAACCAGCAGATAAGGCCAGCCGTCCGGTCCTTGTTGAGGGACTTCGTGGATCAGCTTAACGTTGCCTTGAGTGACCGCCATGAAAAAGTCGATCTCCCACTGATGGTCACGTTGTTCATCGGGGGTGTTTACGATTTCAATCAGGTTCATAGCTTGCTCCTAAAATACAAAAAGGCCGGGGAAACCCAGCCTTTTTATGCCCCTTTCGGGGCGAGGTCAAGACGCCGCCCTATTGCGAGGGGCGTTCTAGTACTCTTCCACGATCACGATTGTTTTATAACCGCTTTCATAGCGAACTTTGCCGTTCTGGTCGTACTTAGGCTGACCAGTGCGAGTATCCAGCACTGGAACAATGCCACGGTCCGCTGCAGTCACAGCACGATGGATGGTTTGAATCTGGTTTTTATGAACGCGAACACAGCCAGAGGAAGCGCGTTTACCCAACATCGCCTCGCCCGCCGCTTCACCGCCGGAAAGATCCGGTGGCACCTGGTGAACTGCCAGACCGCGGGTTTCATTGAAGAACATCGCAAATGGCATGTGGAATTTGGATTCACCAGAACGGTAGTTGTAACCGTGAACACGTTTGATGGTGTAGAAACCACGAGTGGTGTGTCTCCAGTGAGAGGACGTCGCCCCTTTGAAGATCTTGTTCACAACACCACGAACTGCGCTGATGTATTCAAGGTCTTCACGGCCCGTGGAAACGTATGTGGAAAGCATCAACTGACGGTTCGTGTACAGGCGCAAAGTCTGGGCCTGGGAACCGGAAGCGGCTTTATTGATCACAATCACGTTTGTGTACTGGTTCAGGTAAGTTTCGCCGCGCAGGTAAGCCTGCTCATTGAACAGACGACCACGAGGAGCTTCGTAAGAGTCCTCTACCATCATACGGCGCTCTAGTTCAGAACGGGATTGAGCAAATGTATTAAAGGATGCCAAAGTCGCAACCAGCAGAACACCAAAGACAGTCAGCAGACGATTCATGATCACTCCTCTTAGAAAATAATTCCGCCCCAAGGACAAAATTCGTCGTTTCAAGATGGAGAGCTATCTAGCAGAAAGATTACACAGCCCGTACAAAAATTGTGCATTGTGTAACAATTGTGTATTCAAGAATTTTGTTCAAGCAAAGGAGTGCTAAATAAATTGCGGCAGATTTTGGGCATAAAAAAACCACCTTGGCGGTGGTTGATTTAAACTTCTTGGAAGAAGTTTGGTAGGGAGTACAGGATTCGAACCTGCGACATCCACCTTGTAAGGGTGGCGCTCTACCAACTGAGCTAACTCCCTATTGGTATCGAGAGGACCATTTCTAGCAACGGTCCGTCCCTTAATCAATATCTTTTTTTAATAATCCCTATTTTTTTAGGGTCTTCAGGTCATCCATGCAGGTTTTCTGGGTCAAAGTCGCTGAAATCTTCATAATTTGCATATGAATCAGTTCCTCAGTCCCACGCTGCTCCAGCGCTCCGAAGGAAAGAAGCATCACAGCCTCCGTCGGCAGGTTCCCGCGCAACGGTGGAAGTGGAGAGTCTTTCTGATCAAATGCCGTCAGCTGAACACGGAAGGTTGTTCCGCCCTTGCTGGTCATCTGAGAAAGAACCTTTTTGTTTCTTTCAATACCCACACCCGTCGCGATCACACGGCAAGTTTCACCATCAAACTGCTTCACCTGAAGCTGGCGCACACCGGTGGATTTTTGACGAACCACTTTCAGTGCGAAGTAAGATGTGAATTCACCCTGCTGGGCTTTCCAAAGACCCTGGATGTCCTGCCATGGGAATGGCTGCGCCAGGTGCATTGGCCATGGTACCCAGCGGTCATCGCTGGCTGGCATGATGTGTTCTTCGTCCTTTGCAAACGCTGTTGCAGAGAATGTCAGTCCCGATAGAGTCACCAAAGTTGCGATCAAAATTTTGCTCAACATGAATCCCCCTTAGTGCTCGAAATGAACTCGAGCCGCTTTATTCATGTAATATCCGTTTTTGGCTCTAAAGATATATTTAGGTTTTTCGTAATCCGGTTCAATCAGTTTACGCAGACGTTTGATGGTCACGTAAATCTTATTGTCGTGGATGGCAGGATCATAAGGCTGCTTCCATACATTCTCAACCAGGAATTCTTTGGAATAAATCTGACCCTGGTTCTGAACGAACAGGCGCAGAAGATCCAATAATATAAACTGGTTTTTGAAATCAATGCGGCCCAGTTTCTTTTCGATCACAGAGTGATTTGCCTCATCAAAGATAAGGTCGAAATTGCTCTGAGTTTCGCCACCGATTTTTTCGGCAAGGTTTTTCACCATGCGCGCCAGACGTTTGTGGTTTTCAGTGTCCACAGATCTTTGCGCCAAAGTGATGTAAGTGCGGGCCATGTCCTTGTCGCCGATTTCGAAATACGTGTCCGCCAGGGCGCCCATCAGATAGTTGGACATAACCACGTTGCGGGTTTCACGAACGATATCGTAGGCCTTCCACAGAACCTCGATCGCCTCGTCGTATTTTTTCATCTGCTTCAGGATATCCGCATTCAGGAAAAGAGAAGACGCCTGAAGATCCGGCATCTGATAAACCTGGAAGAAGACCTGAAGATTGTAGATCTCTTTCAACGCATCAGAATAGCGAGCCGAAGACGGATGAGAGTACACCATCGCAAGACCGAAGATGGCGTGACAGATGTCTTCCTTGTTGTCAGAAGCAAGTGCGATAGCCAGGGCCTTTTGGAGATAGTCCATGGCTGTGTCGATTTGACCCTTGTAAGACGCGCACACCGCGAGCGTGTAGTACGTCTTGGAATTCAGTTCGAAGCCCTCTTTCAGAACCAAATCCTGCAGTTTTTCTTTTGTCAGATTTACTTCTTCAAATTGCTCACGCTCTGCAAAGATACGCAGAAGCAAATTGATGCACTTCAAGTATTGAGAGAAATTCTTCTCGGCAAAGAAAGCTTTCGTCGCTTCCTGAAGATTGTCCACGGCAGGCGTGAACTCTCCCCGGTCGTAGTAAAGCTTGCCGAGCTCGAAAGCACGATCAGTAGGGCTCATAAGGTCTTAAAACTCCAAAACAAAAAACAAATTACTCGCGAGGGACAGGTTTTTACAGATTGTCAGGAATACGTCAATGTAAGACGCGGACAGTTGCTGAAAATTTGAGCATAGTGAGAATTGATTTCAGGAATGTAATGCGCCGGTAATGAAACCAGCTACATTATTGCGGCGTGTGAGGTGAAGAAATCGCTAGGAGAGCGCTTTTCAGCGCTTCTGGAACTTCTTCCACTCCTGCTCTGACATCAAGCTGACGCTTTCGGTGTTGGGATCAAACACGATGCGCACGTGCCCTTTGTCGATCTGCTTTTGCACCTGCTGCATCTTGGTTTCGTAAGATATTTCATTCACACCATAGTCGGTGCCTTCGCGCTGAATAAAGTTATCAATCACTCCCCGCAGGGCCTGTTCGCTTAAGGCTTCTTTGGGGATTTCAATAGGGGCGGCGTTTTCCGGACTGTTGTCGCTCATAACACATCCTTTACCACGACCCACCCAAGGGCTGGCAGAAAAAATGAGTAACCCTTTCAGGCGAAAGGCTTAAGGCGAGTTTTGACTGCTAACATAAGTAATTTTCCGAAGTTCGTTAAAAATCAGTGAAAATAAGTTCAGCCCCCTAACGAAGGATTCTGAATGAAGAACCTGCCCCTGATAATTTTGTGTTTAAGTCTGACGACAACTCTTTCTGCGTGCTCAGGAAGTTTCAGCGGCAAAAAATCAGGACAGGAAGATCAGACGGCGGAAAACCCCCCACAATCAGATCCTACGCAGCCGCCAAGTCAGCAGACTCCGACGCCTGCGCCGACACCAACGCCATCCCCTGAGCCAAGCCCAGAGCCAGCTCCAGTGCCTGCGCCCGTGCCGGAAGAACCGGCTCCGACTCCTGAACCAACTCCAGCCCCCACTCCAGAAGAGCCGACCCCAGCACCAGTGCCAGCACCGCAGCCGGCACCAGAACCCGCTCCTGCTCCGGCACCAACGCCGGATCCAGCGCCTGCGCCAGAACCAACACCAGCACCAATTCCAGCTCCAACTCCGGAGCCTTCGCCAACCCCTGCGCCTGAACCAAGCCCAGCGCCACAACCGACTCCAGAGCCAACTCCGGCACCGACTCCTGCTCCTACTCCGGCGCCAGAACCTGTTCCTGCACCTACGCCAGCTCCGGAACCAACACCTGAGCCGACTCCGGCACCAACTCCAACACCTGTGCCTGAACCTGAACCAGCACCAGTTCCTGAACCAGTGCCGGTGCCGACTCCAGTCAGTGGTTGTCCGGAGAACTATGAACTTGTTGCAGCTAACAGCACGGTGAAAACTGAAGCGTTCTGTATTGCTAAATTTGAAATGAAAAAAGCCAGCGGAAAAGCCGTTTCCACAGCGACGAACAAACCTTGGCTGGCGACCAAAGCGGCCGCCACCGACGCGTGTGCCGCGCTGGGTGCGGATTACCGTCTGCCGACAAATTCTGAATGGAATGCGGCGGCTTTGGAAATTTACAACAACCAGGAAAACTGGATTGATAAAAACAAGAAAGACACTTTGTACACTGGATACTATTCCGGATGGAGCGAGCCTGTGGAAATCAAAGACGTCACAAATCCATATGACAGCACCGGCAAAACCAGCGGAAGCGAACGACGCACCTTTGTTCTGGAAAGCGGCAAAGTGATCTGGGACTTCGGTGGCAATGCCTGGGAATGGGTCAGTGACACCATCTATGGCAGTTCGTACAACCCGGATCTTTCCAGCTTCTATGGTCGTCAGTATCACAACAACAACTGGGATGTGAAACCGGGATCAAAAGCGCTGTTTGATTTCACCGGCCTTGCGGATGCTGGCAAAAAAGACACCTCCATGGGGAACCTGTTCGGAGGAAGCTCGGGCAAAGTCATCCGCGGTGGTGCGCTTTGCATGCACTCCAAGGGCGTGACCGGGATATTTGCCGCCAATATCGGAGATATCACCGCCGATGAAATGCAGGCCCCTGCATCGTGGAATCTGAAAATGAACAACGTCGGTTTCCGCTGTGTGACCACGCCTAAATAGTCCCTGTCCAGATTTTCGACAGCTTTTTAAAGCCCTCCTCAAATTGAGCGGGGGCTTTTTCGTTTTCAGAACGGCATCTGATTTGCTCCTTCCAAAGCCGGAATAAACAATTGAAGGAGCGTTCCATGAGATTACAGAATATCGCACGTATCGCATCTGCGGTTCTTACCGTATCGAGCCTTTGGATTTCTCAAGCCGAAGCCAAGCAAGCTCCTACCAACAAGGCGGAATTCTGTGCGATGACCTCTCAGGATTACAAAGACATCCTGATGAAAGTGGAGAATCACCTGGCCTTTGAAAACCGTGGCGGCATCGGCGATCAAGGCGTGTGCTGGTGGCACTCCATGTTCACGCGAAATGCGACTTATCTGGCGATTTATCGTCCGGAACTGCCGCGCCCGACGCGTTCAGAAGCCCGTCAGATCATTGAAGACATTTCTGCCAACCGTGGTGTCGTCGAAATTCCCGGCTTTAAAAACCTGGAAGAATTTTCTTATGCTCATCGTGATCAGATTCAGACCTCGCTGAATGCCGCACAGATCGTGGACGGCGGCATCTTGTTTGGTTGGGTTCGCGGAGTAACTGGCAATCATGAAGTGGCCCCTCAGAAGCTTGAGAATATGATGAATGATCTTTACCTTGAAGTGCGCACAGGCCGCGTGGTTTATCAGATGCTGCAAATCGAGGGCATCATGGCTCACGCCTGGCTGGTGGTGGATATGGAGCGCGATGGAGACGGCTATATCCTGAAGGTACTGGATAGCAATGATCGCGATGTTTACAAAGTTTACTACAAGCGCGGAATGAAGCAGCTGCTGGATTATGACTCTGTCCCTTACACCAGCCGCAATGCGGTTGACTATCAGGGCTACAAAAACGCCAAGGCCTCTTTCTGCAAACGCGGAATGACTGCCAAAGACATCCGCGATCAACGCAACAACCGTCAGAACTAGAACTGATTTTAAAAAACAAAAAGGCCGGTATTTCTACCGGCCTTTTTTATTCGACTCTCGTCAAATTTGAAGTCTCTAATCTCCAACCACTCTTAGTGGTGGTGTACCGACTGACCCGTGTACTGAGCTTTGATTCCGAACTCGCGCTCCTTCTGAATCTTGAACAATTCTTTCGGAGACTTGATGTCCAGAGCATTGATCAGAACCTGATCCACATGGTCCACCAGGATCACTTTCAGATCTTTCATTACATCCTTAGGGATGTCCTTAAGATCTTTTTCGTTTTCCTTAGGGCAGATGATCAGCTTGATGCCACCGCGGTGAGCAGCAAGGATCTTCTCTTTCAGACCACCGATGGCCATCACGCGACCGCGAAGGGAAACTTCACCAGTCATCGCCACTGTGCGCTTCACAGGGACTTTCATGATCGCTGACACGATGGAAGTCGTCAGTGCGATACCTGCAGAAGGACCGTCCTTAGGAACTGCACCCTCTGGCAAGTGGATGTGCACATCAATGTTCGAGAAATACTCTTTGTCCAAACCGAACAAAGGACCTCTGGATCGAACATAGCTCATCGCCGCCGCACAGGATTCTTTCATCACATCACCCAGCTGACCGGTCACTGTGAACTTGCCTTTACCCGGCACCACGCTCACCTCGACTGCCAGAAGGTCACCGCCCACTTCCGTCCAAGCCATACCGTTCGTCAGACCGATTTCGTTTTCAGTCTCGATCATACCGAACTTGTACTTGTGCGGACCCAGAAGCTCGACCAGTTTCTGCGGAGTAACCACATAACCTTCGTTCTTCTTTGTGGAAGTCTTCGCCGTTTTCGCGCCTTTTTTGGCCGCTACAGCTTTTTTCTCTGTTTTAGTGTCGGCTTTGAAGTTTTCCAAAGTTTCGTTCATCACGATATCTTTAGCGACCTTACGAGCCACGTTTGCAAACTGTCTTTCCAGGTTACGAACGCCCGCTTCACGAGTGTAGTAGCGGATCACATCGCGGATGGTGTCATCCTTGATGGTGACTTTGTAGTCTTTCAAGCCGTGGTTTTCCAACTGCTTCGGAACCAGATAGTTCTTCGCAATGTGGAATTTTTCCTGCTCGATATAACCTTCAAGATTGATGATCTCCATACGATCCAAAAGAGGTCTTGGAATCGTGTGCAAGGAGTTCGCTGTCGCGATAAACATCACCTTGGACAGGTCGTATTCAAGCTCCAGATAGTGATCCTGGAAGTTGTTGTTCTGCTCAGGGTCCAAAACCTCAAGCATCGCAGCCGCCGGGTCACCTCTGAAGTCATTCGCCATTTTGTCGATTTCATCCAGAAGAACCAGTGGATTACCTTTGTCCACTTTACGAAGCGCCTGCAGGATTTTACCTGGCATCGCACCTACGTATGTTTTTCTGTGACCGCGAATTTCCGCTTCGTCACGCACGCCACCCAAAGAGATACGCGCAAATGGACGATTCAAAGATTCCGCGATGGATCTTGCCAAGGAAGTTTTACCCACCCCTGGAGGACCCGCCAGGCAAAGGATAGGCCCTTTCATATCTTTGGAGATAGACAATACTGCCAGGTACTCCAGGATACGATCTTTGACTTTTTCCAAACCCCAGTGATCGTCATCAAGAATGCGCTGGGCATTTTTGATGTCGTGTTTTTCTTCTGTGTAGTCAGCCCAAGGCAAAGACAGAACCCAGTCGATATAGTTGCGAACAACTGTCGCTTCCGCAGACATAGGTGACATCATTTTGAGTTTTTTAATCTCTTTCATGACCTTGTCTTTGGCTTCCTGACTCATTTTTTTGTTCTTGGTCTTGATCTCAAGATCCTGAAGCTCTGCCTGGTAATCGTCTTTTTCACCAAGCTCCTTCTGGATGGCCTGCATTTGTTCATTCAGATAGTACTCTTTCTGAGAGCGCTCCATCTGTTTCTTCACGCGTGTGCGGATCTTCTTTTCCACTTCAAGGATTTCGATCTCGCCGGTCATCAGGTTCAGAAGGTGTTCCAGACGCTTGGAAGGATCAATGATCTCCAAAACGGTCTGTTTGTCTTCAAGTTTCAGGTTCAGCTGAGCCACGATGATATCTGCAAGCTCCCCTGGATTTTCGATGGTCGAAACACGCATCAGAATCTCTGGCGGGATACGCTTGTTCAGTTTCACGTAGGTCTCGAACGTTCCTTTTACGGAGCGAACCAAAGCCTGCGCTTCAACGATATTTGTAGGATCTTCATCCAGGGCTTCAACCGCCACCGTGAAGAAATTATCGTTGTTTACAAAATTCTTAATCTTTACGCGACGTTTACCCTCAACCAGAACCTTCACAGTTCCATCCGGCAAACGAAGCAATTGGATGATTGTTCCAACTGTACCGATTGCAAAGATATCTTTAGGTTCGGGATTGTTGGTTTTGGCGTCCTTTTGAGCGGCCAAAACGATGTCGGTTTGTTTGCTCATCGCCTCTTCAAGAGCGTTGATGCTCTTTTCACGACCGACAAACAAAGGCATCATCATATGCGGAAAAATGATGAGGTCTCTTAGGGGCAAAAGTGGTAGTTGTTGTACTTTTCCCTCGCTCATAATCCTATCCCTCCCTGTGGGTTAACGAGCAGGCTCGTTCCTACTTAGAACCGAACCAAATCTGCTTAGGTTAAAAAATCCATCTCAACCTTGAGCAAATTCTTATACTCAGTCTAACTATGTGTATGATTGCTGGGAAGTAAATATATTGCAGAGAAAAAGACTTCTGGTCCTAGAAGCGAGTCCAATTTGCCCTAATTTTAGGCATCATAATCAGCCCTAATGCTAACCGAAAATAATTCTAATAAGTGTCGGAAATTGAGAATCTTTCCTAATTGTAATTCCAGGTCCTAACATTTTGATGCCCTTTTAAGCCATTTTGTTCGATAAGTGCTATGTGACACCCAGAGACAGCAAAAGATGGTTCCGCACCAACTCGCTATCACTCAAGCTGCTTATAGCGACTTGGGCCGTAAGCTCGTTTGCGACACTGATTCTTACCGCATTCCAACTCATCATGGACTATCAAAGAGATTTTGATAAGTTGCAGAACAACTTTACCATCATCAAGAACTCTTACCTTGATTCCATGGCCGAACATCTGTGGTCATATGACACAAGACTACTGGAAATTCAGCTTGATGGTCTGGGTCGTTTGCAAGGCGTAAGCTATTTGCGTCTGGTGGCTGACAATAAAACCATCTACGAGACCGGAAAGTCCGACCCCACCGAAGAAAGCCACAAGCGCTTTGATATCTATCACAAGAACACCAATGAAATCCTGGGCGCTTTGGATGTCGAACTGGATATCAAAAGCCTGCGTGAAAAGTACTTCCAGGAAGCCATTTGGATCTTCATTCGCCAAGCGGCCAAAACCGCAGTCGTGGTGTTCTTCCTGTATTTCATCTTCAACCGCATCCTGGTGGTTCATATCAAGCATATCGCCGGCTATCTGGCGGAAAACCGCGGCCGCGACGCCAAGGATCTGGAGCTGAAACGCCGGGCCCACAAAGGGCAGGATGAACTGGATGTTCTGGTTGAATCCATCAATCAGTTCCGGTCCGAGCTTTTGGAAGCCAATCAGAAACTGGAAAGCCTGAATCAGGCTTTGGAGCAAAAGGTCGCCGAGCGCACCCGCCAGCTGACCACGAAAAACGAAAGCCTGGAAAAAGCGATGATGCAGATCAAACGCATGCAGGCGACTTTGGTGGCGCAAGAACGTCTGGCGTCTTTGGGAAGTCTGACCGCCAGCGTGGCGCATGAAATCCGCAATCCGCTGAACTTCGTTCTGAATTTCTCTGAACTGCTGACTGATTCAGAAAATCTGGAAGAGATCAAAGAGATCAGCCGCGTGATTCTGAAACACAGTCAACGCATTGATCAGATCGTGCGTTCCATGCAGATCCTGTCCGGTTACGACAGCGATGTGCTGGAAGTTACTGACATCAATGAGATCGTTAAAAAATCCTATCAGGACACCGTTTCAACCCGCTCTTTGGGTTCAAGCTATGTGCCGCCGAAGGTGACTTACCGTTTGGGTGAATCCGTCAAAGCTCCGGTGTACACAACGTCTTTGCTGCGGGCTCTTTCCAATATCGTGGACAATGCGATCCATGCGTTGGAAAAGAAAGTGCGCGCCAATAAGAACTTCGAACCAGAACTTATTTTGTCCACAGCCGTGCGCGGGGACATGGTGGAAATCACCATCCGCGACAATGGTGTGGGCATCCCCACAATTCTTGGTGAAAAAATCTTTGATCCTTTCTTGACGACAAAGTCAGCGGGTGAAGGAGCTGGACTCGGACTGACTGTTGCATTTAATATTGCCCAGAAACACGGTGGCACATTAAAATACAACAGCGAGTTCGGGCAATGGACAGAGTTTTCGATGTCCCTGCCCCTTACACACGAAAGACCGAATTCATGATCCACATTGTGATAGTCGATGATGAAGCAGACACACACCTGCTTTATAAATTAAAGTTCAAAAAGCTGTTTGCACATTGGGGAGATCTCAATCTGACCTCTTTCCTGAATGCACCGGACTGCCTGGACTTTCTGAAAAGCCCGGAAGGGGCCAAGGTCGACCTGATTCTTTCAGACATCAATATGCCTGGCATGGATGGATTTGAGCTTTTACAGGCCGTCAAGGGCCTTCATATCAAGGTGCCGTTCTATATGGTCAGCGCCTATGAATCTTCTGAATTCCGCAACAAGGCCGAATCCTTGGGGGCCACCCGCTTCCTCAGCAAGCCGGTGGATTTCAGCCGCCTGGGAGACGCCGTTCGCCTGGATCTGAAACTGACGGAATAATCTGAATAGCTAAAAATAAAAAAAGACCCGGGGAAACCCGGGTCTTTTAGTTTTCGGCTTTTAGGAAGCTCCGGCCTGACTAGGCAGAGCTTTTCTTTTTCGCTTCTTCTTCCTCTGCGCGGATTTCTTCGTCGGTTTTATAGACGAGCATCGGCTGAGCGCCTTCGTTGATCACGTTTTCATCGATCACAACTTCCTTCACATTGTTTTTGGAAGGAATATCGTACATCACATCCAACATCGCTGTTTCCAGAACTCCACGCAAGCCGCGGGCACCGGTTTTACGTTTCAAGGCCATCTGGGCAACTGCACGCAGGGCTTTTTCCGTAAACTTCAGTTCCACACCCTCGAAGCTGAACAGCTTCTGGTACTGCTTCGTGATCGCGTTCTTCGGACGAACCAGGATGTCGAGCAAAGCTTCTTCATCCAATGGCGCCAGAACCGCAATCGCCGGAAGACGACCGATGAACTCCGGGATCAGACCGAATTTGGAAAGATCGTCCGGCTCCACTTTGGAAAGCAGATTCGCGCTCTTTTCAACTTCCTCGGATGTGCGGATGTCTGCCGCGATACCCATGGTTTTGTTCGTCGTTCTTTGTTCGATGATCTTGTCCAGACCCACGAACGCACCACCCACGATGAAGAGGATATTCGTCGTATCAACCTGGATGAATTCCTGCTGAGGATGTTTACGACCGCCCTTAGGAGGCAGATTCGCCACAGTGCCCTCGAGAATTTTCAGCAACGCCTGCTGCACACCCTCACCGCTCACGTCACGCGTGATGGACGGGTTTTCAGACTTACGGGAGATCTTGTCGATCTCGTCCACGTAGATCACGCCTTTTTGCGCTTTTTCCACGTCATAGTCAGAAGCCTGCAGCAAGTTCAACACCACGTTTTCAACGTCTTCACCGACATAACCGGCTTCCGTCAAAGTCGTCGCATCGGCCATCGCAAACGGCACATTCAGAACCTTGGCAATTGTCTGAGCCAACAAGGTCTTACCGGAACCTGTCGGACCGATCAGAAGGATGTTGGATTTTTGCATTTCAACGTCAGCGGATTTTTTACCGCCGGACATCGCATTCACACGCTTATAGTGATTGTGTACCGCAACTGCCAAAGTTTTCTTGGCTTGCGTCTGACCGATCACATAGTCATCAAGATAAGTTTTGATATCGGAAGGCTTGGGAACTTTGAACGTGCCCTTGACTGCCGTCTCGCGCTCTTTTTCCTCGTCAATGATGTCATTGCAAAGATCGATACACTCATCGCAGATGTACACGCCAGGACCGGCGATCAATTTCTTGACCTCTTTTTGGCCCTTGCCACAGAAGCTGCATCTCAAAGCACCGTTGGTATCTTTAGTTGTCATCGGCTCTTATCCTTTTTTTGCCTTACGGGATTCAACCACATGATCAAGCAAACCGAACTCTTTCGCCTGATAAGGATCCATGAAGTTATCGCGTTCCATGGCCGCTCTCAAGGTGTCATAGTCTCTGCCAGTGTGTGTCTCGTAGATGCGAGTCAATTTCTCTTTTGTTTTCACAAGTTCTTTGGCGTGGATTTCAATGTCCGTCACCTGACCGGATAGACCCCCGCCGGAAAGAAGCGGCTGGTGAATCATGATACGGGTGTTCGGCAGGCTGTAACGCATGCCCTTTGTACCCGCGGTCAGCAGCAACGAACCCATGCTCGCAGCCATACCCATGCAATAGGTCGCCACGTCGCACTTTACGAACTGCATAAAGTCGTAGATCGCCAGGCCCGCAGACACGCTGCCCCCTGGAGAATTGATGTACAAATGAATCGGCTTTTCAGGATTGTCCACTTCAAGGAACAACATCTGGGCAATGATAGAGTTCGCCACCTCATCAGTAACGGCAGTACCAAGAATGATAATGCGGTCTTTTAGTAGTCGGGAGTAAATATCGTAAGATCTTTCACCCTTTGAGGTCTGCTCGATGACGTAAGGTATGAGGGCCACTGCTGTCTCCTGTGGTTGTGATTGAGGTGTCATACTGTGCTACCTATCGGAATACTATGGCAGGACTTTATCAAAAAGCCTTTGACCCCCAAAACTGCTGTGCTACATCTATTAACGCACAACAAAACCGAATAATATTAAGGGGTTTTTATGGCTTTCAACTTACTTAACAAAGACATCGACACATTGACTTGCCCGGCTTTGGTCGTGTTTTCCAAGTCTTCTTCTCAAAAAGACAAGCTCGCAAAAGTGACTCATTCTGAAATTCACAAAGCTTTGCTGCCATCTTTGGAAGAAAAAACGATCTCCGGCAAACATCAGGAAACTGTTGTTTTCCGTGAATTCAGCTTCAATGGTTTCCGCCATGTAATCGTGGTGGGTCTTGGCAAAGAAAACGAAATCACTCACGAATCTGTTCGTCAGTCCATGGCTTCCGCTTACGAGGCGATCAAAGCTTTGAACGTGCCTGAAGCAGCCATTCACTTCGACGGCATCACTGCTGGCAAAAAAGACGCTGCAGATTTCGCAAAAGCGGCTGCTGAAGGTCTGATCCTGACTTCATACGTATTCAACGAATTGATGTCCGGTAAAAAAGACGCAAAAGAAATCAACGTTCACGTTGTTTCCAAATTGGGTAACGACAAAGCTGTGAAAGCTGCTTTCAACGAAGGCGCGATCCTGGGTTCTGTTGTGAACTTCTCCCGCCGTCTGGGCGATTTGCCAGGCAACCTGATGACTCCGACCATCCTTGCAGACCACGCAGTTGAAGGCGCTAAAGGCGTTGCCAACCTGAAAGTGACTGTGTGGGATAAAGCCCGCATCAAAAAAGAAAAAATGGGCGGCCTGTTGGGCGTTTCCAACGGTTCTGACCAAGAGCCGCGTTTCATCATCATGGAATACAAAGGTGCTGCCGCTTCCAAAAAGCCAGTGTGCTTCGTTGGTAAAGGCCTGACTTTTGACTGCGGTGGTATTTCCATTAAGCCAGGCGCTGGCATGGAAGAAATGAAATACGACATGTGCGGTGGCGCGAACGTTATCGGCACATTGCTGGCGATCGCAAAATTGAAATTGAAGGTAAATGCAGTAGGCCTTGTGGCTTCCACTGAAAATCTGATCAACGGTTCTGCGACAAAACCAGGTGATGTTCACACAGCTCGCAATGGTAAAACATTCGAAGTGAACAACACAGATGCTGAAGGTCGTTTGATCCTTGCAGACGCTCTTTCTTACGCGACAGAGCTTCAACCACAAATGATCGTGGATGCAGCGACTTTGACTGGAGCGATGGTTATCGCTTTGGGCAACACTCACACTGGTTACTTCACTCGTAACTCTGCTTTGAAAACAAAAGTTGAAAAAGCGGCTGTTGAATCCGGTGAATGGGTTTGGAACATGCCTTTGACGGACTTCCACGTTAAAGACATGAAAGGCACTTACGCTGACCTTTCCAACATCTCTTCCGGCAAAGGTGCAGGTTCTGCAACAGCAGCAGCCTTCCTTGAGCAGTTCGTGGGCGAAGGCATCCCTTGGGCGCACTTCGATATCGCGGGTACCGGCTGGGCTGTAGGCAATCGTTTGCCATATTGCCCTAAGAAAGGCGCTTCCGGCGCGATGATCCGTACCTTCGTTGAAATCGCGAAGCAGTACACATAAGCTTCTGAAAACAAAAACCCCTTCAGTGTTCCTGAAGGGGTTTTTTTATGTCCAAATTTTGAAAGAATCTTACCAGCTGAACACAACCGGGTGACCCAGGGTTTTCGCCACTTCATCACTTTCCACGACCAGCGCTTCAGACGCGCTTTCATTAACCAGCTTCACGGATTTCAACAACCACGTACGCGGCCATTCTTCCGGCAGGTTCGTAAAGCGCACGGTCACCTTCGGACCTTCGTTGAACTGGAATTCACCATCACCCGGATGCTCGCCCAAAATCTTTTGCACCGGAACATACAAGGCATTGATACGGGACATGTCGGAAGAAACATCACAACGCCCCTCCACTTCCATCTGTGGCTTGTCGCCACCGACAGAAACACCTTCTGCCTCAAAGCTCAAAAATACTTTCTGGAATTCCTGACAAGCAAGTTTCTTGCTGCCGTTTTCATCGATAAAGACAAAGTGGCCAAGACCGATACCTGCCCCTTGGGTGTTCTTTCTGATTTCCAAACCCGCCAGCAGACGCTGACGTACAGCCTCTTGCAGCTGTTCCCCACGCAAGTGAGAGAAGTCGAAATTATTTCTAACCGCTGCGGGATCACGATTGATTTGATATTCGTCAGTGTTGGATTTTAAGAAAGCAAAGCCTGCCACAAAACACACGGTGAACAGACCGACCACTCCGTAGAATTTTCTCATATTTGCGATCCCTCTTTTATTGAAGAATAGCACGGCGTGTTTCTGACATATCCTACTTTGTGACGGGCTGGCCGTAGGTCGCAGATTTTGCCTACCAAGGTCGAGGTGAAATTCCCGTAAGAATACCTGAAATATTTTCCGATGTTCCGGCACTGGAACACCTGTCATCCCCTTAAAACGCGGTAATTACCAATCCGATTTTACCTCTATTTTGTCTCTGGTTTTTTCCTCTTTTAGTCTCTGGGAAAGCATGCAATAAACCCAGTCCTTATGAATAAGACGTCCGAATTTCTATTAAACGAGTATCAAAGACGACGCTCTTCAGCGCCTCAATTGACCAATGCCCAATTCGCCAAGATTCTGGGTATTCCGTCCAGCCGCCTCAGTGACTATATCAATGGTCGCCGGATCATGACCATGTCGGTGGGTAAACAGGTTATCAAAGGCCTGGGTATGGGCGAAACCGACTTCGTTCATCTGAAAAATCTGATTGAGTTCGACAAACGCAAAGTCAAAACTCTGCTGCCGGAAGTACAGCTTAAAGAAGACGAGTTCGGCGTCATCTGCGACTGGTACCACTTTGCGATTCTGGCGCTGGTGCCGGTAAAAACATTCCAGCCCAATGCCAACTGGATTGCCGACCGCCTGAACATTCCGTTTGAAGTCGCACAGGCAGCCATCGAGCGTCTGTGCCGTCTGGGTCTGTTGCAGATCGAAGAAGGAAAATTCATCGTCACTCACAAGCAACTGGAAACCAGCCACAACATCCCATCTGAATCTTTGCGCCGCTCGCACAAGCAGTCCCTGGTTCAGGTTCTGGACAACATGGACCGTGTGCCATTGGATCTGCGTGATGTGACTTCCATCACATTCCCCATGAACCGTAAAAAAATCCCTGAGGCAAAACGCCTGATCAGAAACTTCCGCCGCAAAATGGCCACCTTGATGACCCAAGGGCCTAAAACGGACGTCTACAATCTGAACGTGCAACTGTTCCCGGTAACGAAGGTACAAAAATGAGAATCAGCCAACTAGTCATCACATCCCTGCTTTCGCTGATCGCGGTGTCCGCTCACGCCAACAACTGGTATGACCGCGGTAACGCCGGCTTTGCCCTGTTCTGCACCGGCAAGGCGCCAATCGTTCTGGATCTATACGAAGTCAGCACACGTGATCTGGGTTCCATCCTTTATTCAAAAGCTGTCACTCCTGTGGATAAAGCCGTGGATCTTGCGACTCGCCTGGAACAGGTCGATCCCGCACGCGCTCGCCAGTACCGCGAGGGCGCAAAAGACTTTATGGCCTCTGCGCAATTCGTGAATGATCTGGGCATTCGCCAGACTCCGGATCTGGGACTTGTGACCGTGCCGAAGGACTGCACTCTTGAGCAGGTGGTCTTCCAAAGAAATCCGTCCATTTTGAACAAAGCCCGCTATGTGGTGAATGCCAACTTGTGGAATCAGCTGGATGCCGACAATCAGGCGGCTCTGATTCTTCACGAGGTTATCTATCGTGAAGTGATCAACAGCACGGCTAACGAGCTGTTCTCTGAACGCGTGCGCCTGTTCAACGGTATTATTCATGCACACCACATGCGCAGTCTTATGAAAAAAGACTATCTGAAGATGCTGCGTGAACTGCACTTGACCACTTACGAGGAAAACGGCCTGAAGCTGTCTTTGGGTTACACCACGCCAGAGGGTTTCTGGGTGGATTCTGACGTGTTCATGGATCTAATGGGTCGTATTCTTTCTGCATCTTTGGCAGCCAACCAGTACTTCGGTTACGGCGGCATGGAGTACGCTTGTGTCGGCAGCACCGTGCCTGAAATGGGCCGTGTGACTTTGGAGGATGGCAACATCCGCACCCTGCGTGTGAACCCTGACTTTGCCCGCGACGGCGCTTGCAACCTGCCAATGCTGATCATTCCGGAAAGCAATGGCTTTGCGATCTTTGGCAGCCTGTGGTTCTTTGATGGTGCGAAAAATGTGATTCGTGTGGACGGCACGCTGAGCAAGAAAACTCAGCTGACCTACAAGGGCACCACTTACGAACTGGTTCCGGATCTGTTCAAAACTGACGTGTACAACACCACGTTCACTTTTGATAAAAACATGAACCTGACTGAAGTGGGCTTGGGCGGAACGCCTTGCCTGAATAAAACTGAAGGCAAAATTCAGTTTATCCAGAATCTGGCTAACGGCGAAGGCAGCGTGACTATTTCTGCCTCAGGAACACCGCAGTCTGTTCCGGCTTGTCACTAGTTCGACGTTGTCGACAAAAGAAAAAGGCCCGCTCTTTTCAGAGGGGCCTTTTTTATTTTCAGAAACTCTAATCACTGATTACTGCTTACCGCAGCCCACCGGCGTGTAGCCCTTAAAGACCGCGCCCATTTCCTGAGCCTCCATGGCAATCGCCAACAGGCCCAGCTTGGCTGTCCAGCCGTACACGTTTTCCTGCGGGCAGCCCGGCGTATTGATCGCCAGATCCGACACACACAAACGCTTATAAACCGCACCCGGACTGTTCAGACTTTCGGTAGAGCTTTTCTCGGCGTGCGTGCGCAGGAAACCCCCGGCAAGCTCGCAGCCCAGCATATAAATCACCGGCTCTGCACTGGCGCCGTCCGCTTCCACGATGGACGGAATGCCTTCCTGTATGATGACTTCTTCAACGTCACGACCGCCCTTGGCCGCTTTCATTTTTTTGCGGGACTTGTAGGACCAGGCTTTCACTTCTTCGCCGGAACCCACACGAATCACTGCCAAACCGTAAGTGCCGGCGTTGTTTTTCACAAACACGAACGGCTCTTGGTTGATGCCGCGTTTTTTATAGTCTTCACGCAGGCGAGCCAGCATCTGATCCACTTTTTCCGCCAAAGCATTGCGGCTGCTTTCATCCCCAATGTCGAAGTGCTCAAACAGTTCGGTTTCAACTCTTAGTAAGAAAGGATCAATCTTGGCCACTTCGGCAAATTCACTGGCAAGCTGGTTGTAGTATTTGAAGTACGTGCTTTTCTTGCGCTGATACCAGCCAAGCTCTCTTGGCGGGTTCATCGGGAATTCGCTCATTGTCGGAGCCCATTCCTCGTAGGCCTCAGAGAAGTCATTGTTGCTGATGATCAGATCCGGAGTGAAGCTTTTCAAAAGCTCCCCGCCCTTCAAAGCCGAGTGCACTGTCACTTCGTTACCGGCGGAACTGGTCAGATTCAAAGGCTCTGGCAGTTCACGGGGGATTGCGATTTTCACGACGCGACCGGTGGCTTCAATCAGCTTGCGGATGGTGTGAACGTTTTCCCAATAGAAAGCATTGTTGGTGTGCTCTTCAGTCACCAGCAAGATGTTCTTGATGCCGGCGCCGTAGTGTTTGGTGATGTACTTGTCGACCAGGGCCGGAGCGGATTCTTTGTCTGTCGGGCAGATATTATTAAAGCCTGCCGGAAAGATATTCGCATCCACGTTGGAAATTTTGTAGCCCGAATCACGAATGTCGTAACTGGAATAAATCGGATAGGACATGTTTGCGGTTTTGGAAGCAAACCAAGCACAGATCTCGTTCATATTGGCGAGGGTTTGTTTGTGCAGAATCAGTTTCGCCATAGTATCTCCTTAAGGCCAAAGCGACAGAAATTACAGATTAGGATCTTCCGAGGGAACCACTTTGGGAGGAAGAGGTATAGTGGCTTTCTCTTCATCAGGCAAGAGCGAGTCGGCTTTGACTCGTCCGGACCTGCGCAGACTGTTCAGTCGCTGGGATTCCTCGGTCAGTCCCATGACTTCATCGTTCGTATATACAATATTCTCGGTTTTCTTGCGCACGTCAGCCAGGAAGGTGAAGAATTCTGTTTCGTGAGAATTCATTTTTTGCCCCGTCGGCGGACGATACAATTCAGCCTGATCAATCAAACCCAAAAGTTCGGCACCCAAAGCAGACTGCAACCGGCGCTGTTCGCGCTGTGATTCCACCACGGTGAACAGATCTCGGTAAGTTTCCTGCAGGCGTGTTTTGGCGCGCACCGACCAGTTGGCGTCATTCAAGCGCACGGCTCTGAACAGATAAATCTGCACCAGCTTCTGCCCGCGCACGAAGGCTGTAAAATTCTGTACACCCAGCTGGTTAGTGGAAACCCCGCCCATTTGCACATAAGTTTTTGCCTGCCAGTCTTTGGGAAGCTCGGTGCCTTTTTCGGTCTGAACTTTTTCAATTCCGCGCTCAGCTTCATTCAAGTAAGCCACGGCATCGTCTTCACGATCCTGACGTCCATAAACGATAGCCAGGCGAGCAGGAATTTCGGCGGCCGCAGTTTCAAGTGGCAAATACTGACCCAGTTTCTTTGCATCCAACAAAGATGAAACTGTGCGCAGATCATCGCCTTGTGCCTCATAGGCAAAGGACATTTGATACAAGGCCTGCGCGGCAATCTCGGGCTGATAGTTGCGGGTTTTTACTGCAACATCACGGTAAAGATCCAACGATTCCTGCCAGCGCTCAAGTCCCGCCAAAGATTGTGCTTCACCCAAACGGGCGGCCTGCACAAAAGTGGACTGCGGATGCAGACCCTGGAATTCCTTATACAGAATCAAGGACTGATCAAAGCTTCCCGTATTTAAAACTTTTTCCGCATTGGATATCTGAGCAAGCTCTGTGGCGCGGACCGCCTGAGTTTCATCCGGCTGACTTCTTTGCCCCAGCAAGGAACATCCCGAAAGCAGAACCAGCGCGGTGGACAAAATCAGTCTCATGCTTTCTTTTCTCCTTCGACAATCAGGGCGCTGAGTTCTTCAAGGCCCCCCAGATCGGAAATATCCTTCACCAGATCAGGGATGCGGAAGACCCGGGCCTGATTCTTCATGCCCGACTCAAACTGCTGATACAATTGATCCCTCTGATTGTAGTAGGACCTCATCTGTGAATACAACTTCACAAGATCCTCATGGCCTTTTCCAGGGTCCTGAGCCGAACGGAGGTCCAGCCAGTACGGGAAGACACGATTTAAAACCACCGTGCCCAGATGGTAGCCGCCTTTTTTGATTTCTCTTGAGAAGTATTCAGCTTCCTTCAGTTTCGCCTGATCAAAGGCCGTCACCAGACAGAACTGAGTCGTCGGCGCCACCAGCATACGATGCACATCGATCGTGCGGGCCTGCAGCTTCCCCTGCCATTGCTCGATATTGACAAAGAAATCACCCAGTTCGCGGATGAAGTTTGACCCCGTCAAAGATTCCAAAACTTTCAGAACCTGGCGCGTACCGGTCTGAAGCAGGTGACCAAAGAAGCCGCCTTTTTTTCCTTCGGGATCGCGGAACCATTTCGCCACACCTTCGTTGAAAAGTGCGGAAAGCTTTTGCGGAGCATTCAGGAAATCAATTGCATGCTTCGTCGGTGGCGTATCCAGAACGATCAGATCAAACTGGCCGGATTCATAGCAGGAATACAGTTTTTCCAAAGCGGTGAATTCCTGCGAACCACTTAAGTTCGTGGAAAGCTGCTTGTAAAGGCTGTTATTAAAGATCTTTTGAGCTGATTCTGTTTTCTTCGCCGCGCGAGCGACAAAATCATCAAAGGTTTTTTTATGATCAATCACCGAGGCATACAGCTCGCCCTTGAAATTCTGCCCCGGAACTTTGGTGATGTCTTTGGTGCCTTCAATGCCCAGGGTCTGCGCCAGGCGCTTCGCCGGATCGATAGTCAGTACCAACACACGCTTGCCCTCTTTGGCGGCAAGCACGGCCAAGGAAGCCGCAATCGTGGTTTTACCCACGCCACCACTTCCGACACAGACTAAAACTTTGGTGTCTTTAAACAGGCTCACTTCAACACCTCCGCCGTTTTTTCCACCAGAGCCCAGGCGCTGGATTCAAAATACAACGGCACACGGGTGACCTCGGGGCTTAACCCTTGAGCTTGCGCCCACATTTGATTCTGACGGCGAATATGACCGTCCAGATACTCGGCAAATTTTGAAAGGTCGGAATTTTCAGACTGCACTTCCTGCAAAGTCTGCTCGGACACCGGCGCCTCGATCATCTTGTTCATGATCAGTTCAGCCGTGACACCAAATTCGTTTTTCAAGCGAGCGATCAACTCTGAAGCTTCTTTCAGCGGAAGCTCTTCCGGCAAGGTGACCACGTGGTATTTGCAGATTTCAGGATTGCGAATATGCGCATCGATACTGCGGCTTTGTTCACCCATGGGACCAAACTGCACGGCCTCGGCCATGCCTTTTGGAGCTTCCAGCAAAGCAATAAAGTGACCCGTGGCAAACGCATCCACCACAATACAATCAAACGGCAGCGCAGGGCCGTGTTTGCGGGGACCGCTGGTGACTTTTCCCAGGATCGCCAGTTCCGGCAAGGCAGGAGCCACATTAATGAAGGCCTTCATCACTGCATTTTCGAAGAACAGCTTCGCCAGGCTTTCCACCTTGATGAAATGACGGGCGTATTCCTGCAAACAGGCTTCGCCGGTCCACAAGGCTAAGGAAAGATTGGGTCTGATTGAAACTGGCTGAAATCCAACTTGGGGTAAATTAAAGAAATCCTTAAAGAAACTCTGATCTCCAAGTTCGACCAGAAGGGTCTTTTTACCCTCTTGGCTCTTTTTAAGCGCCAGGGCTGCGGCTAAAACCGACTTCCCCACGCCCCCTTTTCCGGTCACAAAGTGAATCTCTTGCTTCATAGGTTCTAAGAGTGTGGCTGACCTCTGATTTATAGGCATTACGCATGGCATTACAGTTGCCTAAAGTCGGTCCGTCTTTTAGTATCCACCAGTTTATAACGCGTTGGCGTAATCTAGGAGAAATAGACATGAAATCAAATGTAGAAAAGGTTTCCAACCTTTCCAGAAAGTTGAACATCGAAGTTCCGGCTGCGGCAGTTCAAACAGCTTTCCAAAAAATCTTCAATGGCATCCAAAAAGAAGTGACCATCAAAGGCTTCCGCAAAGGTAAAGCTCCTTTGGCGACTGTAAAAAGCCTTTACGGCGACCGTGTAAAACAAGACGTGGTTCAGGATCTGATCCAGAAGCACTACGCTGAAGCACTGAACGAGCACAAGCTTGAACCTATCAGCTACCCAGAATTCGAATTCGCAGATCCAACAGAGAACAAAGACTTCTCTTTCTCTGCAGCATTCGATGTTCGTCCAGAGATCGCTTTGAAAAAATACGAAGGCCTGGAAGTTGAAAAAGAAAAAGCTGAATTCGATGCAAAGAAAATCGATCAGGTTCTTGAAAACATCCGCGCTTCCCGCGCAACTTTCGAAGTTGTTGCTGAAGACCGCGCTGTAACCATGAGCGATATCGCTGTTATCAACTTCGAAGGTTTCATGGGCGGTCAGCCTCTTGAAAACGGTTCCGGCACAGATCACCATCTTGAACTGGGCGCGAAACAATTCATCGAAGGTTTCGAAGACGGCATCGTAGGAATGAAAAAAGGCGAAACTAAAACTTTGTCTTTGAAATTCCCGGATCCATACCACTCTGCAGAGCTTGCTGGTAAACCAGTGGAGTTCAAAGTGACTTTGAACCAGATCAAAGCAAAAGTTTTGCCTGAACTGACTAACGAATTCCTGGCGACTCTGGGCGGTCCAACTGACCTTGAGACTTTGAAAAAATCCATCCAGGAAGATCTTGAGCAAACTGAAACCAAACGCATCGAAGACGCCTTCAAAAACCGTCTTTTGAAAGCTTTGGTGAAAGAAAATCCAGTTGAAGTTCCACAATCCTTGATGAAAGAACAAAAAGCATCTTTGGTTGAAGACTTCAAAAAACGCATGTCTGAACAAGGCATGGGTCCGGATGACTTCGCTTCTTACGTTGAAAAATGGGATGGCGACTTCGAAAAGACGGCTGCTGAAATGATTCAGTCTTCTTTCCTGGTTGATGCTATTGCCAAGAAACATGACTTGTTCTGCAAAAAAGAAGACCTGGATGCTAAATTTGCTGAGTACGCTCAACAAACTGGTATCGAAGAATCCCGCATCAAGGAATTCTATGGTCGTCCAGAGCAGGCTTCCCGCCTGACTTACATGCTGACTGAAGAGAAAGTAATCGCTTTCCTGAACAAGTCCGTGAAAGTTAAAGAAGTTCCAGCTGGTTCTTTGAAAGAAGAAAACAACTAGTCTGCTGAATTTCCGTTCTGAAGTTTAAAACTTCCAAAGCCCGTCAGGCGATGCTTGGCGGGCTTTTTTATATCCAGAATGTCGCAACAGCGGCCCTATAAAGACTGACAATCGCCCTAACATCCCTGAAATAAGTACAGACCCACCACCCCCGAGCTGCAATCCAGCCATAACAGGGATGGCCCGGGAATTGATAATGCACTCTTGGATAGCTACAGGAGTGCCTATGGGTTTTAACCTCGATAATGACAAGTCAAAAGATCAGCTGAGTCTGTTCGACTACAAGCTGCCTAGTGCTGACTTTGCACCAGCAAAGAAGTCCAATGCCGATAACACGGCCATTGATTTTGATGCTTTCCTGATGGCCCACCGCGAGCCGGAACAAAGCAAAACCTCCCGCTTCCTGACGATCTCTGCCACCGTCCACGCCGCCGCACTGCTGCTGGCGATGATGGTCACGGTGCCCTTGGTTGAACAGGTAAAAACTGAAACCATCACGATTGAAATCGAAGACGTTCCTCAGCGCTTGATCACTCCGCGCGGAGCAAAAGTGCCTCCGACTCAAGGCGGAACTCCGGTTGCGGCTGATACTCCGGTTGTAGAAAAACTGGAAGACGCCGGCAGCCCTGGTGATGTGGTTATCGCCAAACCTAAAGCGGAAGCCAAAGCCAAGAATGTGGCGAAAGCTCCGAAAGCGGTTCCAGTAAAGGCCACTAAATCGGCGACTAAACCTTCCGTGGCGGCAGCCAAGGGCGGTCGCAGTGTGGCTCCGAAAACAGCGTTCAAAGCCGTTCCAATGACGATTGATGATATTGAAGCTCCAGAGCTGGATGAAGGCCAACTGGCCAAACACGCCGTGGCCTCCAGCATGAATGAAGACTTCAATGAAGACTTCGCAAACGTGGACCGCGCTCAAGGTGCTGCGCTTGAAAATGAGAAGAAGTCGATGGATGCACTGGCGGCAGCACTTGCTTCCGAACAGGATGAATCCCTGGCGGCTTTGGATGAAGACAACAAAGCTGAAGCCGACCAACTGGCGGCCCAGCAGGCAGATCTGCGCCAAAGAAACTCCAAAGCGATTGCTTCGGCTTTAGCAAACGAACGTGCTGCTGCGATGGCCGCGGCCGCTCGCGAAGCTGCTGAACGTGAAGCTCGCAGTAAAAAAGCCGGTCTTGGCGGCGAAGGCAATGGCCGAGGCATGGGTAAAGGCGCTGGCGCTGGGAATGCAGGTTCTCCGGGTCAGGGCACACAACTGGCGGGAACTCCGACGGGCGTTCGCAGCCTGGATCAGCTTCGTCAGATGCCGGGCAACCCACGCCCGCAGTATTCTCGCGAAGAGCGTCTTCGCGGAGACCAGGGTGCAGTAGCTTTCTATGCCTACATCACGAAAGAGGGTTATCCTCAGCAGTTTAAAATGATGAAGTCGACAGGCTTCCGTAACTTGGATTCCAAAACCCTGACGGCGCTGAAGAAATGGCGCTTCTATCCGGGTCAGGAAGGCTGGGTGGAACTGCCATTCCGCTGGGACCTCAAAGGGGGCGCGGTGGAAGATGGCGGCATGTTGCGACGCAGCGTTGGTCAGAGATAAGAACAGACCAAAAAACAAAAGGGCTCCAGACGGAGCCCTTTTTTCGTTTCAGCCCCTTCCCGGAGCGTTTTAAGCATAAAAAAAAGCCCTTGGACGTCTCCAGGGGCTTTGAGCTAAGTGCTTTAATTCAGAAGACAATTAGTCTTTGAAAAGAGTCTTTGCAGACTTTGTAGTGCCCTTAGTGCGGTTTGCAGCTTTACGCTTTTTGCCGCTAGTCGCTTTTTTTCTTTCGCGAATATATTCAGTCTTTTTTGTTTTTGAAGCCATTTTATCCCCTAGGTTTTTAACGGAATGAGTTAGTTATCAAAACGGAATCCCCAAGTCAACTGAATGCCTGTAATCCCCAGACTCCTTGGGATTTCCTTCATAGGCATAGTTCAAAGCGAATCTAGGGCCATTAAAGCCCAATCCAGCCGTCAGAAGCTCCCTATTGTCGTTGGTGTCGTTATAGTACCCCAGGCGGCTGACCAAAAAATTATTCATATAAGTTTCCAGGCCCCCCATAACTTCAGATTCGGTCGTGGCATCCAGGCGGATTCGGACCATGCGATTATGGATATAGTTAAATCCCGCCCCGGCCGAGGTTTTACGACGAAGCTCTTCCGGCGCATCCTTGTCTTCTCCGAAAAGATTGTAACCCACCAAGGCCACACCGATATTCGGGCGAGGTGTGTAGATAAAGCCGATATCCGCATTGGTCTGACGGTATGAGGTGTTTGGAAGCTTTTGTTCACGATAGTGACCCGTCACACCCATCGCCCACTTTTCAGTCGCGAATTCCGCCAGAGTCAAAGCCATATCACTTTCTTCCAATTTACCAAGCGATACATCAGAAGTCTTTTTCACGAAGGCAAAAGCCGCCGGCATCGCGCTGTCTTTTGTGTTATCGCTCAAACTGGCGGCGAACTGATTTTCTGCGAATGAAGAAAAGAAGTGACGGCCTTTTAAGTGCACCATAGTACCCGGATTCATGAATGACACATCACCAGGTTCCACCGTCGCACGTCCAGTTCCGCCTGTGGCTGCGGATGTCGAGGAATTATAAACTTGGGCATGGGCCACGTTCACGATAAGATAAAAGCAGAAAAAAACAGAAAGTTTTTTTAACAAGCTCAAAGGATGGGGCATCATGAATCTTCACCTCGTAACACTAGTGAGTGCATTTCTTTTGGCATTCACATCCTATCAATCGGCCCAGGCCGGAGCCAGCACATTTACCGCAAAACCTGTTCGTCTTGGCGACAATCTGATTTCAATTCTGCGCCAGCATGGCTTTTCTCAGAGTGAACGTGAAACAGTTGTAGGCTCAAACAGCAAGCTTCGCAACCTGTTCCTTACTCTCGACACACGCTATCTGGTTCGTCAGGTGAAGGGCGAAACCGAGCTGCGCATGTTTGATTCTCAAACTTCGGATGCTTTTCGCATCGTCAAAAAATCCGGCAAGGTTCAGGCTTTTGCTTACGATCCGCAGTACAAAATCAGCCACACCCGCGTGGAAGGCAAAGTGTATGGATCCCTGCTGGGAAGCATCCTTTCCAAAATCAACAGCAACTGGGTGGCAACTCGATTTATGGATGCCTATGCCTTTGATATTGCCCCGCGAGCCGTCAGCCGCGGCGCTGATTTCTGGCTGGTGGTGGAAAGAAAGTTCGAACAGGGTCAGTTCGTAAAATACGGAGAGGTTTTGCAGACTTCACTGGATATCAATGGCCGTCCAGTTCAGAAAAAGTTTGTTCGTAATAACAAAGGTGGCGGCGTGTTTTTTGCCGCTGGCGACCTGCTTGAAAACAAGCCGTTCTATGCGCCGGTGGATTACCTGAAAATTGCCAGCCGCTTTAAACCCAACCGCGTTCACCCAATCACCAAACGCCTGCAACCGCACCTGGGGATCGACTTTGAGCTTCCCGTGGGCGAACCGGTGTATGCCCCCCGCAAGGGCACGGTGGTTCGTTACGGACGTAATCACGCCGCCGGGAACTATATCATCCTGCTGCACTCCAACGGGATGGAGACGGCCTATAATCACCTTCATCGCATTGATAAAAGAATCCGTCAGGGTTTGAGAGTTTCGGCCGGGGAAAGAATCGGTGAAGTGGGTTGCACAGGTTACTGCACCCGTCCGCATCTGCACTTTGCGGTAAAGAAAAAGGGCCGAATGGTCGACCCTATCAAGTACATCAAATCTTATCCATCGCACATGGAAGCGATGTTGGAAGCGCGCGTAGCTGCAAACTAGTCACGCGTGCAAACGGTCACCCAATGCATGCAACGGCTGTTGGGAACTGTGGTGGAATAGCTTCCGTTTTCGCGGAAGCATTCTTTCGTCAGATCATATTCGGTAACGGCGGCACCATTGATGGATTCTTCCTTGTAACAGGAAACCCCGCCCTTCGGAACCACACACTTCAAAGCCACATTCACATCCCACTGATCTGAACGCAGATGACGGCGCATCACCGCCAATTCAGAGCGGTAAGTCGCATTGCCAGAGATATCACTGTAAGACTGCGCCGGACAAAGAGAAGACGCATCCTGAGTTCTGATCACCGCATAACGGCGACCACAGTTCCAGTTCTTGGTCACCGTCGTCGGATTCTGCAAATCATATTCAGTAATGCTTGAAAGAATATTGTTCGGGTTGTTCACCGCCGCACCACTTACCGGAGCTGGCGTAAACACCATGGAATAACCTTTACCATACGCCGTTTTCACCGGCGCGGTTGCCGCTGGCGCACGAACCTCATAAAGTTCGCCGTTGTTCGGCATGAAAGTCAGACTTAAAATCGCCGCCGTCATGAAAGTACTGCGGTATTCGTTCGCCAGTGATTCACTTGAATTGAAATTCATCTGAGCTTCCATCACGCGGGATTCAGGTGAAAACGGGAAATAGTTCGCCGTCGTGTTTTTCTGCGCGAAAGAATCCATCACCAGGGAATCCGTCAACGGCGCCACCAGTGGAATCACATCCGTCCACAAAGTCAGTTTGTTCGTAGCCGTGTAAACATCGGTCAGACTGTTTTTCACACGAATGGCCATTGTCGCCACCGCACCGTTATTGGCCGGGGAATCTGACAGGTATTCCTTGTATTGGTTTTCAGTCAGCTCGGTGGCTGGATATACGGGATTAAAGTTCGTGTCAGCGTAATCAAAGAATTCATTCGTCAGCTTGACGCCACCCGTGCTGTAAGCGCCGGCCTTAATGGAAAAGAAAGCCGGATTGTTGCGCAAATGGGTGTCCGCACAGGAGTTGTACGTGATCGTGTCAAACCCTGCATCGAAAGCAAATGGAATGGCGGATACTTTGGCTCCGGTTGTGGAGCCGTATTTCGCGGAAAGTTCAGCATCTGTCAGGCCGGCTTCCACCTCACTGCCCAGGTCGGAATCAAATCCGGCCTTTCCGCAGTTCTGGAACGACACGATCAGCACGAAGGAGGCAAAGATGCCGCCCGCTGCACGCCAGGTCGCCTTTTTAAAACGCACTTTCATGGAATACTCCCCTGTACCTAGACTATCATATCTCTTTTCGGCATATTGGCGAAAAACAGCAGTCTTTTTCATATTGAGACAGGCCTCGTTAAGGCTTGTCTTAGAATGAAACGTTTGAGATTTTATAGTCTATGCCAAGAGTTAAAAAAGCCATTATTCCCGCTGCCGGCCTCGGAACCCGTTTCCTGCCTGCCACCAAGACTGTCCCGAAAGAAATGCTGACCATCGTGGACGCTCCGATCATTCTGTATGTGGTGGAAGAAGCGGTGAAAGCCGGGATCGAGGACATCATCCTGATCGCCGGCCGTGGCAAACACGCCATCGAGGATTTCTTTGATACTTCTTACGAGCTTGAAGACAAGCTGGCTAAAGACGGCAAAGAAAAACTGCTTGAGCGTGTGACCCGCATCCGTGATTCCGCCAACATCATCAGCATCCGCCAGAAACAAGCCATGGGCCTGGGGCACGCAGTGCTTTGCGGTCTTCCGATTGTGGGTAAAGAACCGTTTGCGGTTTTGCTGGGCGATGAAATCACCATGGGCTTTCACGGTGAACCGAATGTGACATCCCAACTGGTCAGCTCTTTTGAAGAAACCGGGACTTCCACCATTTCTGTGATGAAAGTGGAAGACAAGGACGTTTCCAAGTACGGCATTGCTGAAATCGAGGAAAAATCCACGGGCTTTTTCAAAGTGACTTCTTTGGTGGAAAAACCCAAAGCCAATGAAACCAGCAGCCGCTGGGCTCTTCCGGGTCGTTATGTTTTCGACAATGCGATCATGGATATTCTGCAAAATGCAAAACCAACCCTGAATGGCGAAATCCAGCTGACCGACAGCATGAAGGTTCTTTGCGCCCAGCACGGCCTGAACGCCATGACTTTCACTGCTCAACGTTTTGATGCCGGCGACAAGCTGGGTTACCTGCAGGCCAATATCGAACTGGCCCTGCAAAGTCCGGAGCTGAATCAGGAATTGAAATCCTACATTCTAAGCCTGGCCGAAAAACTGAAGTAAGGAGTCCCCGATGAAGAAAATGATTTTCTCCGCCGCCCTTTCCACTTTGCTGCTGCCCGCTTTGGCGACAGCGTACATTCTTCCGACTCGCACGATCCTGCAAAAAACCAGCGAAAACGCAGGCTCTGGTATTTACGCCATCGAACAGGAAGTGCAGTTTTCCAATGGTGAAGAAACGACTTTGGTGAAAGAAACCTGGCTGGTCGACAGCGACCGCACACTGCGCCTGACGGTGACTGGCGGCAAGGACCTGCAAAACTCTTTCCGTCTGCAGTTTGTCTATAACGGCGGACAAAAATGGAGCATGACCGGCGGCAACCGCAAAAGCGAAAAGCTGCCGGAAGAATTTTTGGAAAAATTCCTGAACATGCGCAATCCTGAAATCTTCGCCAACACGTTGGCGCATTTCAAAATTGTTCCAGCGGGCGCTTTCAATAAAAAACCTCTTGCGAAAAATGCCGCGGACATCAAACACGAACCAGAAAACTGGGTGCGTTTTTCGCGCACGGGTGGAGTCGTAAACTACGCTCTGGGTGTGGCAACCCCGGTAGATCAGGAAGCAGGTTCCCCGGGCATCTGGATTCAGCAGGATGAATTCGTTGTGCGCAAACTGCGCCTGCCAAGCCAGGTTGAAATGAGCGCGAACAACTATAACAACTTCGCCAGAAATCTTTCTTATCCACGTTCCCGCACGATTCGCTGGGGCAACAACACTGTGACCATCCGCCTGATCAGTGCTTCGGCCCGTCCTCAGACAGCCGTGGCCCTGTTCCAGCCTTCTTCTTTGGATGCGAACCTGAAATGGGACGGCATCAGCTCTTTGGCGGCGAAAGACGTTATCACGGAGTTCTACACGAGGTTTAGATGAGTTCGACGCAACTTTGGAAAGTTGCGGCCGACGCTCCCCTTCCTGAGGCATTAACCTATAGCTCTGATCTGCCTCTGCAAAGAGGACAGCTTGTCACCGTGCCCTTGGGGCGTGGTGGACGAAAAGTTCATGGCCTGATTCTGGGGCCCACCGATGAAGTTCCCGAATTTGAAGTCAAAGCTGTGGATAGCATTGTGGAAGAATACGCACCACTGCCAGAGCCCTATGTAAAATGGCTTGAATGGCTGGCGCAGTATTACCTGCACCCGGTGGGTCAGGTCGTGCAATCGGCTTACCCTCCTTTGCGAAAATCTGAAAAGCAACGCGCCTCCAAACGCCCCCCGGTCATTCCACAACTGGAAGCAGATACAGCTCTTAACCTGACGGACGAGCAGCAAACCTGCTTTGAAAGCATCGCGAAGTTTTCCAACTTCTCGACTCACTTGCTTTTCGGCGTGACGGGTTCTGGTAAAACCGAAGTGTACCTGCGTCTTTTGGACAAGGTTCTTTCCGAAGGCAAACGCGGCATCGTGCTGGTGCCGGAAATTTCCCTGACCCCGCAATTGATTCAGCGTTTTGCGCGCCGATTCGGCGACAAGATCGCAGCCCTGCATTCCCAACTGACCGATCGCGAGCGCACCAATCAGTGGTGGGATGTCGTCGAAGGACGAAAATCCATCCTGATCGGCGCCCGTTCTGCTTTGTTCTGCCCGATCGACAATCTGGGCCTGATCATCGTGGACGAAGAGCACGAACCCAGCTTCAAGCAGGATGAAAAACTGAAATATAACGGCCGTGACGCCGCCGTGATGCTGGGTAAACAAATGAACTGCCCGGTGGTGCTGGGTTCGGCAACCCCAAGTCTAGAAACGTGGAAAAACGCGGTCGAAGGCAAATATCACCTGCACCGCCTCAGCCGTCGCGTGGCCAATCGCGCTTTGCCGGACATTGAAGTCATTGATTTAAGAAAATTGAAATCCGATGACGAAGAAAAACAAAAAGCCATCACTAAATATTCGCATCTGCCATTCTGGCTAAGCCCCGATTTATATGAACGAATGCATCAGGTGCTGGACCGCGGTGATCAGGCCGCTTTGTTCCTGAATCGTCGCGGGATTGCCCAGATGGTGGTGTGTCCTGCCTGTGGTCACACGCGTGAGTGTCCGAACTGTGATATTTCACTGACCCTGCATGCGCATTCACACCTGATTTGTCATTACTGTGATTATCACGAAAATTTCAAAACCAAATGTCCCGACTGCAAAGAAGGACAACTGGAAGCCATCGGCCTTGGCACCGAACTTTTGGAAACTGATTTGACTCGTCTGTTCCCGGGTAAAAAAATTGCCCGCGCGGACCGCGATGAGATTCAAAGCCGTGCCGATCTGGAAGATCTGATCGCCAATATGGAATCCGGTGACATCGACATTCTGGTCGGCACACAGATGATCGCCAAAGGTTTGGATTTCCCGAAACTGAAACTGGTGGGACTGGTGCTGGCGGATGTGGGCTTTAATCTGCCTGATTTCCGCGCCACCGAAAGAAGTTTCCAGCTGATTACGCAGATGAGCGGACGCAGCGGTCGACACGTCAAAGACGGTGAAAGCCCGGGGCTTGTGATCATTCAGACGTTCAACACTGAACATGACAGCATCACGTTTGCAAAGAACCATGACTTTGAAAGCTTTGCCACGCACGAACTGGAAATCCGTTCAGCACTTAACTATCCCCCCATGGGTCGCCTGGTCAGCTTCCGTATTCAGGGAACCAAACTGGGACAGGTTGAGGAAACCGCGAGACTATTGGCCAGAAGAGCGCAGGCTTTGAAAACTCAATTCCCGCAATATGGCTCGATTGAAGTCTTGGGTCCGGCAGAAGCTCCGCTGTCAAAACTGCGAGGCCAATTCCGATATCATCTTCTAATTAAAACTACGCAGCCCGCAGCCGCAAATCCCTTTTCAAGACAGCTGTTAGGGGACCAGGATTGGGTTCCTTCAGGGGTCAAAATATTAATCGATATCGATCCAATGAGTTTGCTTTAGTGACGGGCCTTACCTAAAATAAAAGGTTAAGGACCAATGAAATGATTCAATGCCCGCGATGTGGAATACAAGTGACCGAATTGCACCCGGTGGATCCGGAGCTTATCAGTAAGCTTCAGGCCGCTGGCGAAAGCAATTTGCCTCCACAAGTTTGTGCGGGATGCATTTCTGATCTGAAACGCACGGTTGCCACCAGCAGTGGTGGCGTGTTGATGCAGCAGGAACGTGCCCGTGAACAGCACCGCCTGCAACTTTGGAAAAGCCGTGTGATGCTGATCAAGAAAGCGCGCATGTGCATGGGCCAGAAGCTTTATTCTGAAGCCGCAATTTCCTACGAAAAATATCTGAAGATTCTGGACATCGTCTTTGACATCAAAAAAGGTGAAAAGTTAAGACCTGAAGCTTTCAAAGAAAGCGCACGCACCACCGAACTGACCGTGGTGGCTTCGGTGTACTGGGATCTGCTGCGTATCTATGACACTCACGAAAAGTATCAGGATCGCATGATGAACTCGGCCAAGCAGCTTTCCATGTTCATCCAGTTCACCCCGATTTATCCGGACATCATCCGCAAGGCTGAATCGTTCCAGAAAACCGCCAAGAACCCACAGATCGTAAAACAGTTCCTGAAGATGTCAGACAAAGAACGCCCTCGTTGCTTTATCGCAACCTCGGCCTTTGAAAATCCTTCCGCCTTCGAGGTGATGCAGCTTCGCGCCTTCCGCGACACGCAACTGCGAACCCACAACTGGGGCAGAAAGTTTATCGCTGTCTACTACAGGTACTCCCCTCACATTGCTTGCTTACTCGATAAGCACTCATGGCTGAAACCCTCAGTCAGAGCCGCTCTCCGCGTTTTGATTAAATGCGTTAGCAGATAATTCGTCCGTTTGAGGCTTGCAAAGCGGCTTCCTTATGAGGGAAGGTATTTGCATGGCTCATATCTACGACTACGCAATTATTGGCAGCGGACTTACCGGACTTAGCATCGCAGCGGCACTTAGCCGTGAAACAAAGAACATCGCCCTGATCGAAGCGGCGGATGTTCCTTTTGGTTCCAACAAAAAGGTCAACTTCCCGACCGGTCCGATGAACAACGGTCTGCGTTTTATGCCGGATTCTGTGCTTTCCGAAAAAGCCCTGCGTTTCCTGAGCAGCCTGATTGACGTCAATGTGGCTCCGGAGGCTTCGGAAGAAGCTCCTGTGACCTACGAAGGTGGAAACTTCAAAACCTTCCTGGGCTTTGGTGAAAATCCACCGGCATTCTATGAAGAGTTCAGCTATTTCACTTCCAGCAAACGTCTGGATCTGGCGGTTGAGCCTCATCAGTGGACCCAGATGCTGTTTGAAAAGTTCACCGGCACTTTCCTGCCTCGTTCCTATGTGACCAAGTTCCACCAGGAAGGCGAGCGCGTGACTCACATCACGGTTAACGGTTCCAAAACTGTGCACGCTCAGAACTTTATCTTTGCCGGCACTGTGAAAGACCTGGCGTTGCTTCTGCCGGAAGACGCGATCTCGGTGCGCGCCCGCACGAAGCTTGCGAAAAACACTTACTGGACTGCTTTGTGCCTGGATATCTGCCACGCTAAACCCGTGACTGAATCCACCGCGATGCACGTTTTAAACGGCACCACTCAGGACGAAATCGGTCCGTGCGTGGGTAAGTTCCATGCTCCGGTTGAAGTCGAAGGCGCACCTTTGCAAGCGTCCCAGTGGATGACTTTCATCGAACAGGAAGTGACTGAAGACAGCGAAGTTGTGGGTACGGCTTTGAAGAAAATCAAACGTCAGATCAAACGTGCTTATCCGGAAGCTCTGGACAACGTGAAGCTTGAAAGAATCTTCGTGACTCCGATCATCGCGGGCAACGGCGACATCAAACTGAGCGCCAACATGACGATGCCTGAACTTGAAAATCTGTGGATTGCTTCCGCAACTGTGCACGAGCAGAAAAATCTGGTCGGCGCTCTTTTGCAGGCTGAAATGATTGTGGCTTCTTTGGGCTTCAAAGTTGAAGCGAGCGACATGCCATCAGTATCCGATGAATCCGAATCCATGACCGAGGCTGCTCTTTAAGCCTCGTCCAGCGGCAGGGTGAAGAGGAACGTGGTTCCCTCACCCGGCGTGCTTTCCACCTTGATATCCCCGCCCATCATCTCGATCAGATTTTTACAAATCATCAATCCCAGCCCCGAGCCGCCATAAGTGCGGGAAATCGTGACGTCTTCCTGCGAGAAGCTGCGGAAAAGCTTCGACATGTTTTCCAGACGAATGCCGCGACCGGTGTCAGACACCTTCCACGCATAATGACCTGAACCGGGCTGTCTTTGCAGACTGATGCAGACGCGGCCCTTGTCCGTGAACTTCACCGCATTACCAACCAGGTTCATCAGAATCTGGCGCAAGCGATGGGAATCCCCCATCGCAAAAGCCGGAATACTTTCATCGATGTCGAATTCAAGCTGCAGATTTTTTTCCTGGCACTTGGCTTCGAAGATTTTAAGAATGTCCGTGTGCAGTTCTTTGACGTCAAACTTGTGCCTATCAATCTGCAAAAGTCCGTTTTCAATTTTTGAAATATCCAGAACATCATTGATGATATGCAAAAGCGAATCCGAACAGCGCTGAATCGTCCGGACATAGTCCGTCTGATCCTTGTCCAGCGAAGTGTCGCGCAGAATATCGGCAAAACCGATAATGCTGTTTAATGGTGTTCGGATTTCATGGCTCATATTGCTTAAGAATGTGGATTTGATGGAGGATAACTGCAGAGCTTCTTCGCGCGCCTGCACAAGTTGGTACTTGGAATAGGCCATTTCGTAAAGTTCACCGCGAATGCGCTCAATACCGATGATCAGAATAATGTCTTCAATCAGGATCCACGCAGCATGTTCCAACCACCGCCACTGGTTGCTTTCAGCCACCCCATACAGCGAGATCGGCAGCATACACCCGCGCAGGATGTGATCCGAGATCACGATAAAGGACGCCACCCCCAAAAGCCCGACATCCTTATAAAAGGCCAGGGCGGCCAGTGAAACAAAGACATGGAAGTGGCTTTCGATCCGGCCCCCCGACAAATGGATAAACAGGATCGAAAAACACATCTGCGAGACAGCCACCACATAACGGGTCCACTTTTCCCCGGGGCAGACATAGACGCAATAGACCGCTGGCAAACTGAAAAGCCCCCCAAAGATCAGCCCCACGAAGGCGTTTTCAACCGCCCCGGAAAAGCTTCCCAGCCACGTCGAGGGGGTTAGTACAATGCCCATGACGATAACTTCAACCCATTGAATTAAAAGAAGAATTGAAAAACCGCGATCTACGCGAATGTGGATGTCCCGGGATTGCTCCAGGAAAATTCGCTGCACCTGTCGTTGTGCTTCCGGATCGCTCCGACCGCCCCTAGATTGGTTCATTTCCCACCGCTTACGTTCTAGATTAATTGGGAGATTACCCCCTTCTTATCGGCCGTTACTCAGTGCGTCTAAATATCTCTTAATCAAGTCGGCGTTTTGTAACGAAAGCGTCTCAGAAAAGAGCTCCAAAGACTGCTTGCGGTCAATGGCGCCCTGTGATATCCCGAGAGTCCAACAATAAGCACTCACAGGCATCAACTGGTCCCCCAAGTACTGAAAAAGGGGGTCTTCCGGCGAAACAAAAAAAAGCTGGCTCTACCTGCGAGGACGATTAACCAGAAAGGAAGTACTACCATGGCACAAGTGACCATGAAAGAAATGCTAGACGCTGGAGTCCACTTCGGACATCAAACACAGCGTTGGAACCCAAAGATGAAACCTTATGTATACACAGCTCGCGGCGGTATTCACATTATCGACCTGCAAAAGACTGTTGTACGCGCAAACAAAGCTGCTGAGTTCGTAAAAGAAGTCGCTGCTAACGGTGGTCGTTTGATCTTCGTTGGTACTAAAAAACAAGCGATCGAACCAATCCAAGAAGCTGCAGCAAAATGCGGTCAGTACTATGTTACTAAGCGTTGGTTGGGTGGCATGATGACGAACTTCGAAACGATCAAATCTTCTATCGATCGTCTTCGCAAAATCGACACCATGAAAGAAAAAGGCGAATTCAATTACCTTACTAAGAAAGAGCGCGCGAAGCTTGAAAAAGAATACCTTCGCCTGACTGATTTCCTGGCTGGTATCCGCGACATGAAGGAAATGCCTTCCGCTATGTTCGTAGTTGATTTGCCGAAAGAGCACATCGCAGTTGCTGAAGCAAAACGCTTGGGCATCCCGGTTGTTGCTATCGCTGATACAAACTCTGATCCAGAGTCTGTTGAATTCGCGATCCCAGGCAATGACGATGCTATCCGCTCCATCAAGTTGTTCTCCAACTTGGTAGCTGATGCTTACCTTGAAGGCGCTAAAGAGTGGGAAGGCAAACTTCGCACTATGACTGACAAGCAATCTGACGTTGCTAAAGAAGCAAAAGCAGAAGGCAAAGAAGAAGCTCCTAAAAGACGTGGTCCTGGCGCAAAAGCTGGTGCAAAAGAAGCTCCTAAAAAAGCTGCAGGCCCAGCGGTTGTTAAAGCCACTAAATCTCGCAAACTTGTTGCTGCTGGTACAGCAGAAGAAGTTGAGATCCAAGCTGAGCTTGAACAAGGCCCAGCTACTGACGAATCCGCAGAGTAATCTGCAGATCGTTCGAAAAAGGGTGGCCTAGCCACCCTTTTCTTTGTTCCTCCTACGCCTTTCGGCTACGGGGGACAGGCCCCGCGGAAGCTCAATGCGAAAGCGGGCATCCTACTTAAGGATTTTTTATACTTTTCTAAAATGTTCGCTCCAGCAGATCTGGGGTGTTAAAGTTAAGGAGTCTTCCTAATGTCTATTTCCGCTACTCTTGTTAAAGAGCTAAGAGAAAAAACTAACGCAGGTATGATGGATTGCAAAAAGGCGCTTGAGGCGACTTCTGGCGATTTCGATGCTGCTGTTGAATGGTTGCGCGTAAAAGGTCTTGGCGCTGCCGCTAAGAAAGCTGACCGTATTGCTGCTGAAGGCGCTGTCTTCGCAGAACTTCATGGCAACACTGGTGTTGTTATCGAAATCAACTCTGAGACTGACTTCGTTGCTCGCAACGACGGCTTCAAAGCTTTGGCTGCTAACGTGGTTTCCCACTTGGCTAAAACAAACCTTGAAGGTGATGTTCTGGCTCAGGCTTACGCTGCTGATTCTTCCAAAAAACTGGGTGATTTGTTCACTGAAGCAACTGCTACTATCGGTGAAAAAATCGTTCTTCGCCGTCAGGAAAAATACACTGCAACTGCAACTTCCCTTGTGCACACTTACCTGCACGGCGAAGGCAAAATCGGTGTTATGGTTGAAGCTTCCGTTTCCAAACCAGAAGCTGCTAACGCTCCTGCATTGAAAACTTTCGCTCAAGACGTTGCATTGCACATCGCTGCGATGAACCCAATGGCGATCTCTTCCGAACAAATCCCATCTGATGTTGTTTCCAAAGAGAAAGAAATCCTGACTGCAAAAAATCTTGAGTCCGGCAAAAAACCAGAAATGATCGAAAAGATCGTTGAAGGTCAAATCCGCAAGTTCCTTGCTGAAAACTGCCTTCTTGATCAACCATTCGTTAAGAACCCGGACATGAAAGTGTCTGATCTTGCGAAAGCAGTTGGCAAAGAAATCGGCGCAGACGTAACTGTAAAACGTTTCGTTCGCTTCGAACTGGGCGCTGGTATCGAAAAGAAATCCAACGACTTCGCAGCTGAAGTTGCTGCTCAGATGAAAGGACACTAGTTTGAAAGAGCCTGTTTATAAGCGAATTTTGCTGAAACTAAGTGGTGAAGCTCTTGCTGGAAAGCAAGGGACTGGTATCAACACTGCAACGATCACTCAGATCGCGCAGGACGTGGCAGCGGCTTACAAAGCAGGCGTTCAAATTGGCCTGGTAATCGGTGGTGGCAATATCTATCGTGGTGTTGCCGCCTCTGCTGAGGGCATGGATCGCGCAAGTGCTGACTATATGGGAATGCTTGCGACCTGTATCAATGCCCTGGCTCTTCAGGACGCTTTGGAAAAACAAGGCGTTCCTACCCGTGTTCAGACCGCCATCGAAATGGCTGAAATCGCTGAACCGTACATCCGTCGCAGAGCGATTCGTCATCTTGAAAAGAATCGTCTGGTGATTTTCGGTGCAGGCACCGGGAATCCATTCTTCACTACAGACACTGCAGCTTCCCTTCGCGCCATGGAGATCAATGCCCAGGTGATCATGAAGGCAACCAAAGTGGACGGGATCTACGACAAAGACCCTGCTAAACACGCTGACGCGAAAAAATTCGACAAGATCAGCTACATCGACGTGCTCAACCGCGGACTTCAGGTAATGGACTCCACGGCGATCAGCATGTGCATGGACAATAAACTTCCTATTATCACCTTTGACCTCACTGTACCGGGCAACATCCTGAGAGCCGTTCAGGGTGAAACGATCGGCACACTGGTACACTAATAAGGAGACAGCTATGGCTATCGCAGACGTTAAAAAAAATGCTCAAGCAAAAATGGAAAAGACTCTGAACTCTTTGTCTGAAGAACTTAAAAAAGTTCGTACAGGCCGTGCTCAGGTTTCTATGCTGGATAATATCCGTGTGAACTATTACGGAACTCCATCCCCTTTGTCCCAGGTGGCTTCTATTTCCACTCCGGACGCAAAATCCTTCCTGATTGCACCTTGGGAAGTGGCTATCCTTAAAGACATCGAACAAGCCATCATCAAGTCTGAACTGGGCATGGCCCCAATGAACGACGGTAAAGTGATCCGCTTGAAAGTTCCTGACCTGACTGAAGAGCGCCGTAAAGACCTGGCGAAACAAGTTAAGAAAATCGCTGAAGAAGCACGCGTGGCTGTTCGCATGGCCCGTCGTGATGCAAATGACGAAGTTAAAAAACTTCAAAAAGACAAAGCTGTCAGCGAAGACGAAGGCAAAAAAGCCGAAGCAGACATCCAAAAAGCAACTGACGATTTCATCAAAAAAGTGGATCAGGTTGCTGACGAAAAAGAAAAATCAATCCTGACTATCTAATCAGGGTTTTTCGAAGGATTCATGGATTTGCCAAAGCATATTGCCATCATTATGGACGGGAACGGTCGTTGGGCTCAGCTCAAACGCCGTCCTCGCACGTTCGGGCATATCAAAGGCACCCGTGTCGCAAAAAAGATCATCACGGCGTGTTCACGCCGTGGGATTAAAAACCTGACTCTTTACGCATTCAGCACTGAAAACTGGTTCCGTCCCGAGGCGGAAGTCAGCCTGCTGATGCTGATCCTGCGCCGATACCTGAAGCGCGAAACTGAAAATCTGGTCAAAGAAAACATCCGCTTCTCGGTGATCGGGGACCTTTCCCGCGTTCCTCTGGATGTTGCCAATGCCATCGAAAAATCCATCGAAGCCACATCTCAATGCACAGGCCTGAATCTGGTCTTTGCCTTGAGCTATGGTTCTCGCCAGGAAATCACTCAAGCGGTGCGTGAAATCGCGGAAAAAGTCGCTGCCGGGGAAATGTCCCCTGCGGAAATCGACGAATCCATGATCAATTCTGCTTTGAGCACTTTCCCGACGCCGGATCCGGATCTGATCATCCGCACCAGTGGTGAACAGCGACTTTCGAATTTCCTTCTGTGGCAGGCTGCGTACTCTGAATTCTATTTCACTGAAGTACTGTGGCCCAACTTCACCGAGTCTCACCTCGACGAAGCCCTTCAGGCTTTTGCGATGAGACAACGCCGTTATGGCAAGGTCTCATCCAATGACAACAACCATGAAAAGCTTCCTAACTAGATCTGTTTCCGCACTTATTGCCCTGGCTCTGATCATCGGACTTTATGTTTCGTTGGGACTGATGGGACTTAAGATTGCGGTGGGTCTGATTGTTGTCATCGGCAACTGGGAACTGACAGCCATTTTGTTCCAGCGTGAAAAATCCCAGCTGATTAAAACATTGTTCAGAATCGCAACCTATGCGGTATTCATTGCCTCGATCACTTCCCTGAGCCTGGGATCTATTGTTTATTCTTTGGCCGTGATTGGAATGATTATCGCCGTTCTTTTGTCTTCTCACAAAGAAGGCAATCTGGAACACATGGCTGCTGTTCAGGCGAAGTCCGCCCTGGGCCTGTTCTATATGGGTCTTTTGCCTTCGTTTGCTTTCCGTTTGCTGGATCAGGCTTACGGTCTTTACTGGTTTATCTTCCTGCTGGCCGTGGTGTTTGCGGGTGACACTTTGGCATATGTATTTGGCGTGTTGTTCGGCAAAAACAAAGTCATGCCTTCGGTGTCCCCTAAAAAAACCTGGCAGGGTTCTGTCGGTGGCATCATTGGTTCTGTCGTGGCAGGTCTGATCTGCTGGTTGTTCCTGTTCCCGGAAAACAGCGTCGGTGTCTTCCTGCTTCTTGGTGGGATCTCTGGCTTTGTGGGCCAGTTCGGAGACTTCTTCGAATCTCTGCTGAAACGTGTGGCGGATGTGAAAGATTCCGGCAAAATCATGCCAGGTCATGGTGGCGTCTTGGATCGAGTCGACGGCGTCCTATTCGCAAGTCCTGTTGTTTTGGGCGGAGTTTTGATTCTGTCTCATCTTTTGTCCTAAGAGAAACGTCGAGCCCCGCAGGAAAAATCCCTTAATTTTCTACCCCTTAATCCTTGGCTCACTCTAGAATGGACCAATGGATATTTTCTCATACTTACAATCTGGTTTGTCTGCAATTGTTCCATTTGTCATCCTGCTGGGGATCCTGATCTTCGTTCATGAGCTGGGACACTTCCTTGTCGCCCGCTGGTGCGGAGTGCGTGTCGAGGTTTTCAGTCTGGGCTTCGGCAAAAAGCTTCTGACCTATAAAAAAGGCGACACCACGTATGCCCTGTCCCTGATCCCACTGGGTGGCTACGTGAAAATGTTCGGCGAACAAAACGGCGAAGGCATTTCTGAAGAAGACAAGAAAGTCTCTTTCACGCATAAAAATGTGTGGCAGCGTATTGCCATCGTTCTGGCCGGTCCGCTGATGAACTTCTTCTTTGCGATCCTGGTGTTCTTCACTGTCGCCCTGATCGGCGAAGACGCAAAAATCCCGGTTCTGGGTGATGTGGCGAAAGACTCCCCGGCTTACACGGCGGGCTTCCGTTCTGGTGACCAGATTGTTTCTATCAATCAAAAACCGATCACGACCTGGGAAGACGTTCAGCGCACCCTTTCCTTAAAAGAAAGTCACGACCTGCACATCGATGTCGATGTTAAACGTGAAGGCACCGGTGAATCCCTGACGGTCTCTACGACCGCCAAGCCTGAACCAAATCCAAATGTTCTTTCCAGCTACGAATACATGGCCAATGTTGAGGGGATTTCCCCTTATTCTGCGGGCACGACCATTGGTGTTCTGGAAAATTCTCCGTTGCATGCTTTGGGTCTGCGTACCGGTGACACCATCACCAGCATCAATGGTGTTAAAGTCGCTTACTGGAGATCTTTGGAAGACACTTTGGCAAAATTCAGCGCCAAAGAGCCTTTGACCCTGGAAGTTATGGGCATGCGCGAAGGCGACAAGGCCGACAAAGCCATCACCGTGACCATGGCACCGATTGAATCCATCAAGGCGTTTTCACTGGCGTCTTTGGGTCTGGAAAGTTCAGAACTGTATCTGTCCCGCGTGATTGAAGGCTCTCCGGCTCAGGCCGCAGGTCTTCGTGCTGGTGATCGTCTGGTGAAAATCAACAAAATCACTTTGTCCAAATGGGAAGATGTTCTGAACAACATCAAATCCTTTGACGGCAAAAACCCGGTGGCTTTGTCCGTTCTGCGTGAAGGCAAAACCATTGATCTGGAAATCACTCCGAAAATGACCAAGCAGATGACCGCTTCGGGTGCAGAGGAAAAACGTTATACCATCGGTATTTCACCAATTCCGAACATCGCGATGCCGGAACTGATGACCCTTCGTTCTTCCAACCCGGTGGATGCTTTGATCCGCGGTACGGAAAAAACGTGGGAAGTATCAGTCATGACAGTCATGAGCTTTGTTCGTTTGTTCCAGGCCAAGATCTCTCCGAAAAATATCGGTGGTGTGATCTCTATCGGTCAGGCGGCCAGCGAGACATTCAAGATTGGTATCACTCAGTTCCTGCAGATGATGGCAATTATTTCGGTGAATCTGTTCATCCTGAATTTGCTGCCGGTGCCGGTGCTTGACGGTGGTCACCTGGTGTTCTATGTGATTGAGCTGGTCAAAGGTGCTCCGCTAAGCATGAAGAAAATGGAAATCGCCCAGCAAGTGGGTCTGGCGATTTTGATGAGTCTTATGATCTTTGCCCTGTTTAATGACTTCACCCGCTTGTTTGGTCTATGAAAATACTAGCTATGGAAACCAGCACCGCCGTCGGCGGTGTTGCCATCATCGTGGATGGGAAAATTGTCGCCGAAGAAACCACTTTGCGACAAAAAACCCATAGCGAAATCATCAGCCCCTTCACCGAAAACTGCCTGCAAAAAGCCGGATTAAAACTTGAAGACATCGACGTCTTTGCCGTGGGCCAGGGTCCGGGCAGTTTTACCGGCATCCGTGTGGCCGCCAATGCGGGGAAAACCTTTTCCTACAGCTTCAACAAACCTCTGGTTACTATCGACTCGCTGATGCTTTTGGCTGAACGCGCGCGCGGATCTGCCAAACCGGTTCTTGCCATCATCAATGCCTATAAAAACATGGTGTACACCGGTCTTTTTGATATGTCCGGCGATGAGCCGAAATATCTGAAGGGTCCCGCGGCGATTCCCGTTCGTGAACTTTCCCAGCACATCAGTCAGGACGTGCTGGTCGTTGGTGACGGGTGGGAGGCTTATCATGAGTACTTCCCCGAAGAACTTTCCAAGAAAATGCACCGCGATTCAACCCTGCCGGACTATCCGCTCGCGACCACTCTGGGTCTGATGGCGGAAGCCCGGGCAAAAAAAGGTCAAACTTTAGACTGGAAATCGTTTGTTCCTCTTTATATTCGCGCATCTGAAGCCGAAGAGACAAAAAAAGGGATTCTTATCTCACCATTGAAATAGCAAGAGGATGCAACCATGGATAAGGCTGTATTGGAATTCAAACCGACCCACGCAAATAAAGATCATGACACCAAACTATGGGTTGTCGCTTCCGGTAAAGGTGGCGTGGGTAAAACGTTTGTATCCTCTTCCCTGGGCATGACTCTTTCCAAATTGGGCCACTCTGTCGTGATCGTGGATCTGGATCTTTCCGGCTCCAACATCCACACGGTTCTGGGTTTGAATCCTTCCCACATGAACATCCGTCACTACTTTGAAGGTTCCAAAACCCTGCAAGAGCTGGTGATCCCGACTCCGTATCCGCATCTTTCTTATGTTCAGGGTTTCTGGGATTCATGGACACCGACTGATTTTTCCCACAACCAGATTCAAAACCTGATCCCGCAGCTGAAGAATCTGCGTGCTGATTACGTGATCGTTGATCTGGGGGCCGGTGCCTTGGAAGCCCACCTGGAGCTGTTCAAAGTCGCTGATGAAAAGTTCCTGATCACAACTCCGGAACCAACCAGCATCGAAAAGACTTATCGTTTTATTGAATCCTTCATGTGCTATTCCCTGCGTGAAAATTCCACGCCGGATGCTTACGGCAACATGATTTCCACTTTGCGCAATCACCGCCAAAGAACTTTGAGCAAGCCGTTTTCTTTCCGCTCGTATCTGAAGGAAGAAACCGGCATTCACTATGACTTCTTTGAGGCTCTTTCCTCAACACCAGTTCGTTTGTTGGTGAATACTTCACGCAATCAGGCCAACGATGACTTGGGTCACTCGATGAAAAGTGTCTGTAACAAGTACTACGACCTTGGTATTGATTACATCGGCGCGATCGATTACGACAATGCGGTGTGGCAGTCCGTGCGTGTGAGAGAACACGTGCTTGTCGCACAACCCTTCACTCCACTTGCAGGACAATTTTTGGCAACCTGCAAACAACTTATTGCTCCAGAGGAGCTTCGCGCCGTAGTATAATAGCTACGATGCAAGCGACGTCTAGATACAACTATTACGAAGTCCTGGAACTCACAGCCAACGCCCCTCAACATGAGGTGACGACGGCCTATGAGCGCGCTCGCTCGACTTATTCCGGGGACAATCCGGCGATCTACACTATTTTCTCTGAACAGGAAGCCCGTGAGCTTCTGGTTGTGATCGAAGAGGCCTATCAGGTCCTTGGTAACAAAATCCTTCGCAATATCTATGATCAAAGACTTTTGTCCGGCCGTTCTTCTTTGAACGATCTGACTTACGAGTCCATCCTTGAAGCCAGCAAACAGGTTTTCCCTGAAACGAAAATTGAAAAACCGGCGGTGGCTTATCAAAAGGATGAATCCTTTGAAAAAGAAATCGCGGCCCGCACGGACTGGGATGGCGCTTTCCTCAAAAAAGTTCGCGAGTACAAAAAGATCACCACTCAACGCATGAGTGAGATCACCAAAATCAATTCTTACTATGTCACAGCCATTGAAAACGTGGATCCAGGCAACCTGCCGGTGATCGTTTTCGTTCGTGGTTATGTGGTTCAAATTGCCAAAGCTTTGGGTCTGGACGAAAAAAAGGTCGCCGACTCATACATGACACACTTTAAAAACAAACTTGGAAAATAAGAACAACACGACTATTTCGGTCACTGCCACAGCAGAGATGAGTGGACTTCGCCTTGATAAAGCGATGGCGCTTATTCCGGAAATCGGCACCCGTTCACGCGCAAGCCATCTGCTTGAAGCAAATTCAGTTCTGCTGAACGGAAAACCCGCCAAAGCTTCTGTCACTATTAAAGAAAACGATCTGATTGAAATTCAACTGCCGGAACCCGAGCCGTCTGAGCTTCAGCCCTTTGATCTGAAGCTGGACGTGCTGTTTGAAGATGAGGATCTGATCGTCATCAACAAACCGGCGGGTCTTGTTGTTCACCCGGCCGCGGGACATGCCCACGACACTTTGGTGAATGCGCTGATCAGTCACACCGATGATCTGTCCATGAAGTTTGGCGAAGAACGCCCTGGCATCGTGCACCGCTTGGATAAAGAAACCAGCGGCATCATCGTCGTTGCCAAAAACGACAAAGCCCATGAATCCCTGACCGCCCAGTTCAAAGAGCGCAGCACGCACAGAATATACTATGCCGTGTGCCTGGGAACTGCGCGCACGTTGTCCGGCAGCGTTCGCAGTTTTCTGGCTCGCCACCCGGTGGATCGCAAACGTTATGCTTCCGTGTTGGGTGACGATCGTAAACCCCTGACTGATCCGAATGATGATCCGGGAATGGGCAAATGGGCGGTGACCCACTTTGAAGTGCTGCAAAGAAAAAGCGGCATGAGCTACATGAAGCTGAAACTTGAAACCGGACGGACACACCAAATTCGTGTGCACATGTCCGAAAGCGGACTGCCCATTGCCGGTGACAACCTTTATGGTGCTGACCGCAAGATCAAATCCATCGAGGCGCGCGCGACCCAGGAAGACCTTCGTGCTTTGCCAAGATTCCTGCTGCACGCAGCAGAACTGGGTTTCACTCATCCCCGCACCCAAGAGCGCATGTTCTTTACAAAGGACTGGCCTGAAGATGTTCTGGTGCTGATTAAGAAATGGGGTTTGCTGTGAACCTCGAAAAAACCCCACTGGGATATGAACTAAAAACTTCGCATATCACGGCTTTCTTCGGTGGGGCCGCAGCCACCTTGGCTGACGTCAAATCCGCCTATCCACAGTTTGATTTTGTCCGTCTGAAACAAATTCACAGCGACGCGGTCATCGAAAGCAAAGACAGTTCTTTGGACTATCAGGTGCTAGGGGATGCGCATTTTTCCCGCACCAAAAATCTTGCCTTGTGTGTGATCACCGCTGACTGTGTGCCGGTGCTTTTCTATCATCACGGCACTGATTTGATTTCTGGCGTCCACGCCGGCTGGCGCGGAGTTGCCAACAGAATTATCCCCAAGACCCTCCAGCAGCTTGTTGCCACAGGTGCTGATGCTTCAGAGCTGGATGTGATCATCGGACCACATATTCAGAAAAAAAGCTTTGAGGTCGGAAACGACGTGCGCGATCAGATCCTTTCAAGCCTGGGGCCGTTAAGCCCGGCAGAACGCGCTCAATATTTCCAGAGTCTGGAAGACGGAAAATCTTTGGTGGATTTAAATCTTGTGGTTCGCACCCAGCTTCAACAAGAGGGCATCAATCTGGACCGCTTGTTTGATCTGCATATTGATACGGTCACCAACAACGAATTTCATTCTTACCGCCGGGACAAAGAAAAGTCCGGGCGTCAGATCAGCTTTATCTGCCGGACCTCTGGATGATTCTGCCACAGGAATTTTACTTTGAAGACACGACCCTGGTGGCTCAGTCTCTTCTGGGAAAAGTTCTGAATATCCGCACTGACGACGGCATAAATCAAGCCCGCATCATCGAAACCGAAGCCTATCTGGGGATTGAAGACCCCGCCTGTCACACATTTGAAGACCGCCGCACCGAACGCACCAAATCCATGTATCTGGATGGGGGACATTCGTATGTGTATATGATCTATGGAATGTATTTCTGTCTGAATTTTGTGACCCGCACCCATGAACATCCCGAAGCGGTTTTGATTCGTGCCGTGGAACCTCTGCCAGCACAGGAAAATCTGCGAAAAAAAGACCTAAAAACCAACGGCCCCGGCAAGCTTTGCAAACACTATGACATCACCCGAAAGCATGACGGACTGAAGCTTTGGAAGAAAAGTTCTGAGCTATTTGTGACGGATGATGACTTCAAGGTTTCAAAAAAACAGATCATTCCCACCGCGCGTGTCGGTGTCGATTATGCCGGCGAAGCAGCGAAGTGGCCCTTGCGATTTTATCTGAAAGATCATCTGTTCGTCTCAAAAAAGTGATCAGATTTACTGGACCGTGGATGAATTTTTATTCTTAGGCACTAGGTCCTTGGTGCTAAACTAAAACCATCAGGAACTTCTTGCAGCAGGTTTTAGCGAATGATTCAGAAGATCGAACATGGAGAAAAGCTCAACGTCGTCACCCACGCCATCGGAGCGTTGCTGGCGCTGATTGGGTGTGCCCTGCTTCTGGGTCTTGCCGCCAGCAAACACGACACCTGGAAAATCTTCAGCTTCGGTGTGTATGCGGTCTGCACGGTCGGACTTTACTGTATTTCAACCATCTATCACGGCACCCGTGGTGAAAGAAAAAAACTGTATCGTCGTCTGGACTATATCGGCATCTATCTGAAGATCGCCGGTGGTTACACTCCGTATGCCCTGCTGGCTTTGCGCGGAACTTTGGGTTGGGTGATTCTGGGAATCGTCTGGTCTTTGGCGGTGGTGGGAATTTTCTGGGAACTTCTGAATCCGAAAAACCGCCTGCCTTCACTGCTTTTGTATTCAACCATGGCAGTCACGATCTTCCCGTTCATCAAATACCTGATGGATGCGATTCCGCCGATGGGTTTTGCGATGATCATCGCGGGCTTCATCAGCTATGGCATCGGCATGTTCTTCTTCCTGAATGACGAACGCATCAAACACGGCCACGGCGTTTGGCACGTCTGCGTGATGGGCGGAACCGCCCTTCAGTACCTGTGTCTGCTGATCTATTTCACTTAAAAAGCACCCAAAAATCAGGCCCCAGAAACGAAAAAACCCGCTGATTAGGCGGGTTTAGTTGCTTTGAACTTTTGAAGAAAAATGGTGGCTTGAGACGGAATTGAACCGCCGACACAAGGATTTTCAGTCCTCTGCTCTACCAACTGAGCTACCAAGCCACTGGAACATATGCGTTCAAAGAGACCAAAGGTTTATCCATTGGCCCCCTGCATGTCAACAGTTAAGCCTTATCAAAAGCAGTTTTAAGGTCAGCAATCAGGTCGTTCAGATCCTCTACACCCACAGAAAGGCGGATCAGGGTGTCGTCGATCCCCAAAGCCTTGCGGTTTTCAGGTGGAACGGAGGCGTGCGTCATAATCGCCGGATGCTCGATCAGGGACTCCACCCCTCCCAAACTCTCGGCCAATGAAAAGACATTCACGTTTTCCAGGAACTTACGAGCCGAATCCAGGCCCCCCTTGATGTAGAAAGTGATCATTCCCCCGAAGCCATGCATTTGTTCTTTCGCCAAAGCATGCTGAGGATGGCTTTCCAGACCCGGATAGATGACCTTGTCCACTTTTGGATGAGATTCCAAAAACTTCGCAATCGCCATGGCATTTTCCTGATGGGCCTTCATACGAAGTGGCAAAGTTTTCAAACTTCTCAGGAACATGAAGGAATCAAACGCGCCTTGAGTCGCCCCGATACCGTTGCTTAAGAATGCCATTCTTTCTGCCAGATCCGCGCGGGATACAACGACCATGCCGCCGACTGTATCACTGTGGCCGCCGATGTATTTCGTCGCTGAATGAACCACGATATCCGCACCCAGCTCCAAAGGTCTTTGGAAGTACGGGCTCATGAACGTGTTATCAACCGCAACCAGAATGCCTTTGGCTTTTGCGATGGCGGCGATCTTTTTGATATCAACCAACTTCAAAGTCGGATTGGTCGGAGTTTCCAACCATACCAGCTTGGTGTTTGGTTTTACGGCTTTTTCAAAGTTTTCAACCTTCGTCAGATCAACGAAAGAAAACTCCATGCCGTCGTGCTTAAGGATTTTGTCAAACAGACGGAAAGTGCCGCCGTACATGTCATCCATGGCAATCACATGATCGCCACCTTTTAGAAGGTGCAAAACAGTTGTCGTTGCCGCGCAACCGGAAGAAAAAGCAAAGCCATGCTTGCCACCTTCAAGACTTGCCATGCAGCTTTCGTAAGCGTGACGAGTTGGATTGTGCGTGCGGGAATATTCCCAGCCCTTATGCACACCCGGAGATTCTTGTACGTAAGTCGAGGTCAAATAAACTGGCGTCATGATGGCGCCAGTTGAAGGATCCGGAGCTTGGCCGGCATGAATCGCACGAGTGGAAAAACCAAGATTGTCGTTCATTTTTTTCATATCATTCACCTGCTCTATTATTTTTTAAGATCAGCCAGGGCTTCTTCAGCAGAAACCACGCGGTTGAAGGCGTTTTTAATGTCACCATCAGTCAGGAATTCATTTTCAGCCATCCACTTGTCGTTGAAGGCCTTGCTCAAATAAGCGCGACCGCTATCCGGGAAGATCACAACGATGTTGGATGGTTTTTCCAGTTGTTCAGCGGCTTTCATCGCTCCTACCAAGGCCAAAGCGCTGGATGGACCGACCAGCAGACCTTCTTCGGCCACCAAACGACGGGTCATCGCGAATGCTTCCGGATCAGAAACACGAACAAAGCCGTCATAGATGTCCAGGTGAACGTTGTCAGGGAGCATGTCCTCGCCGACACCTTCCACTTTATAAGAGCCTGGAGGATCCACGATTTTTTTATGATAGAACAAATCATACAAAATACTGCCGATGGGATCCGTACAGATGGCTTTCACCTGCGGATTCATCTCTTTCATGTAGCGCGCAATACCGGACAAAGTCCCGCCGGTCCCTGCACCACCCACGATCATGTCGACTTTTCCATCCATCTGCTTCCAGATTTCTGGACCTGTAGTGCGATAGTGACGCTCAGGGTTGTCAGGATTGTGGAATTGATTCACCAGGAATGCGCCCGGAGTTTCATCGGCGATCTTTTTTGATACGGAATAATGGCTCATCGGATCTTCCGGCATCACCATCGGTGTGATGACCACTTTCGCTCCGTAGGCACGCAAGATCGCGCGTTTTTCGTCACTCATCTTTTCTGGCATCACGAAAATGCACTTATAACCCTTCACCGCGGCTGCCAAAGCCAGACCCACTCCGGTGTTTCCGGAAGTGGCTTCCACGATAGTGCCACCAGGTTTCAGTTGCCCGCGTTTTTCAGCTTCTTCAATCATCGCCACCGCTACGCGGTCTTTGATACTTCCACCCGGGTTGAAATACTCAACTTTGGCGAAAAACTGGTGTTTGGAACCTTTGGTGACGCTGTTCAAACGCACCATCGGGGTGTTGCCGATAGCTTCTAGAATGGAACCGTAAATTTGTGACATGGGACTATCTTTCTAGTTCTTTTCTTCGGTTGGAACGAAGGTGGGATGTGTTCATGGACTGCAAAACCGTATTGATCTGAGTCATTGGATCCAGGGAATAAGGCATTCCCAGCTCGTTGGTCAGCTGCTTTACAAGCTGACGACTGGGTTGATCTTTCATCAACTCGTCCACCAGTTTTTCAAGTGCCACCTGCTTTTTATCAGCCTGAGCCATAGGAATCCTCCAACAGAAGGCACTCTATCACCCCCCTCCCAAAGAGTGAAAAAAATTTTGAAGAAGAGGACCAAAAAGGAGCAACAGAAATGCCGGAAACTGAAACAAAAGAAGCGGGATCAGCAATATAAACGGCAACCGCGCTATCTTTTCTGAAATTTCCTCCTGACAGGCCTCTATCAGTTCAGATTCCAGCTGCACCAGCACATTAAACACAGCTTCACCCCGCAAACCGCGCTCCAGAACCTGCAGAAGGCTGCGGCGATAAAGGGAGGGCACTGCCTTCAACGCCTCTTTCGGATCCTGTCCCTGCTGCAATAGCGCCAACCATTGGGTTACAACGGGGACAAAGTCATCGTGCGAGGTCTTTACATAAGATAAAACACCCTGACGCACCGACTGCCCGCGCTCCACCGCACGTTTAACCTCCAATAAAAGCTTTAACGGAGGTGCTACACCGTCCATTTCATCCTCCTACCCACATAAAAAATGAAAACAAGGCCCGCGCTGAACACCAAACCGGAGCCAAAAAGCAGATTTCGATGCTTATCGAAACCAAATTGCATAATTACAAAGACAAAAAGCGCGAGATAAAGAGCGGTGACAATTATCGCCTGCATCTTGATCTGCTGGCTTACTTGTCCGGACCTACGTCGAAAATCTTCAAGCATCTTGTAGTGTCGGCGAAGGGCTTTCACCTGTTCCACACAGCGGGTTTGCGACTGATCGATTGTGCGCATCTCTGACAGGAAATCCGCCAGCAGAGCGGATTTCACGGCGATGTCCGATTCCGGAAACTGCAGCGAATGTAACACTTCAAACATCTGCACACGCACCCAACCACTTTGTGATTCAACGGCCGAAAGGAACGAAGCACGGAAGGATTTTCCGGTTTGCAAACCCAGAATCATGCAATCAAGAAGCGGAATCAGCGCACTTCGCAGTCGTCGAATTAAGAAAAATCGCAAAATTGCCGGAAAAAACTTTAAAGTTATTAAAAGAATGCCGATGAAAAGCCAGAGCAAGGTGGGTGTCGAGGCTGCGACGGTGAGAAAGCAGATCACAACCAGGTTCATGATCGAAAAAGATCGAACCCAGTGTTGAGAGAATGCAAAATCCCGTGCCACTGATGAAAAGATTCGGTGAACGAGCGCATGTCCGAACAGCGAAATCGAAAAAACGATGAGCAAAGGGCACCTCCTTGAACCCGGTTGCTCGCAAAAAATATGCAAGGTAAATTTTTTGTTGACGTCGGTGGTCGAATTAGGAAAAACTTAAGTAAGTAAAGTTTTGTAAGTTAAGAAACAACAACAACGTTTGCATCCTAGGAGGAGCACATGGCAAAGAAAGCAGCTAAAAAAGCTACAAAAAAAGCAGTTAAAAAAACTACTAAAAAAGTAGCAAAAAAAGCTACAAAAAAAGTAGCTAAGAAAGCTACTAAAAAAGCTACTAAGAAAGCTGCGAAGTAGTCTTTCTTAGGAACTAGTTTTTAGTTCTTGAACCCCAGAGGCAACTCTGGGGTTTTTTTATGCCCAAAACCCGCCACCAGAGCGGCTTTCAAGCCGATCCGAATTTTCTAATCCCACTAAATATTTTCGATAAAAGATGTTTCAAAAACGCTCTTGCAAAGCAAGGCGCTCCCCCACGCGATTCGCGAAGCGAGAGCCAGTAAAAAAAAGACCAACCCAAAAAGCTTGAGGTTGGTCAAAAGGGTTCAGCCGCGAGACGGAGGGTTTTTTACGAAACGGAGGCGTGCTCCAAGCACGTCGGAGAGAAGTAAAAGGCCCGACAACGAAGTGGATGGGCCCTTTTCACCAACCGGTTAGAAGTAGTACAAGGCGCCTACGGTGCCGGTTGGTAGCAACATGCCGCGTTTTATTTCGGTCATGGCCATCAGTTCTGCATAAACTGAGACACCTCGGAAGTCGCCGGAAAGCTGATTATATTGCAGGCCAAACGACGCATTCACAAAATCTGTGCCAAATCGGCCGGATTTCTTTTCGGCGGAGGTCAAAACACGGTCCAGAATTCCGGAATGATCAGCAGCCGAGGTGCTGCCGCTGGAATTATACCAGCGGGAATAACCTGCAGTGAAGTAAGGTGCCAGGTAATCACCTTCAAAAGCATGTTTCCACGCCAGTTGGAAAGAGTTGTAACCATGACCCGTGCCGAATCCGGCAACCGCGCCATCAGCATCTTCCACATTCAATTCCAGATTGAAGCCCATGGCACCCAGGGCTCCGCCCACGGACATGCCGGCGCCGACTTTCAACTGCTGGCGCATGCTCAGTGTGGAGGAATAAGTGTTCATCAGTCGCTCATCGCGCATGCCTTGAGCATATTCTTGTTCGATAGAACGAGCTTTGGTGGTGATGGAGTTGGAGTCTGCACCCAGGATCACCGTGGCTGCTTGACTTTGCAGGGCTGCAAAAAACACCACGGTGGACACCGCATGACGGATAGATAGTTTCAACATAGAGGACCTCCCTGTTCTCGAGGAGATCTTAGAAAACGCGGGCTTTCACACCCTCTTGCTGGAAGAATTTCTTCAAAGCCGGACCATCCAGCGGTTCGAGCCTGAAAAGAAGCTTATGAACCAGTTCATAAGTCTCTTCCGCTTTCTTCGATCTCATTTTGTCTGTCAAATATGCCATGTCATCGCTGATTTTGACCGCATTATCCAGCAGTCTGGCCATTTCTTTATTCTTCGTCGTTTTATCCAGCAGAACCAGCGTTTTATTGAAGTTTGTCGTCAAAGAATTCAGTTGTTGGATCATATTGGTCACCGAACCTTCGTTTTTTTCGACAAGTTCGATGATTTTGCCAGCCAAACCATAACCTTGAGAGATCAATTGATCCACACGCGGAGGATCTTCACCGCGAACATAATCACCGGATGAAAATTCACCGGAATCCACCGAGCCTGGAGAGATTTCCAGAAACTTTTCCCCAATCACACCGGCAAGATTAATGAAGAATTTGGAATCTTTCCGGACACTGGTCCAGGCTTTCTTATCAACTGTGATCGTCAGGCGCAGTTTCACCTCTTCGCCGGATGGAGCTTTGTATCCCGGATCAAAAGTGATCGCTTTCACTTTGCCCACTTTGATACCCATTACACGCACCGGAGAACCTTCTTCAATCCCGCCGGCATAGTTGTACATGACATTAAGTTCTTTGGAATTGGAGAACGGGGAAATAAATCCCATGAAGTAGGCAAACACCACAATCAGAACTACCGAGACCAGAGCCAACAGGCCCACTTTGGTTTCAACCTTCATACGTTCCCCTAGTAAAGATAACTAAAAGTATAGGACAAAATAAAATCAATCACAATAATTGCGATCGAAGACACGACCACCGTGTTTGTTGTCGCACGACCCACGCCCTCGGCACCTTGCTGACAACGGAATCCAAAGTAACAAGCCACAAGAGGAATCACTCCTCCGAAGCACGCACCCTTGATCATTGCAAAGATCAGATCCTTGAAATCCACAAACCGCTGCATGGAAGTCAGGAACATACCCGGTGTGTAACCCAAGTAAAACTGACTGACCGCCATTGCCGAGAATATACAAGCCATATTGGCGACAATCGTGATCATCATGCCGCCCAGAACACAGGCCAAAAAGCGTGGCACCACCAGGTAATTGACCGGATCAATTCCCAGCATTTTCAGCGCATCCACCTGCTCGGTGATCTGCATGGAACCGACTTCAGAAGCGTATCCCGCCCCGACGCGGGAACTGAGCAGCAAAGCTGTGACAATCGCCCCCAGTTCACGCAGGATTAAAACGGCAGCAAAGCCCGGCACCATCGAGTCATTCTGAATGACCATCTTCATATGGAAAGAGGACTCCAGGATCGTGACAATCGCAGCAAAACACACACAAAAAACCACGATAAAAAGGCTTTTATTGCCCACAAAATGCAGCTGCTGGAAGAATTCCTTGCGACGAAACGGCGGTGTAAACACCCCGGTCAGGGTTTCAGCGATCAATGTGATCATGGTCTAAACCCCCGCACCATTGTAAGGATAATGTCCCCGATAAAGCTGGTCATCCAGTCCATCACCACAATACAAATCATCGTCGTCACGGCCGTTGCGACCACCGCACGGCCCACACCTTTGGCGCCTCCGGTTGTGGAATAGCCCTGATAAGTACAAATAGTCGCCAGCACCACCGCGAAAGTACCGCACTTCACCAGGCCGCTTAAAATAGATACCGGACTGACAATCAACGGAACATGGCGCAGATATTCTTCATAGTTCACACCGGCAAACAGTTCGCCCAACAGCATTCCGCCAAAGACCGACATCATCAAGCCCGCTGCCAGCAGGAAGAAACTTGAAACAATAATACCGACAAATCGCGGAACGATGATTTCCTGAATCGGATCCGCGCCCAGACAGCGAACGGCATCGATCTGTTCAGTGACCTTCATGGTCCCCAGCTCAGCCGAAGTGAACGCCCCGACTTTTCCGCTCAGCATGAAAGCGATCAACAGCGGGCCCACTTCCCTGAAAGTCGCACTGGTGGCCAATGCCCCCAGATATCCCAAAGCACCAAATTCTTTCACCTGCATCGCAAACTGTACGGTCATGATTGCGCCCACAAAGAAGCCCGCCATCGCCGTGGTCGGGAAACTGTCGACGGTGACTTTCCAGATCTGTTCAAAAATCTCGTGGACTTTAAGTTTCTTGAACATCATTGTGCGCAGGATTTTTTGCAGGAATAAAAGTGTGGATCCGACCTGATCCAAAAGGGATGTGATCATGGTCATGCCTCTAACACCTCGGCCAGGAAGTCTTTTACCAATGGCTGATCAGATTTCTTCAATTCATCGGGTGTGCCCAAAGCCACGATGTTTCCCTTATCCAGAACGACAATGCGATCGGCAATGGAAAGTGCGCAGTTCATATCGTGGCTTACCACCAAAGAGGTTGTTTTCAATTCGCGGGAAAGATCCAGAATCAACTGATTCACCGCCGTGGTGGTGACAGGATCAAGACCTGTGGTGGGTTCGTCAAACAGCAGAATTCTTGGCTCTAATGCCACAGTTCTGGCAAGACTCACTCGCTTTTGCATTCCGTAGGAAATTTGTCCGGGACGTTTTTGTTCCACACCGTGCAAATTCACCAGGCGCAGGGCCTTTGAAACCTTGGCCTGAATGACTTCTTCAGACAGTTGATAATGACGACGAAGCCCGAAGGCCACATTTTCATAGATAGTCAGGGAATCAAACAAGGCGGGATGCTGAAAAACCATGCCACATTTTTTGCGGATCGGAAGATATTGTTCTTCGCTGAACTTTGAGACCTCTTCTTCATCAATCCAGATTTCTCCTTCATCCGGAGTCAGCAGACCCACGATGTTTTTCAGAAGAACGGATTTTCCTGTCCCAGATGTCCCCAGAATAAAGATGATCTCACCCTCGCGGATTTTTAGATTTAATCCGTTGAGTACTGTCCTTGTACCGAATCTTTTCACGAGGTTTTTGAACTCAATCACTTAGCTATGTTAGTTGGGCTGAAGTTCAGGGGTCAACCGCCATTTAAATTTCTGGATTCTTGGAGAAAGTCCACATTCCGAGACATTTAAACGCCCAAAATCAATTTACCCGCAAAACAGCTGAAAAAGGATCGGCACGATCATCGCTCAAAGGAATCCCTATAAAGGAAGCCCTATGAAGATTAAACAAATGACAGTATCAATTTCTATCATTCTTTCATCTCTAACGACCCATGCATCTCCAAGCCTGTCAGATGCACCTATTTCCCAGGATAACACGGTAGAACATCAAAGAAATAGAGTGATTCAGAGGCTCGAAGTGCTCTTCCCTACTGCCGACCGCAGTATGGAGGCAACTCGCCTCTTTTCAATGGCACTTATCGCTTGGAATCCAAGGCTTAACCCTAATGATGCCGAAAGATTCTTATCCCACCGAGTTGACCGAATGGGAATGATGAAAGGCTTGGTTGAACCACTACTCACGCTGATGGACGTCGCGCATGCCGCTGGGCGGCCCGAATTTACACGCATGCTGAATCCGGTATTACAGCTTGTTGCTCCAGGCCTAGCTAGAAATCTTCACGACAAGTATCAGTTACCATTAGATGAGCCAGGCAATGACTCTTTAAATATTTCACGAATGAACGACCTTGAACTGTTGAATTTTATGAAAAATAAGCTGGGTGGAAGCCGGCCCCATTCGCAAGAGAACGGGCAAGACATCCAAGCAAATGACGACTTTTTGCCTAACGCTTTATTCGGAAAAAGTTCTTTTTATGGAGCCGCTATAGAACGCACTCGGGAAAGGAATGACGACTTCCGGGACGAACCGAGTTTGAATGGTGAATACGCCAAGGACCCACAGGCTGGATACAGTCCAAGAAACAACCGCGGAAACACCTCGACTCCCGGATCGAAAGCAAATCAAGACGAACAACCTCGCGGCCTCTTTTCCAGAATGGATTTAATGGCCTACTCGTCAAGCTGTGCAACGAAATGCGGAAGCGACATATTTTCTGGCGCGGCATCTGGAGCAGGATTGCCTGGACCTTGGTTTGTGAAAGTCACTGGCGTAGTTACGGGCGCGATCCTCGGGGGGCTCTCTTGCAAAGACTCCGCCGAATGCAACAAGGACAAAAAGAAAGACAATACACCCAGCGAGCCGAAGGAACCTAAAAACCCTAAAGAACCCAAAGAACCAAAGCAACCCAAGGAGCCTAAAGACCCTCAGGAGCCGAAGGCACCAAAGGAACCCAAAGAGCCTGAAGAACCAAAGGAGCCCAAGGATCCGAAAGAGCCTAAAGAATCGCCAACCAATGAAGGTTACAGAGGCAGAAGAGACGACGTAGACAAAGGTGGCACCAAGTCTCCCGCAGGCAAAGGCACGGACAATATTCGAATTCGTCTCGACAAAGAATTTGAGACGAAAAGAAGTATTCCTGAAATTAATAAAGGTAATTTTGGCAGAATCTCAACGCCCACTAGAAGGAACGACTAATGAAGACACTTTCTCGTACATTACACTGGTGGATACATCCAGTATTAGTCATTTTGACCATGGCAGTTCCTCCGGAATCAAGAACTGCCGTGAGTCTTGCAGTAAGCTTGGTTGCTCTTGGAACTCAGCCTCTTACGAAGGCAGACATGCTTTCGATGAATCGCAGAGACAAAATTGGCAGCTGGGTCGTTACAGGAGTAATTATTGGAATTATCTCCGGACTTACTTACCTGCAATTTTTCACAACCTAGACGTTAGCTGTGGTGAGTGGACCTGCAAGCAATCCGCGAATGAACTGATGCACGCGTGGATCAGCGTGATTTTTGGTTTCTTCAGGTGTTCCGGTGATAAGCAGTTCCTGATCAACCACCATGCCGATTCGATCCGCCATTTGAAACGCACGATTCATGTCGTTGGTGATCGCAACAACTGTCGATCTCTTTTCTTTTTTCAGCGTCATGATCAGATCGATGATTTTGCGTGAAGTGATGGGATCCAAGCCTGCCGTTGGATCATCATAGAAAATGATCTCGGGATCCAGAGCTAATGCTCGAGCGATTCCCAGGCGTTTTTGCATGCCGCCGCTGATTTCATCCGGATATAAATCACGGGCATGAGGAATGCCGACCGCATCCAAGAAATACTCTGCTTTTTTTGTTATTTCCCAGTCTGAAAGACCTGTGGTTTCACGCAGCGGGAAGCTGATATTTTGAACACATGTCAGCGAATCAAAAAGTGCGTTTTTCTGAAACAGAATTCCGACTTTTTTAAGCAGCGGAAGACGCTCTTTGTTGCTCAGCGTCGACCAGTCCATTTGTTCAACAAATACTTTGCCATTACGGGGACTTACCAACCCTGCCATGGCTTTTAACAAGGTCGTTTTTCCCTGCCCGCTGGGACCCACAATCACAAATGATTCGCCCGCCTGAATTTCCAAATTGATGGACTTCAGCACAACAAGATCTTCAAAGGCCACTGTCACGTCTTTCAGACTGATGATGCTCATGCGGTCCAGATTCTCTCTCTGCAGGCTTCTGCGCCCAGCGGTAATTGTTGTCTCTAAATACGATTTGATATTGAATGGGTCATCGAACGCAAGTTTTTATTTTTCGGTGGGAAATTAGGAGTTTATTAATGAATATTCATGAGTATCAGGCCAAAGAAGTCTTGAGAAAGTTCGGAGTAGCCACCCTGAAAGGGAAACTGGCTCACTCTCCAGAAGAAGCAGTTGCTGCGGCAAAAGAAATCGGCGGAAGCGTTTGGGTTGTTAAAGCTCAGATCCACGCTGGTGGTCGCGGCAAAGGCGGCGGTGTTAAAGTTGCTAAGTCCCTGGACGAAGTTTCTGAATACACAAAAAAAATGATCGGCATGACTTTGGTGACTCACCAAACAGGCCCTGAAGGCAAAGTTGTTCAAAAGGTCTTCATCGAACAAGGTTGCAACATCGCTAAAGAATACTATGTTGCGTGCCTGATTGACCGTGCTACTGGCAGAGCCGCAATGATGGCTTCTTCCGAAGGTGGTATGGACATCGAGGAAGTTGCTGAACACAATCCAGACGCGATCAAAAAAGTCGACATCGACCCAACTGTTGGTTTGATGCCGTTCCAGGCTCGCGAACTGGCTTTCCAAATCGGTATGGAACCAGCGATCGTGAACAAAGCGGTGAAGTTCTTCGCCGGTCTTTACAACGCATTCGTAGCAACTGACTGCTCTATCGCGGAAATCAACCCATTGGTTGTGACTAAAGAAGGCGACGTTCTTTGCTTGGATGCAAAAATGAACTTCGACTCCAACTCTTTGTTCCGTCATCCAGACATCGTAGAGATGCGTGACCTGAACGAAGAAGAACCGTCTGAAATCGAAGCTTCCAAGTTCGATCTGGCGTTCATCAAGCTTGATGGTAACATCGGCTGCCTTGTGAACGGTGCGGGTCTGGCGATGGCGACTTTGGACATCATCAAGTTGCACGGTGCTGAACCTGCAAACTTCCTGGATGTTGGCGGCGGCGCCAACAAAGAGAAAGTGACTGAGGCGTTCAAAATCATCCTGAAAGACAAAAACGTAAAGGGCATTCTGGTTAACATCTTCGGTGGTATCATGAAATGTGACATCATCGCTGAAGGCGTTATCGCAGCCTCCAAAGAGCTGGGCCTGAAAGTTCCATTGGTTGTGCGCCTTGAAGGTACAAACGTTGAACTTGGTAAAAAAATGTTGAAAGAGTCTGGCTTGAACATCACTCCAGCCGACAACCTGACTGATGCAGCTAAAAAGATCGTTGCTGCGATTAAAGGATAAGCGAACATGGCAATTCTTATTAACAAAAACACAAAAGTAATCTGCCAAGGTTTCACTGGTGCTCAAGGTACTTTCCACTCTGAGCAGGCATTGGCATACGGAACTAAAATGGTTGGTGGTGTGACTCCGGGTAAAGGTGGCACAACTCACATCGGTCTTCCAGTGTTCAACACTGTGAAGGAAGCCAAAGCAGCCACGGGTTGCAACGCTTCCGTGATCTTCGTTCCACCTCCATTCGCAGCTGACTCCATCATGGAAGCAGTTGATGCGGATCTGGATCTTGTCATCTGTATCACTGAAGGCATTCCAGTTTTGGACATGGTGAAAGTGAAAGAATACATGAAGGGTAAACGCACTCGTTTGGTAGGTCCTAACTGCCCGGGCGTTATCACTCCAGGCGAATGCAAAATCGGCATCATGCCAGGCCATATCCACAAAGCAGGTCGTATCGGCGTTCTTTCCCGTTCCGGCACATTGACTTACGAAGCTGTAGGTCAGTTGACGGCACTTGGTATCGGTCAATCCACTTGCGTGGGTATCGGTGGTGACCCGGTGAACGGCACAAACTTCATCGACGTTTTGAAATTGTTCAATGAAGATCCAGACACTGACGGCGTTATCATGATCGGTGAAATTGGTGGTACGGCGGAAGAAGAAGCAGCTGAATACATCAAAGCTCACTTCAAAAAGCCAGTGACGGCGTTCATCGCGGGTGCTGCGGCTCCGGCTGGTAAACGTATGGGTCACGCCGGTGCGATCATCAGCGGCGGCAAAGGCACAGCGGAAGCGAAGTTCAAAGCGCTTGAAGCTGCTGGTTGCAAGATCTCCCGTTCCCCAGCGGACATGGGTACGACTATGCAATCCATGCTGAAAAAGTAGTTCTAAGTTTTTAGATACAACTTTCAAAAACCCACGGCAGAAATGTCGTGGGTTTTTTTGTTTTCCCGGCTGACCATTTGCGATCCCTGTCAATTTTCAAGACACCCTGACCCATCCCAAACATCCTCTGATTGATTTCAAGCCCGCAAAGCGGTGGAACACCTCTTGTAACAAGCTTCGCGTTGATCAATTTAGGAGATTTTATGAAACGTTCTGGTTTGGCTGCATTTATGGCCTTATTGTCGCTGGTTCACAACACGGCTCGCGCCGAAATCATCGTCGATTTGCCGTTCCCGGGCGAATTCGAGGGCGATGTCGTCACCACCCCAACGACTCCTCCGGCCCCGCCAGCGGAAGACACGACTCAAACTCAATCCACAACAACACCGACGGCACCCGCAGCGCCTGTGCAGACCGAATATAAGGGTGAGCTTTCCATCACCTCGATGTCGCGCAAGTCCGGTGGCGCAACTTATAAGATTGATCTGCAGCGCTCTGCCGTCCTGAACCGACTGGAACTGGTAGTAGAGGTCAACAAGCTGAAGATCCATTCCGCTTCCCTTATCACCGAACGGGGTCAGCAGATTTCCGTGCGTGAATTCAAGGACAGCCGCGTGCTTTCCACCTGGGAATCATTGGTGTCAGAAAATCTGAACCTGTCCGACCGTGTGGCTTCCATCGAACTGGTCGCTGAATCCTATGGCGGTGCCGCGAACATCCGCCTGCGCGCCATCGGTGCAAGCGAAGTACCACGCCTGGCCCTGCAACAGGTGATTGAGCCTGTTGCAGCAACCCCTGCGGCGCCTCCCGCACCGGGCAATTCGACTCCGGTTCAAATCCAGCCGTCTGCTCCGAACAGCCGTCCTGAGGCTATCGCCAAAGGCACAAAGATTGTGTATTCCGGATCTTACGTCGGCACCATCGTTCAGATTTTAGGTGGCGGCAAAGTGCGTGTGACTCTCGACGGTTACAGCGGCACCCACGACATTGACATTCGTGACATTGGCACCCAAACCGCGTGTCTGGATGGCTTGTGCGGCGGGCACAACATTTTGTACTCTGGCAGCTATAGTGGCGTAATCAAAGAAGTATTCTCGAACAAAAAAGCACGCGTGGTGCTGGATGGTTATTCCGGTTTGCACATCGTAAACTTGAGTGAACTTGCCAAGTCCGTCGACTGCCATCAGAACTTCTGCATCAATCGTCAGGCGATCTATAGCAATTCCTACGATGCAACCATCAAAAAACTTTTCACCAATGGCAAAGCTCAGGTGACTCTGGCCGGGTATTCCGGAATGCACATCGTAAACCTGTCTGAACTTGCCAATTCAATTCAGTGTTCGCGTGAACTTTGTGTCGGCGATTCTGTGATGTACAACAACACCTCTAAAGCCAAGCTTTTGAAGGTTTATTCCAACGGCAAAGTGCAAGTGACCATCGAGGGTTATTCCGGCACTCATATGATCAGTATTTCAGAAATTTCCCGCCCGACCCGCTGCCTTGAGGGTGTTTGTGCAGGTGATTCCCTGATGTACGACCGCACCATGGAAGCCAAAGTCATTGAAGTCTATAACAACAGACAGGCCCTGGTCACGATCGCGGGCTACAATGGCACCCACACGGTGGCGATTAGCTCTTTGAGCAAAAAAATCAACTGTGCCAGCGGCATCTGTGCGGGAGATCAGTTGATGTATGATTTCACCATGAAGGCCAAGGTCATTAAGGTCTTTAGCAATGGTCAGGCACTTGTCACGATCGAGGGTTATAACGGAACTCACACTGTTTCCTTAAGCACCTTGACGAAGGCTGTAACCTGCTCCAAAGGAATTTGCGCTGGTGATCGCATCGTTTACGATCGAACCTACACTGGGAAAGTGATTTCGGTGTTTGGCAACGGCACCGCTCAAGTCACTTTGAACGGATACTCTGGAACTCACAACGTCCACTTAAGCAGCCTGGTAAAATCAAAATAGGATTTTTCAAAACCCACAATGGAAACACTGTGGGTTTTTTATTTGTCGGCTGGATAATAGGGAATTTCGATGACAGCGCGGGCTCCGGCCGCGCCCATGATCGCTCCCAGAACCTGGCGCAAGGACATGATCGTGGCACCTCTTTGACCGATCACCCGGCCAATGGCTTCTTTCGGGCAGCTGACGACATACTGGGTGGTCTTTTCACCAATCACGACATCCACACCGATACCTTGAGCCTCAGGTGCTAACATCTGCAAAGCCGAAAGTAAAAATTCACGGGCTTTTTCACGGATCTCGGCAATATTGTCTGCTAATGGCGCAGCCCCGGAATCAACTCGCGATGTTGAAGAGGAACGCACTACTTTAATCACTTTAACGGACTCGGCACCCATAAAACTCCTGTTAACAATTTCATGTTAACTTAGAATTTTTCTTTCACCAGATCCTGTCCGCAGATAGTGCTCCCTTCCAGATTTGTGGAACACACCATTACAATTTTTCATAAGGCCCCATTTAAAAAGCTTTGGGGGCCTGCTCTCCCCGTCAAACGACAGAATATTATTGTCTAGTAATCTTACGACATTGTAAGCATCGGGAATGACGAAGTTCTTTTTCCTTCTGACCCTGATCTCCGCAACGGCTTTTGCCCAAACCGAACCCGACTGGACTGCCGGGGTGGCCGTCCCACCGGGTGGGAGATCTAACATCTACTTGTGGAACGATTTCGATTTCCAGACGTCTCAAAATAAGGGAAAGATCCACGCCCAAGTCTATCCGGTGACCGTCACCGGGATGTTGCCACCCTATGAGCCCGTGCGCCGCCTGATCGAGGAAAAGAACAGCAATCCTTTGCGCAAGTGGATTCAAAGCCTGATGAAGGGAATCAGCGGTTTCAAAAATTTTGAAGACGTTTTAGAAAACCTCGGCCTGCACAAGTACCCGCTTGAAAACGAGCGCGGGGTGTATGCTGTTCCTTATCCCAATGAAATCCGCCCTGACACTCTGATGGGTTTTGGATTGATTGAACGAAACGGCGCTGAAGGCTTCACATTCAGCTGTGCGGCCTGCCATTCATCGAACCTGTTTGGTAAAACCGTCCTGGGCATGACCAACCGGTTCCCCCGCGCGAATGAATTCTTCATCAAGGCCAAGAAGGTCATGCCTTTGATGGATCCCCACATCTTCCAGGCCTACACCCGCGCCACCGATGCGGAAACCGCTTTGTTGGTGGAATCCAAGGCGCGCCTGACGTTCGTAGAATTGAAACAGCCCATCACTCTGGGTTTGGATACATCCCTGGCGCAAGTCAGTTTGTCACTGAATCGTCGTGCGAAAGACGGCTATGCCAACTACAGCGACAAAGCAGCAAGATCCCCGCGTGCGGATGCCTATCTGGACAACAAGCCTGCGGATTCCAAACCGGCCGTCTGGTGGAACGTAAAATACAAAAACCGCTGGCTGTCCGACGGAAGTGTTCTGAGCGGCAACCCGATCTTCACCAACCTGATTTGGAACGAGATCGGCCGTGGCGCCGATTTGCATGAACTTGAAACCTGGCTGGCTGAAAATGATCACGTGATCAAAGAGCTGACCACCGCGGTGTTTGCCTCAGAAGCACCGCACATCACGGATTTCTATCCAGCGGAAAAAATCGATCTGGGCCGCGCCAAAGCTGGCGAGCAGATTTTTAAAAACAACTGCGCCAAGTGCCACGGTAACTATGAAAAAGCCTGGAACCAGCCGCACGCCCTGGTGCTGTCCGCCGCCGAACGCCTGAAAACCGTGGAAGTACGCTACAAAGAAAAAACGCCGGTGGTAAATGTCGGAACGGATCCATTCCGCCGTCAGGGCATGAAGTCTTTGGAGCAGCTCAATGATCTTGAAATCTCCAAAAAGAACGGCATCGTCATCAAAGCGCAGGAAGGTTATGTGCCACCACCACTGGTGGGCATCTGGGCAAGATGGCCGTATATGCACAACAACTCGATCCCGAATCTGTGTGTACTGCTGACTTCGGCAAAGAAGCGTCCGTCGATTTATTATTCCGGCGAAGCGCTGAACAAAGACACGGATTATGACTTTGCCTGCGGCGGCTACCCGATCGGCGATAAGACTCCGAAAGCTTGGAAGACACGCGAGCACCTGTACGACACAAGAAACGCCGGCATGGGCAACATGGGTCACGATGAAGGTATTTTCATCAAAGACGGCGTTGAGATTTTGTCTGCTGAAGACAAGTACAATCTGATTCAGTTCCTGCAGACGCTCTGACAGAACATCTGCGAGCATCCTGTTTTTCACAACGAATGCGGGCGCTTATTGGCGTCCGCTGTTCAATCTCTAAACACAAGCCATCATCGTATTTACCGCGGATTTCCGGCAAATCCGCGATTTCCCGTACTGAGACACCTTGGCACTGTTGCTGCAATACTCCCCAGCCAGTAACCAAAAACACATTAAACCCCTTTTTAGGAGTATCCATGAAAAAGTCCGTTATCGTTGCATTGTTGTTGTCCGCTACTATGGCTCAAGCTACTGAGATCTCTCAGGTTTACTCTGCTTCTGTGACTTCCACTGTTGATTCCCTGCTGGCGATCCCTTTGATGACTACGGGTGGTGTGGTAGCGACGTCTGCTTCCATCTCTGGTCAGACTTTGAAATTGGCTTTGGAAGCTAAAGAAGACGCTGCAACTTTGATCGCTTCTGAAGGTGCGATCCGTGGTGTTTCCCTTGAAAAAGCTTTGGAAGCAATCCGCGCTGAAAACCCTAAACTTCAGGCTTCCGATCTTGAGATCGCTGAAGGCATCTTGAAGATGTAATTCGCGCTTTATCTCCTCCTCTTCTCTGGAAAAGGGCTGCCGCAAGGTGGCCCTTTTTTATTTTCAAATCAATCACTTAGGTCCCCATAGTCTGGCACTGAATTTGTATTAGCTTTCAGAGCAGGGCTTGGATTTTCCAAAGTCCCGGCAGGTTTGTCTCATTTTGAAACAAGGAGAGACCAATGAACAAAGCAGGATTGATTGTCGCCGCGATGCTGATGGCTTCCAGCGCTCATGCTTCATTCAGCTACTCTTTGACTGACGGACCTTCTGACAAACAATTCAGACAGAACGCACAAATCCTGCTGAAACAAGCAGAACAGCTGCTGCCGGTTTCAATCAAATCCAAATTCAAAAAGCCGTTGGAAGTCCGTTTTGAAAGCTTGAAAGAAAACGGCGACAATGCCATGGGAAAACTGTCCTGGGGCAAGATCCGCATTGACCAGAAAGCCGTCCCGGAAATCCGCCGTGGCGAAAGCAACGCCACCCGCACCAACCGCAGTCATAAAACATTCTATCGCGAAATTCTGGCCACCGTGATTCACGAAACCATTCACGCCTATGACAAGCTGAATGTTCATGATGCGGATGAAGCCCGCATGATCCGTATCTGCAAAGAAGAAAAAGACGATCGCCAAAACAGCCAGACAAGTCCGGAATGCCGACCTTACGAAAACATGTATCGCAGCTATTCCCAAAATCCGTATTTCACAATGATCGCGGGTTTTGTTGACAGCGATGAATCGTGGATGAAACATCGCAGTCCTGACATCTATGAACTGACCAGCGCCTTTGAATCCTTCCCGGTGAACATGGAATATTTCCTGATGGATCCGGACTATGCGTGCCGTCGTCCTTCGCTTTATCACCTGTTCCGTTCCAAGTTCAATCACACGCCATTCCCGAACAGTCGCTGTCAGGTGCCGCTAAACTATGTGATTCCGGACTTTAAAGGCAAAGACAGTCCTCTTCGCAGCATTGATCCAAGCCGCATCTATCAGGTTCATTATCTTTTGGCCGCCGAAGGCGAAGCCATGATGAGCGGCTGGGGTCATTCCATGTTCCGTCTAGTGATGTGTGCCCCGGAAAGAAAAGTTGTCGGTCCTGATTGCCTGAAGGATCTGGATCAGCACGTGGTGCTTTCTTACCGCGCTTTTGTGAACAGCATTCAGATCAACACTTTGAAAGGTCTGACCGGGGATTATCCATCACGTCTGTTCCTGGTGCCGATGCATCAGGTGATTGATGAATACACCAAGACGGAACTGCGCGACCTTAGAAGCGTGCCAATGAATTTGTCCCGGGATGAAATCCGTCAGTTCGTGACCCGCACCATTGAAACACACTGGTCGTATGATGGCCGCTACTATTTCACCTCGAACAACTGCGCAGTGGAATCGCTGAATCTGATGAAAGGATCCTTGTTCCGTCCAGAGCTGATCTATCTTCAAACCAAGACCCCGATTGGTCTTGAAAAGGATCTGTTGCGTCTGAAGATTGCCGACAACAGCGTTTTTGCCAACCGCACTCAGGCCATCAACACCGGCTACCTGTTTGATTCTTACCGTGACCGCTATGAGCTGAGCTTCAAGGTTTTGAAAGCCACTATTGGCGTCAGCCAAAAGGACTTCCGCGAGTTGCTGAGCCTGACAGCGTCCCAGCGTGGCAGCCTGTATTCCCGCATCAACAAGCTGGAAGGAAAGACCCGCAAAAAAGCAGCGGCCGCAGTCCTGCTGCTTGAAAACGGGGCTCACCGCTTCCTGACAGCGGCGATCAAAGCGGATCTCACCCAGCATGTGATCAAAGAAGAAAAACAAGCCGCCAAACGTGGCGAGACCACCCGCCAGAAAGAAATCGTGACCGCGCTGACTGAAATCAGCGACATGTTCTCGCAACCAGCGGCCTTCCTGAAGGGTGCGGATGGTTACGGTTTGCCAACTGAACAGGACTGGGAACAGGTTCAGCGCCTTTCCTCGCACAAACAAAGCCAGGGGTCTGATATTTACGATGAAGTGCAAAAGAATGTGGAAAGCCTGATCAACTCGGCCCAGATGAAAGAAATTGATGCCATTAAAAAGAACGTGGAATTTGCGCTTAGCTTTATGCGCTCCATTTAACCTTAGGGACAGACAGATATAACGATGAAACAATCAAAGTTGTTACTGACATTTGCAATGATGCTGACGTCCCTGGGGGCAAAGGCCAACACGCTGGATTTTCAGCAGGAAACATTTGCGCGCGGATTGATGGTCGCTGCCGACACCCGTGATCGCGTGGGATGCCAGAAAACCAAAGAGCTTGTCGGCAGCCTTATGCGCCTGGAAGAAGACCTGTGCGCCATTGATGAACTCAATCCCATCAGTGTCGTGGTAATGACGATTCCCGTGGATGAGTGGGACTTTATGGCCGAGATCGATTCATCACGCAATGCACCCCGGTCCATTCGCGACTCGAATGTGGGATTTGTTCGAGGCGGTCGCACCAGTTTACTGTTTTTGCTGCCAAGTGCGCGGGAATCCAACAACATGATCCGCGTGGCGGTTCGCCGTGAACAAGCCACCATCGCGCAGGTGCGTGTGTCGGATCTTTCCATGCTGCAGGAAATGCAGCGGGGGCACACGTTTGTGCATTTCACACTTAGAAATATTCCGCGTGATCTGAGCGAACGCGACCGCAGCGCCGCAGAACGCATTGTTCGCCGTGTGCGCATTCGTTCTTCCAACATCGAGGGTCTCACAAAGGAAAAAACCATCCTGCAGTCCCTGAACATCGTGGACAATATCAATTCATCGATCAACGACCCGGAAAGCCCGGACCGTTTTGAAATGGGTTTCTTTTTGCCAGAAGGCTTGTGCCTGTCATTGAAGAAGTGCCTGAATGGGGGCGATGATGAAGACGGAAGCTTCTTCCCTCTCAGTCTGGGCTTTTCGTTCAAGATCAGATTCTAAAGACGGGGGCCCGGGTCCGGGCTGTGGGGCACTTCGATCATGGAAAAAACGCTATCCCAGGATTCAGTTCGAATATAGAAGAGCTCATAGCCCCCTGCGGCAATTTTCCATTGACAGCGCCCCCTCCCGGCCTCTATTTAAGGGCCACTCAGGAGATCTAAGATGAAGAAATTATTGGTTTTTGCCTTGTTGGCAGCCAGTCCTGCATTCGCCGGCCGTGTTGATGAAATCCAGATCATGACCACCGAAGATGTCGAGTTCACTCTGAATCTTTGGCAGAACCGCGAAAGCTATCAGATCACCTACCAGAACTTCACCACCCCGTCCGAAGGTCACGATCTGGCCGTTCAGACAAAACTGGTTGTGAACACCGCAAACCAAGGAAACCAAGAGTGGACATGTGTCACTCAATTCGTTAAAACTCCTAGGTTCTTTGAGATTACTAAAACAGTTTGTCATTAATAAACAAGGAGACATCATGTCTATCGAACAAACATTCTCTATCATCAAACCAAATGCCATGAAGAAAAACGCTATCGGCGATATCGTGAGCATGTTCGAAGCTAACGGCTTGAAAATCGCTGCTGCGAAAATCACCGTTCTTACAACTGCAAAAGCTGAAGAGTTCTACGCTGAACACAAAGCTCGTCCATTCTTCGGTGAGCTTGTGTCCTTCATGACTTCCGGTCCGGTTATGTTGATGTGTCTTCAAGGTGAAGGCGCAGTTTTGAAAAACCGCGAAATCATGGGCGCTACTGACCCTAAAAAAGCTAACGCTGGCACAGTTCGCGCGAAATTCGGCGACAACGTTGGTGAAAACGCAGTTCACGGTTCTGACTCTCCAGAGTCTGCTGCTCGTGAATTGGCTTTGTTCTTCGAAAAACACGAGATCTGCAACGCATAGTCGTTTTCAGATCCAATTTTGAAATTGCGATAATTAAATGTCTGCGAAATCAAACCAAAGGGGAGCGAAAGCTCCCCTTCTTGGTTCCAAGATCAAATTGAATATAGAAAAACTCGCCATTGGCGGTGCTGGAGTCGCACGACACGAGGGCATGGTTGTCTTCGTTCCTCAAGCAGCGCCCAATGAAGAGGTTCTGGCCGAGATCACTCTGGTCAAAAAGAACTTCATGGAAGCCCGTGTGGTGGAGGTTCTTTCCGCCAGCCCTCATCGCCGTGAATCACCATGCCCGGTGGCGCATACTTGTGGCGGCTGCAACTGGCAGCACATCACCGAGGAAGAACAGCGCCGTCAAAAACACACGCTGGTTCTGGAAACGATCAGGAAATTCAACCGCGATCTGGAATTCAATTATCTGCCGATCCAGCCAAGTCCGCGTGTGCTGCGCTATCGCAACCGTATTCAGCCGAAATTCAAAAACGGCCGCTTCGGTTTCTTTGCGCGCAATTCCCACCAAATCGTGGAAACGATGGACTGCCTGATCACGGAAGAAACCCTGACCGACAAATTTGCCGAGGTGAAAGCCTGGGCCGAAAAGAAAAATGCGAAAGATCTTCAGCGTCTTGAGATGTACATCGCCGAAGAGGGCGACGTGCGCTATGGCCTGATCACCGACGACGACGACGGCATTGGTTTTTCTCAAGTGAACCGCTTTCAGAACGAAGACCTGCTGCGCACGGCTTTGGACTGGGCGGGCGACGGTCCGTACAAAAAAGTTTATGACCTGTATGCCGGTGCCGGGAACTTCACCTTCCCTCTGGCTGCAAAGTACAGCGAATCCGAAATCATTGGTGTCGAGCTGAATCCGAAGCTCGTTGAGCGCGCCCGCTCCAAAATCACCGACAAGCGCATGACCTACTTCATGTCGGACGTGGAAACCTACATGCGCCGAGCCAGCATCGGTAAAGACGATCTGGTGGTCCTGGATCCACCTCGGGCCGGAGCTTCCGAATACACCATGCAGACCCTCGCCGCCGCCCAGCCACGCAAGATCATCTACATCAGCTGCCACCCAGTGTCTTTGGCGCGGGATCTTAACTGGTTCTTTGCTCAGACGCAGAAAATGGGCATCAAGTACAAACTCGACCGGGTGCAAACTTTCGAGATGTTCCCGCAGACGGATCATGTGGAAACTATTGCGGAACTCAGGGTTGACTCTTAGTCCTCTAATGATACCTTTTTAGCATGCGTAAATGGATTCTCGCTCTGTGCGCCCTGACCATGCTGGGTTGTGCCAGCCGCTCGGCACAGGAAAAACAAAAAGCTGAACTTCACCTCCGTTTGGGTGCCTCTTACATTGAAAGCGGCAACTATCCCTTTGCTTTGCAGGAACTGTTGAAAGCGCAGGAGCTGGATCCAAAAAATCCCGTCATCCAAAACAATCTGGGTCAGGTGTATTTCTATCGCGATCGTTTTGATCTGGCAGAAAAACATCTTCGCCAGGCGCTGGATTTTGAGCCGCGCTACTCGGATGCCCGCAACAATCTGGGCCGCGTGCTGATTGAAGCCGGCCGTTACGCTGACGCCGAAAAAGAAATCCGCACTGTGATCAATGACCTGACTTACGGAAATCCGGAAAAGGCCTACATCAATCTGGGGCTGGTGAAGTTCAACCAAAAAGAGTACGGCGCCGCCCGCACCGCTTTTGGCAAAGTCATGGACACGCAAACGGACGACTGCATCGCCAACACTTACTATGGCCGTACGTTCTTTGAAGAAAAGGACTATGGTCGTGCTGCCGAAGCTCTGGATCGCGCCATCGGGTTCTGCCAGAAGAACCTTTTTGATGAGCCTCACTACTACAGTGCGCTTTCCTACTATCGTCTGGGCGAAAAATCGAAATCTGTCGCCCGCTTTGAAGAGTTGATAAAATATTATCCCACCGGTAAGTACCGCGACAAAGCCAAGGGAATGCTCAGTTTGATTCGAAAGGGACATTAATGAAAAAGACCGGAGAACTTCTAAAGAAAGCACGCGAGGATAAAGGCCTCTCCCTGCACGAAATTGGTCTTTCTTTGAAAATCAGCAGCAAGGTTCTTAAAGCCATCGAAGAGGGTGATGAAACCCAATTGCCGGCGAAAACCTTCCTGCGCGGCTTTGTACAGAGCTATGCTAACTTCCTTCACCTGAACTCTGATGAAGTTCTTGAAGTCTTCTATGAAGAGATGGGCTCCACAAAACCGAAGCCCTACATCCGCCAGACGGAAGAGCCCAAAGCAGCTTCCACCCCTGAGACAGAATCAAAACCGGCAACAGAAAGCACCACTGAAACAGCGGCTCCAGCAGCAGCGGCAGCACCAGTTCCGGAAGCCACCGTCACTCCGATTCGCAAGACTCCGCCACCCACCAGCTCCAATCATGGCATGCAGTCCCTGAAAGAAAACAAGAACACCAAAACCTACATCATTCTGGGTCTGGGTATTGTTCTGGTGGGATTGATTCTGTTCACAAAGAAAATGATCGACAAGTATTCCAAGGAAGCCGAAGTTCCAAGTGCGGAAGTGGCACAAACCATGGAAGGCGCAACTCCGGTTGTGGTCGACACTTCCATTGATGGCGGCACCTTGACTGAGGTGGAACCAAACACCACTCCGGGTCCTTTGGGCAACCTGACGACAACACCGACTCCCGCGGCACCAGTGACTTCCACGGCGACAACGGCAGCGTCTCCGACTCCGGCTGTATCCACTCCAGCGACTGTGCCGACTCCTTCGGTTTCACCAACACCAACGCCGAAACCGACGGCGACTCCAAGCCCGACTCCGACGGCAACTCCGTCGCCGACGCCAGTGGCTTCGCCATCACCAACCCCGACACCAACGCCGACTCCGAAACCAGAATCCGGCAAACCTGTCGAACTGATCGTAGAAGCTTTGGATTCAGTCGAGATCGAATACTCCGCTCCGAACGGCAAACCACAAAAGATCCGTCTTTCTGCTGAACAGGTTCACACCTTCAAAAGCAAAAGCGGTCTGAAGATTAATTTCTCCAACGGTGGCGCCGTGAATCTGATTCTGAACGGAAAAGAAATCGGCATTCCGGGTGACCTTGGTAAACCTATCCGTCTGAGCTACTAGTCTTGAAAGATCTATTCCGCATCTGGTGGATCAGCCTTCTGGTAAAACTTGTTCTGTCAGCACTCATTCCCTTGAGTGCTGACGAAGCTTACTACTGGGTTTGGGCCCAGCGTCTGCAGCTAAGTTATTTTGATCATCCGCCATTAGTATCCTGGCTTTTCTATCTTGGTCACTTCCTTGAACCCTTCATGAACGCTGTCCGCTGGCCGGCAGTGATTCTGGGTCACGGTCTTTTGGCCGTGTGGTTCTATATCCTGAAAGACAGGATCGACTTTGATAAAATCAAGGTGTGGACGTATTTGGTGCTGTTTTCCCCGCTTCTGGGGTTTGGCTCTTTGATCGTGACACCGGATCTGCCGGTGATGTTCTTCTGGTCCCTGGCCCTCTTGTTATCCCTGCAGGCAATCAATAACAAATTTCTTTCCAGCTACATCTGGCTGGGTGTGGCTTTGGGCCTGGGGTTCTGTTCAAAATATCACATCGTTTTGTTCATTCCGTGTCTGCTGGCGTACCTGACCGTGGAAAAACGCTGGAAGGATGTGCGCTGGAACGGGGTTTTGCTGACTTTGGTTTCAGGATTGATCTTCTGCACACCGGTTCTTTTGTGGAATTATCAAAATGACTTTGCGTCGTTTGAATTCCAGATCAAACACGGCCTTGAAAAAAGCTCTTATGATCCGGAATGGACACTTTCCTACATTCTGGGGCAAATCCTGATCGTGTTCCCGCTGATCTTCTGGGCGGCCTTGCGAGCAAAAGTTCCCAAGGACCTGCGCTGGCTGCTCTATTTCGGCTGGGGCCCATTGCTGTTCTTCCTGTTCACTTCCTTCCGCGCTTTGGTGGAAGCCAACTGGCCGATCATCGCTTATCCGGCGGTACTGGCATTGGCGCTGTTCCACCCCAAGGTGCAAAAGTGGACAAAGGTGTATGTGATCTTCTGGGGTGCGATTGTTGCTATTGTGCTGGCCACTTTGTTCACGCCGGCCCTGCGCAAGCTCAGTGACAAAGTCGAAGAACCCTATGTCTTCCAGGAATTAAGCAGCGTGGCCAAAGAAGTGAGTCCACTTTATGCCAGCAGCTATCAAATGGCGTCCTCACTTTGGTATTTCAGCAAAGTTCCGGTGTTTAAGCTCAAAGGAATCAGCCGTTACGACTTCTTTGACACGCTTCCTGAAGCCGAGCCGCAGGGTAAAGTTTTTTATTTAGTAAAGCGCGAGAGAAATGGTTTACCAAAGTGGATTTCCGAACAACAATGGCAGATGAAAGAGATTCGAAAAATCTCTCCTGACTTTGTCCTGTTGGAATTCACAAGACCATGAAAGTAATTGCGACTCTTTCTTTTTTGCTGGTGACCTTCTTCCTGTACGGATTTTATCTGAATCAGTACGAACTGGCTGTGGTGCCACCACAGATCACCTCACAGCATTCTTCCCGCAATCTGTATGACTATAAAGGTGTGCTGAATGTGCACACCGATCTTTCCAGCGGGTCGGCCACTTCAAGTTTTGTCATCACTTCAGCGAAACTTGCCAACCTGGATTTTATCTTTTTCACCGACTACAACATCTTCAATATTCCGACGACGTTTGAATCCTATCACGGGAACCTGCTGGTCTTTAATGCCGGCAAATACAGCTATCTGGATTCGCGTTTGATTTACTATTCTTTAAATCAGGAAAGTATCGGCGCAAATCTGGGTGATGCCCAGGTGAAACTGTCCGATTTGCTGTCACAAAAAACCGGCGCCAGCAAAGACACGCTGACGATCCTGGCTCATCCGTACAAAGCGGGTTATTCCTGGTCCGGCGAAATTCCTTCAGGCCTTGATGGTTTCGAACTTTTGAACATGAAAAGTCTGATCAACCGCGCCTGGGGTGAGTCCAAGATCTCCACCATCTGGAGTCTTCTGATTTATCCATTCAATCCGCGTCTGGCATTTGTTCGACTTTACACCGAGCCCACGGATGAAATCGCACTTTTGAACAAACTCAGCCAGCAGCGCAAAGTGGTGGTCTATGCCGGAACCGAAGCCTCGGCCCGTGCGATCCCGCTGGCGAATTACTTCATCCGCTTCCCAAGCTACAAACGCAGCTTTGAATTCATGAGCAATCACGTGCTGCTGAAATCCGAACTGACGGGAAGTTTCAACAGTGACCGCACCAAGATTTTCAATGCGATTAAAAACGGAAGCTTCTATATCGCGCTGGACACTTTGGGTGATCCAAAAGGATTTTCAGCCACCATCGAAGACGGTAATCACAGTCACATGATGGGCTCGGAAGTGAAGTTCAGCAAAAACATGAGTCTGAAAGTGATTCTGCCTGCGAAGCCTCAGGACTTTTTTGAAATCATGATCATCAAAGACGGTGAAGTGGTGGCAAGAAAGAATGATCCAGAACCGGTATTTGAAATCAAAGAGCCGGGTACTTATCGGGTGCAGGTGCGAGTCAGCCCGATGCTGCCAATCCCGGACGCCAAAAAATGGATCACCTGGATTTACACCAATCCGTTCTACGTTCGCCCTTAATCCCCTGACAACGGAACTTCGACGGTGAGCCCATCCACGGGCTCAATCTGGCAGGCCAGACGCTCGAAAGGCTGAAAGCCCCGGTCTTCGGCCATCTCCTGTTCCAGCTCGTTGCGCTCAGGCAGTTTTTCCAGTCCCTTCACCACAAAAACCCGGCAGGTTCCGCAGGTCGCGTTTCCGCCACAGGTGTGGTTCAGCGCCACCTTCGCCCGCAAGGCCACGTCCAAAACGGAATGATCCTTTTGACTCACTGAGACATCAATATTTTCGGGCAAAAAGCTTATAATTTTCACGTGATCACTCTTTAGTTGAAACAGCCCCATCCATTTTGTATCAATGTTTTTATGAGATTCATAGCTTTTGACTTAGAGACCACTGGTACAGTTCCTGGAGTAGATCAAATCGTAGAAATCGGTGCCGTTCGTTTTATCGACGGCCAGCCCGAGGCGATCTTTGCCACTTTGATTGACCCACTTCGCCCAATCCCACCGGGAGCTTCCGCGGTGAATGGCATCTCTGACGACATGGTTAAAGGCAAACCTTTGATCGATTCTATCCTGCCGGCTTTTGCTGAGTTCTGCGGTGAGGACGTTCTGGTCGCGCACAATGCGCCGTTTGACTCCCAGTTCCTGATTGCTGACATCAAGAAGCATGAAACCACCGCGCCGAAAGGTGTGATCCTGGACAGCCTGCCGATTGCTCGCAAAGTCTTCCCGGGTCTTCCGAACTACAAACTGGGAACTTTGGTTCAGCACTTGAAAATCCCTACTTCCAATTTCCACCGCGCTGAAGAAGATGCGACTTACCTGGGCCACATGTTCAGCCAGATGATGAAAAGAATCTCTATCGGCGGCCAGGCACCTCAGGTCGGCAATCTGATCGCCCTGACCGGCAAACCCGAACTGCGTTTCCCGCAGATCGTGCGCCAGCCAAAACAAATGGATTTCTTCGGAGGTCTGTAAAAAGAAAAGCCCCTGAAAAGGGGCTTTTTAGTTTCTAGATTTCACGCGCCCGGTGAGCCACCGGATATCTTCTGCCCCGACCGAATGAGTGCTGCGACACTTTCAAAATCGGCGGCGCCTGCCAGCGTTTGAATTCCGTGCGCATCAACACCGGCAGCAACCATTTTTCCGTCGCTGATTTTGCCGGACCTGATTTTTCCACCAGATAAGTCACGGCCTTGTCCAGATCATCGTACTCCGGCAAAGAATCCTGATCCTTCTGATTCGGACGAAGTTCTGCCGATGGTGGACGATCAATGATCTCTTGCGGGATCACTTCACCTTGTCGATTGTAGTATCTGGCCAGTGCATAAACTTGCGCCTTGGTCAGATCCCCCAGTGGCGCCAAACCACCGCACATGTCCCCGTACAAAGTGGAATAGCCTGAAGCATATTCACTCTTGTTCCCGGTCGTCAGCAGCATGCTGTTTTCTTTGTTGGACCAGGCCATCAAAGTCAGACCCCGTAAACGTGCCTGCAGATTTTCATTCACGATGCTGAAACCCTCAAGCCCCAGGCCCTTGTTCAAAGCCTTCAGCACGGATTCATACATCGGACCGATTTCTACAGTTTTGAAATCCACACCCATATTGGATGCCAGATCCTTCGCCAGCGTCAGACTTTGTGGAGCATTGAACGGCCCCGGAAGCCCCACACCCACAACATTCGCCGGGCCCAAAGCATCCACCGCCAAGGCGGCCACGACTGCGGAATCAATCCCGCCGCTAAGACCCAGATGAACTTTTTTAATGCCGGTCTTTTCACAGAAATCACGGATTCCCAAAACCAGCGCCCGGCGAAGTTCTTCGATAGCTTCCAGTTTTGCGTTCTTGTTCCAGATTTCCATTGTGTCGAGATCAATCACATTGATGTCTTCACTGAACTGCTGGCAGGTCAGAAGTTTTTTGCCTTTTTTATCCAGCACGAAGCTTCCACCATCAAAGATGATTTCGTCCTGCGCGCCCACCAGATTCACGTACATGATCGGGGCATTAAAATACGCCGCCGTTTTTCGGGTGACATATTCACGCTGCTTCATCTTGCCGACAAAGTAAGGCGAAGCACTGAGGTTGATCACCATGTCGATCTTTTGTTTTTTTACTTTTGCCAGCGGGTTTTCGCGGTAAGCCGAATTCCCCTTGGCGTCCGGCCACGCCCAGATATCTTCACAGATGGTCAGGAAGAACTTCTTCCCTTTCCATTTGAAATAGTTCCTGGAAAGGTCACCGGATTCGATGAAACGGGCTTCATCAAAAACGTCGCCGGTCGGCAGAAGTTGTTTGTGAAAGAAGCGCGGCTTTTCACCTTTGGCGATCAAAGCGGCGCTGTTGAAATAAGGACGCCCCTTTTTTGCCGGGTTCCTGGTGATCAGGCCCATGATCACGCCGATATTTTTAGGAAGTTTTTTAATCAGGTCTTTGAATTCGGATTCTTGTTTGGCGACGAGCTTTTCACGCTCCAGAAGATCAAACGGGTGATAACCAAACAAGGTGCATTCAGGGAAGACAACCAGATCACATTTTCTTTGAACGGCCTGGTTGACGAAATCGAGGATCTTTTCTTTGTTAAACTGAAAGTCAGCAAGAACTGGATTTATTTGGGCGACGGCGATTCTCATTCAATCGTTATACGCCCAGAAAAGCCATCTTGGTAGCCGTGCCAGTGATTAATTTCAACTTCTGGATACTTCCAGCAATAGTATCCATCACCATTGTCAAAATCAGCCATCCACAAGCCCTTGGGCTCGCCGCCCAGCTTTTCGATTTTAACCTGCCAACGGTCAATAACAGTGTTGATCTGAGTTTCAATAACCGCCACGGAAGGGTGGCTTTTGTCGGAATAGGCATCGATGCGGTTCAGGTGTTGTTTCACCTCACGGCAGGCCTCTTCAGTCATACGGTAAATGACGGGAAGCAAGCGGCGCGCTTCATCCAAATTAAATGTTTTACTGCGATTGATCTCAATCACATTTTCCAAAGGAACTCCCCCATCACTGAACAGATAGGCTGTATCCTTTAAAGAATGTTCTGTTTCAAGAAATTAACGACATGACAGACAACTTAAGAATTTCTATGAAGAATTTCTAAACGCGACGCAGATTATTTTTCAAAACTCTTCGACATTTGCAGGGCCTGACCGCCCAGGAACACGACAAGCGCCAGAATGATGGCGACGATGAACAGAATTCTTATAAAATTTCCAATGGTGAACGGTTCTTCCTCTTTTTCGAACGTTTTGACCGGCGGCTTCTTCACCGCAAGCTTCTTCACCGGCGGAGTCAGCGACTCCCCGGAAACAATCGAAGCTTTTCCTTCACCGTTTGATTTTTTTTCAAGTTTTTTGCGTTCCGCTTCGGTCAGCCCCGAAATCGCCACAGAACGCGTTTTCTGCGGTCTGGGACCATAACTGCCGCCACTGCTGCCGCGGAAGAATCCACCGCTGCCGCCGCCTTCCAGCGCGATTTCAACGACCTTTCCTTGGGCGCCCCCGCCAGTTTCCACCCCGGAAGACGGACGACGACCCCGGTTCATGAAACGACTGCCCCCACGAGATTGAGAACCGGCATAAGTGCCCCCGCCGGAACCACCACTGCCGCTGCCGCCACTGCTGTCACTGCCTGAACCACTTCCTGAACCGTCTTTATTGGACCCCGAACCACTGCCGCTGGATCCGCCGCTACCACTGCCATTCGGCGGACGACCGTTCGCCCACGTTCCGGCCTGGAATCGGGTGTTGCACCCTTCATCGGCCACCGTGGTGTCTTCACTTCCCACGGAAGGAAGCTCGCCCATTTCCAGCAAACATTGCACGTAAGAACCCATGTAGTTTTTGATGAAGGCATCCATGGGTTTGATAATTTGAGACGTCAGCCCGATCAATAATGCGACAATGATCACGAGCATAAGGACATACTCGAGCGCGGCCTGACCTCGCTCGCTGGGTAGTCCAGATGTAAGTTGAGATTTCTTCACTCGTAAGAGCATTTAGGTCATAATACAGCATATGCCCAATGGACTGAATTTCAATCGACTCATATTTACTGTGTTCTTGGCTTTTGTCTCATTTCTGGTCATTGATCAGCCCCATGCCCGCGCGGCAGAGCAGACCAAAGACGAGTTCTCTCTCTTTGAAGACGAGCTGAAACCGGCAGCGACGCCGGCTCCTGCGGTCGTAAAACCCACCGCCCCCACCATCAGCAAACCAACTGTGACCAAACCCACGGTGACCGCACCCAAAGTAGAAACCCCGAAAGTCGCAACACCTGCGGCCCCGGCCACTCCGGCAGTTCCGGAAAAAACAACGGTCACCGTGCCGAAGCCTGAACCCGTGGCCGCCCCGGTGGCAACGGTCCCTGCAGACGAAACCCCCGAGCAAAAAATTGAGCGCCTGAAAAAAGAAATCCGCGCCAGCCCCAAAAATGCGCGTCTGATTGTGGATTTGTCAGAGGAACTTTACAAAAAAGAAGAACACGAAAAGGTCACTTTGCTTTTGTGGAAACACGTCGACAAGATCGACCGCCGCGGACTTCTGATCCTGGCAAGATCCCATGAAAAACGCAAAGAACCAACCGAGATGATCCGTTCCCTGAATGTGCTTCTGGGTAAGGATGAAAAAGACTATGAGGCTTACAATCTGATGGGGAATGCCCACATCCTTCAGCGCAAAACCAAAGACGCGATGGAAGCCTACAAAAAGTCCATCGAGTTGAATGCGAAATACGAACCGGCCTACGACGGTCTGATCTCGCTTTATGAAAAGCGCGACACGCCGAACCTGTATGAACTGCGCATTCTTTTGCAGGACATGGTGCAAAACATCGGTCCGCGCCCGCAGTACCTAAGAAAACTTTGCGAGATCAACACCCGCGACGGCACTTACGAACCCGCAGTGCAGTCCTGCAAGGAAGCCATTCAGAAAGACCCTAAAGTCGCCGACGCTTACGTTTACCTGGGACTTTCCTACAAGGCCCTGGGGGAAGACGCCATCGCGGTAAAGACGCTTAAAAAAGCCGCCAGCGACTTCCCCAAGTCCGAGCTTGCGCAATACCATTATGGCGCCCTGCTGGAAGAACAGAAAAACTATATCGAGGCGATGAAGGTGTTTAAATCGGGAACGGAAGCCGATGGCCAGGCGGGACGCTCGTGGCTGGGACTTGCCACCACGTCGTTTGAACTGCGCAAGTATGATCTTTCGCTGATGGCTTACAAAAACGCCTGCAAATTTGACAAAAAAAATGCCGTGGCCTTTAGAAGAGCCACGACAGTTTTAAGAAACGCGAAGAACAACAAATGGACCGACCAGTTTGAACAGGCGTCGGACAACTGTACGTTCTAGTTTTCCACCACGATCTCACCAATCAGATCGTATTCCATGTTGTCGGTGATGTGAACTTTCACCATGTCACCGACCTGGGCCTGACCATCATTGATCAGAACCACACCGTCGATATCCGGAGCCTGACCCCAGAAACGGCCCTGCAACAGCAGATCTGTTTCCTCTGAGAAGCCTTCCACGATCACTTGCAAAGTTTTACCGACAAAGTCGCTGTGCTTTTCACGAGAGATGTTCTGCTGAACTTCCATCAAAGCATCGTGACGGTATTGTTTTGTTTCTTCGTCGATCTGGTTGTCCATGCGACCACCCGGAGTGTTTTCTTCCGGAGAATACTTGAAGCAACCCACGCGGTCGAACTGCTGTTCGGCCACGAAGTTCAAAAGCTCTTCGAACTGCTCCTGAGTTTCACCCGGGAAACCCACAATGAACTGTGTGCGGATCACCGCTTCCGGCAGATGTTCACGGATGTTCATCAGTGCCGTTTCGATCTCATCACGGGTCATTTTACGGTTCATGGATTTCAGAACCTGATCGTTCACGTGCTGCAAAGGCATGTCGAAGTACTTCACGATCTTGGTGCTGTTTTTGATAACCTGAACCATCTCTTGCGTGATGCCATCTGGATACAGGTACATCAAACGGATCCACTGCAGGCCTTCAACCTGATCCAGAGCCTTCAACAGCTCAACCGGGCTTTCTTTGCGAGTTGGATCTTTACGACGGATATCAAAACCATAATCAGTGAAATCGTGGCTGATGATGATCAGCTCTTTCACGCCGCCCGCAACCAGCAACTTGGCTTCGGCCACGATCGCGTCGATGGAACGGGACTGCAGGTTGCCACGGATCAATGGGATCGCGCAGAACGCACAACGCTTCATGCAGCCTTCAGAGATTTTCAAATAAGCACGGTGACCCGGCTGGGAGTTCACACGCGGAGTCGCTTCTTCCTGCAGATAAGTTGGCAGGTTGAAGAAGGTCTTCTGTTTTTCACCTTCATCAGAGTTTTTCAAAATCTTGGCGATGTTCTGGAACTCACCAGAGCCCACGAACAAGTCTGCTTCCGGCAAACCTTCCACCAGGTCGTCTTTATAACGCTGGGTCAGGCAGCCCGCGACAACAACCTTTTTGATTTTGCCTTCTTGTTTCAGGTCACTCATGTCCAGAATGCGCTGAATGGATTCTTTTTTGGAGTCTTCGATGAAACCACAGGTGTTCACGATAACTGTGTCCGCCTGATCCGCCTCGCCCACAACATCATAGCCGTCTTTCATCAAAGTACCGGCCATGATTTCGCTGTCGACAAGATTCTTCGGGCAACCCAGAGAGATAAAGTGAACTTTTTTGTTTTGAGCAGTCTCTTGTTTCATAGGTCAGTTACCTGTGCATCTTTTGGCGGTTGATATTTGAACAGTTTCTTATTTTCTTTTTTCAGGAACTTCACATCGGAAAACTTCATGGTGGTCAGGTTTCCGATATCGTCCAGGTAGGAAATCGTCTGCAGCGTGTTGTCCTTGGACTTCACCGTCAGCTTCAGGGATTTCACGGTCAGGCCATCATTCAGCGGCTGCACTTCGATGTTGACCAGCCCCCCGTCTTTTTCCTCTTTCAGGATCTTGAAGTTTTTGTTCAGATCCTCACCCAGCAAAGAAGAAATCAGGATGTGGGACTTCGTCTTTTTGTCGACGATGCCCTTTGCCACCTGCACCGGTCCGCCGAATTCTTTTGGCGGAACCTGCACGCTCCAGATGGTTTTACCATCGAACACCAGCAGAGTTTCTTCCGGCTTGGTGTTTTCCCAGCGGAACTTTCCGTTCGCCAGATAGATCTTGCCGTCGTACTTGGTTTCTTTGCCAAGCAGTTCAGACTTCACAGTCTTTTCCACATTCATTTCCACAAGCTTTGTGGTGCGGTATTTTTTTGCGACTTTCTGAAGAGCACCGTTGCCAGTAATGGCCGCCATAGCACTCAAAGAAAACAGGAATGTCAGGACCAGGGATAAAGTCGATCTAAGCATGCGGGTTTTGTAGCATATCCGTGGACGCTCCGCAAGAGAGGCCCCTCTCAGCCAAGACCCAAATTTCAAAGTGAGGGGGACTCCCGAGCGCCAGTCGTGCGGCGCGCGCTGTAGAGCCAGTGGTAAGGATGTCGTCGACAAAGATCCACAGGATGTCTGTCGAGTTTTTAGACACCTCTGTATTTTTTTCAACCAGCTCCATCGCGATCAGGGCGCGCTCTCCCCGGTCGGACCGGCGCTGCTTCCCCGCAGAGGCTTTGCGCAAACAGGGAAAGTAAACGCCCCCCGTGTGAGCTGCCAGCGCCCGGGCAAACAATGAAGCATGATCTTCGGCATCGGACTTCGACGGCGCGGGAACAAAGTGCAGTCTTCGCCCGGCAGCAAGGTCAGGCACATGCCGCTGCACCATCATCTGTGCAAAATGCTCCCACCCCTGCCTGTTGTACCGGCCCTTTAAACTCAGCACCAGGGCCGACAACAGATCACTTTCCCCGGGATTCCAGGAATATAGAGCCCTCAACCCCTCCTGTCTTCGGCGCGGTCGATGCGGGTAACGATTCAACACTTCATGACAGGGAACACAGAGCCCCGCCCGCACCACTTGGAACGATCCGCAATGCAGACAGGCGGACAGTCGGGTCTTGAGCATTTTCAACAAAGAATTCATTCTTTCGCGTCAGTGCAAATTCTTTGACAGTCCCTGACGGCAGGCCTAGAACCGAAAGAGTGAGGGGTTTATGAAGGCATTTTTCGTTTCGTTGATGATTCTGTCTGCTTCCGCCACGGCCGTGGCCGGTCTTTCTTCCATCCGACATTCTGGTGAATCTTTTGAGTCTGCTCGTCAGCGCAGCACGCCGGTGTGGGAACTTTTTGGTCGCAACAGCTATCCTGATCGCATGAAAAAACCCATGAAAGAACTGAACATTCAGGAAATTCCGGATGTGGGTTCTTATGCAGACCTCGAACGTGAATTCAAATACGTTCGCGACACCCGCTTCATCGCCGACGCTCAGCCTTTCGCCCGCCGCCTGACCTGGATGTATCCGGACGATGGTTGTTATGCCCGCGCAGAACTTGCCGCCACTGAGCTGGTGGAACATCACTTCACCACACCAAAGAAAATTTTTGTCTTCGGAAACCTGTACGCTCCGACTGAGAACGCCCCGGGCGGCTCTGTTTCCTGGTGGTATCACGTGGCCGTGACCTACCGGGTGGGGAACGAGGTTTACGTCTTTGACCCGGCGATCAATCCTGAAAAGCCGGTCACTTTGGCTGAATGGAACAAAGCGGTGGGTGGCGAAAAAAGCCAGGTGCAATACACCATCTGCTCACACAAGACATTTGATCCGGGTTCTGACTGCCTGAACCCCCGTGCCTTGTCTGACCAAGAGGCCCTTTCTGAACAAAAGAATTTCCTGAGCCTTGAATGGAACCGTCTGCTGGATCTGGATCGTGATCCGGAAAAAGAACTGGGTAACGAGCCGCCTTGGCTCTAGATATTGTGATACGGGATTTTTTTGATGATCGTAAAGGCGCGGTAGATTTGCTCTAAACTCATCGCCTGGGCCATCAGATGATTCATCACCATCGGCGACAAAGCCACCTTCAGGTCCGCACGTTTGCGGACCTCTTCATTGACTCCAAAAGCACCGCCAATAATGAAAATCGCGCGCTTCTTGGAGCTTCCCAGAATGTTTTCCACTTTTTTTGAAAATTGAATCGAATCCAGCACCGAGCCGCGCTCGTCAAAAAGCACGACATAGTCATCACTGTTGATATTTTTAAGGATCAGTTCGGATTCTTCGTTGCGCTTGAAGTCCGCGTCTTCACGCGCGGACTTTTTCGCCTTTAAGGACTGGATATCGAAGGGAATGAAGAAGGAAATCTTCTTCTTGTACAACTCGCTGACCTCGTCTGCCCAGGCTTCCTTGGCCGTCGCGAGGTTGTACAATATGAACTTCATGATTACTGCTCGCCCTTGCCAACATAAGGATCTTTCAATCCCATGTCTTTACCTTGTCTCCACAGGTTTTCCAGGCTGTATTCCTGGCGAACGAAGTCGTAGAAGACGTGGATGATCAAAGAACCGTAATCGACAAGAACCCAGCGGCCCTCATCCACACCCTCGATGCTTTGCGGGTGAACGTTGTATTCCTCTTTCACCGCCATCACGATGTTTTCCGCCATCGCCGCCGCATGACGGGTGGAGGTACCGGAAGCGATCAAAGTGTATTCGCTTGGAGCCGACATGGAAGTCAGATCAAAACCACGAACGTTGATGCCTTTTTTCGCAAACAAAACATTCGCGCAGAATTCAGCGAACTTGGTGTAGTCCCCGATACGGTCGCCCAGATTGCGGTAAAGTTTGTGTTCTTTGATGTAGGATTCAACAGACAACGGCAGGTATTTTTCAACCGGTTTGCCGGAACGAAGCCATTTACGAACTTCACTGGAGGAAACTTCCACATCACGCAAAGTGATGAACTGGATGTTACGGCCGGTGTTCAGCTCAATAAAGTTGAAATCAAATTCTGCAACCAATGGCTTCAGGAAGCCTGGCATCTCTTCCAGGGATTCCGGCATGTCGTAACCCGGGCGGGTTGTGACAATCAGATTCGCCTCAGTCAGGATCTTTTGATAGTCCTTCCACTGAGCCAGCTCTTCAAACTTGTCAGCACCCACGACAAGGTACAGATCATTGGCGTCGTAGGATTTGCGCAGGTTCATCACGGTATCAATCGTGTAGCTCATGCCACCGCGTTTGATCTCCTGATCATCCACGAAGTAAGTTTCACCGTACTGAGCAAACGCCAGGCGAGTCAGTTCCACACGCTGTTCAGGCGTTGGACCTTCCACCGGAGTTTTCAGAGGATTCTGAGCCGCAGGCAGGATGTGAACTTTGCCCAAACCGGCTTTTTTCGCCACGGTTTGGATTGCGTTGATGTGACCCATGTGTGGAGGGTTGAAACTGCCTCCGAAAATACCTATTTTCATTATTCTTCTTCCTCTTTCAAAATCTGACGAGCCAGTTCCTGAACAAATTCTTTGATGTTTTTGCCAGTCACCGCAGAGATCGCAAACGGCTCACTGCCGCTGGCTTCCTTGAACTGCTTTTTCAGCTTCGTCAGCTGAGATTCACTTAAAGTGTCGATCTTGTTCAAAACAACCAATTGAGGACGCGTGGATAGAGGGAAGAAACCCTCTTTGTCCTGATTGTTTTCATCGTACATCTTAAGTTCGTTATTAATATCTGTAAAATCCTCTAAAGGATCACGACCTGACATTCCGGATGCATCAACCAGATGAATGAACAGACGTGTACGTTCAATGTGTTTCAGGAACTGAATGCCCAGACCCACACCTGCGTGCGCGCCCTTCACCAGTCCCGGAATATCCGCCACCACGAACGAGGAATAATCCCCGGCCTTCACCACTCCCAGATTCGGAGTCAGGGTTGTGAACGGATAATCCGCAATTTTCGGTCTTGCTGCAGAAATACGGGAAATCAGCGTGGACTTGCCCGCGTTCGGGAATCCAACGATACCCACATCCGCAATCAGTTTCAGTTCCAGACGAACTTCAATTTCCTGACCGTCTTCACCAGGTTGCGCGTGTTCAGGAGCCTGATTCACACTGTTTTTGAAGAATTCATTTCCTTTGCCACCACGACCGCCTTTAAGCAGAGTGTGTTCGGAAATACCCGTCATATCGATGATGATTTCGCCATCCATATTACGGAATACAGTGCCTTGAGGAACAATAAGAATAAGGTCTTCGCCATCCATACCGGATTTCTGACGACCTTCACCCATTCTTCCGGATTGAGCGGCGTATCTTTTGTTTTGTCTAATATCTACCAGAGAATTGATATGACGAGATGTGCGGATAACGACATCCCCGCCCTTACCACCGTTGCCCCCATCCGGGCCGCCACGGGCTTGCATGGACTCGCGGCGAAAACTTACACAACCCGGGCCGCCACGACCCGAAGCTAAAGAGATACTGACTTCATCGATGAATTTCATAACTGACTGTCTATACAACAAAAAAGGAGCCATGGGATGGCTCCTTTTCCATTTGTGAAAAAATGTATCAGTTTATCTTAAGACTGATTAAACAGCTTTAGGATAAACGCTAACTTTGAAACGCTCTTTGGAGAAACGTTCAAATTTAACAAGACCTTCAACTACAGAATAGATTGTGTAGTCGCGACCCATTTTTACGTTGTTACCCAAGTGGAACTTAGTACCACGTTGACGAACGATGATAGTTCCTGGAAGAACTTTCTCGCCACCGAATCTTTTTACACCCAGTCGTTTACTCTGTGAATCACGACCGTTCTTTGTACTACCACCGGCCTTCTTACTTGCCATGACGAACCTCTCTTACGAAATAAAATTAATTAAGCTTTCTTAGAAGTTTTTTTAGCTGCTTTTTTCTTCGCGCCAGTTTTAGTCGCTTTTTTAACAGTCTTTTTAACTGCTTTTTTTGCAACTTTCTTTTTCGCTACTTTTTTAGCCGCTTTTTTTACAACTTCTGCAGTACCTTTGTTCGCTGCGCGCTCTTTACGAGCGGTTACGCGAGCTTGTGCTTTTTCAGCACGAACTGCTTTCACGTCAACAACAGTTGCTGCTTCATCAGATTTAGCAGTTTTTCCATCGAAGGAAATTGCTTTAACAAATAGTTCGGTGAACTCTTGTTTGTGAGTTGCGAACTTTCTGTAACCTTGACGACGCTTCTTTTTGAAGACGATCTCTTTTCTTGTCTTAGCTTGTTTAGTAACAACAACAGTTACTTTCGCACCTTTAACAAGAGGTTGACCAACAGCAGTGGACTCACCACCAACCATCAAAACTTCGTTGATTTCAAACTCTGCACCAAGTGCTTGTTCAAGTTTATCCACCTGAACTACGTCACCAGCTTGAACTTTATATTGTTTCCCGCCAGTACGAATAATCGCGTACATGTAATACCTCCAGCTACCCGAATTAAGCCAATGGTAAATGCCACTTTGCACTAGGCTTTGTCAACCTAATACATGCTATTTTTTTCAGCTTTTTACGAGAGAAAGAGAGGTTAGCTTTAACCCCCCTCAAATGCAAATATTTTTGGAAAAAGTTAGCGAGGTCTAGGTGCCAAATAAAAGCCTATATTTTCAGCACCTTAGCTTAACTCAGGGCTTCAAAAGTTCCCGCTTCCAGGCGTCCCCGAGCTGCAAATTCTTACTATTGACCACCGCCTCAATCAGCTTTTTATGATCCTGATAATTTTTCTGGGCGGACTTACTGGCAGGGTTTCGGGCAGCAATAACGCGCAACTCATCTTTTTCGCGGCTTAAAGCATCAAAGATATTCTGGGCTTTCACATCCGTTCGGCTGGTGGCTTGCTCGGTTTTGATGAAATATTCCGCAGCCTTATCGTATCTTTCCGCCGAGGCATTCATCTTCGCCCCCACCCAGTAATCACGTGAAGATTTGGCCGCTTTTGCATCATTCATAAAGACTTCATAAGAGTCAGACGCCTTGCGGTAACTTGTTGTAGACTCTGAGATATTTCCGGACACACGCAACTTGTCGGCTTCCAAACGGGCCTTGTTGGCAAAATCCCGGGCGGCCTTTGTGTCCGACAGACTTCCCGCCAATCCCTGACGCATTAATAGATCCCGCTCTTCGGTTTTGAACCCGGCGTTCTTCAATATATTAGCCTTGTCGCTTAGATCCGTCTTTGAATAGGTCCCATAACCCCGGCCGGTTCCCTTGCCCACTTCATGGGCCGCGATCAGGGCCTTCTTTTCCGCCTCGGTCAAACTTCGACCCAGGGATTTTTCCGCCGCAGCCACGCGCTCTATATTAGACAGCTTCGCAGCCTTTTCCAGTTCCGCGGCTGAAGCCACGGTTCTGGTCGCGGCAGAGGCCTTTCCAGCATCCGCACTCACCCCGGCCAGTTTCATGATGTTTTTGGCTTTGGCGGCTTTCAGTGCCGCTCCGGCTGGTCCGCCGGCCAAAGTCGCCACCTCGGCCACAGCTTCACAGACGATCGCGGCGGCCTGCTGGGCGTTGTAGCATTCGATCTGCACACCCATCTCTTTAAGTTTGGCTTTAGCCATCCCCACCAGATCAATGTTTGAGGGCGTGACCTGTTTCTGACTCCACTGAACATATTCCCGTTCATCGACAGAAAGATTTTTATCCCCCTTCATCATAACAAGGCGAAGGGTTGCATTGCCCTTGTCCATGCCTTGCATTTTGATGATGCGTTTTACGGTCGCACAGTTGGCGCGCTTTAAAACAGAGGCTTCGGGCATCTGCACCTGCAAAAGTTTCGGCACCGTGCTGTTATATAGTTTGAACAGATTTTCTTTACCCTTGGGATCGGCTTCGCAGGCTTTGTTAGCAGCCGCTTCCGCTTCCATATCCAGCGCGATCTTCGCCGCCCCTTCACCAATTGCCGTACCAATAGCGACAAAAGAGTCTTTTACAAAATTCCAGCCACCCACCGCGCAACCCGAAGTGTAACCCCAGGTGCTTTCCGCCGCCCGCGACAGAGAGCTTTGATCATGGCACTTCAGCGCTTTATCCTCAGGTTTTTCCCCATTGGCACGCATCTTCGCAAAAAGATCCTGACACTCTTTGGACTTCAAAGTCTCCATGCACGTGTTGCGGGAAACATCCGCCAGAGCTTTTAGCTGGTAAGGCTTCGGGCCGCAAAAAAGCGGCTCGGAGTGTGCAAGAAAAGAAAATAGAATGCCAAAAAGAAAAATCAAAAGATGTTTCATGCAGAATCTATCGGAACACCAGACCCCCGACTCAACAGCCCAAGGTCCAGCAATCCCAAATTGATTCCACAATTCATCTATACGAAGAAGATTTCGTATTGTTCTAAGTGATAATTTGGTTCAATTTTAAACGCGACAGAGCGGCCCAGTTTCTTTTCGATGCCTTCCAGGCTTTCGCCTTCGACTTCGTAGATCCAGTCGACCACTTCACTGTGACAATGAATGACCACGTTGGTTTTTTTATTGATCAGCATGTCAGCATCACGCTCAAGTTCACGGAAGATTTCGTTTGCCACCGTGGATTTGCGTTTGATGTAGCCTTTACCTTCACAGTAAGAGCAGGGTTCACACAAAGTCTTAATCAAGCTTGGGCGAATGCGCTTACGGGTCATTTCCACCAAACCCAGCTGGGACATGGAAACAATATTGGTACGGGCACGGTCACGCGCCAGTTCTTCAGCCAAAGCTTCCAGAACTTTTTCGCGATGGGATTCTTTTTCCATATCGATAAAGTCGATGATGATGATCCCGCCGCAGTTACGCACACGCAGCTGGTGCGCGGTCTCGCGAACCGCTTCCAGATTGGTTTTTAAGATCGTGTCTTCCAGATCTTTTTTGCCCACGAACTTGCCGGTGTTCACGTCAATGACCACCAGCGCTTCGGCCTCGTCAATCACGATGTAACCACCGGATTTAAGCCAGATCTTTCTTTCCATAGAGCGGGAAATTTCAATATCGATATCGTACAGGTCAAACAGGGGCTTTTTCTCTTCGTAAAGCACGATGTTTTGTTTGTACTTCGGCATGAACTGGGACACGAACTTCACAACTTTTTTGTGAATCTCAACGTCATCGACCCATACGCTGGTGACATCTTCGCTCATCAAATCACGCAAAGCACGCAGCTCGACATCAAGCTCGGTGTGAAGTGTGCCCGGAGTTTTTTTCTTTTCGTAGTTTTTGAAAATCTCTTTGCTCAAACGATCCAGATATTCGATGTCGGCTTTCAACATCTCTTCCGAAGCGCCGTCCCCGGCGGTTCTTACGATCACACCACCGGATGGATTGATTTTCTGGACCAGTTTGCGCAGACGCTCGCGTTCGCCTTCATCTTCAATACGACGGGAAATACCCAAGTGGCGCACCGTAGGCAGGAACACCACGAAACGGCCTGGCAGTGACAAGTGCGTCGTCAGGCGCGCGCCCTTGGTGCCCAGAGGATCTTTGGAAACCTGAACCAGAATGCTCTGGCCTTCTTTCACCAGATCCTGAATGGGAGTTTTATTGGTGTGACTTAAAGGTTTGTCGTCATCGCCTTCATCCATCGGCTCTTCACGGTCGACTGCGGAAAGGAAGTTGTCATCCACGTCTTCACGAATATCGCCGACATACAGGAAGGCTGCTTTTTCCAGACCAATATCCACAAACGCCGCTTGCATACCCGGAAGAACACGAATCACCGTGCCGCGATGAATGGACCCGACCAAAGTGGGGGACGTTTTTCGTTCAATTTTCAAATCAGTCAGGATACCGCCGTCAACATAGGCTACACGTGTCTCTTGAGGTCGAACGTTAATCAGAATTTCTGCGGACACAGGCGACTCCTTGGCGAATATAACCCCTCTTGAACGGGGTTGGTCTTAGTTCAATAGTCCAGAAACAAGACCGATAGCAATTAATATTTAATATTGAAACATATCTGACCGAAAAGATCACTGAATTAGAGACCTTAGGAGACGACGATGGCAACAATTGATGAATTGTTCAAACTCATGGTGGAACAAGGTGCCTCCGACTTGCATATCACAAGTGGAGCCGCCCCTTATTTGCGCCTGCATGGAAACATGGTTCCATTGAACTATCGTGAGCTCACCAATCAGGACGTGCAGGGACTGCTTTTTGAAATTCTCTCTGAAAAGCAAAAGAAAGCTTTCGTTGAAAAGTGGGAGCTGGATTTCGCCTACACTTTGCCAGGTGTCGGTCGTTTCCGTTGCAATATCTTTATGCAGCGTAAAGGCCTTGGCGCCGTTATGCGTATCATTCCGGAAAAAATCAAAACTGCACAGGAACTGGGACTGCCTCCGGCCGTGATGGACATGATCGATTGCGATCGTGGTCTGATTCTGGTCACCGGTCCGACCGGTTCTGGTAAATCCACAACCTTGGCGGCGATGATTCACCAAATTAACATGACCCGCGAAGCCCACATCATCACCGTGGAAGACCCAATCGAGTTCGTTCACCCGAATTTGAAGTCCCTGGTCAATCAGCGTGAGGTGGGAAGCCACACCAAAAGTTTCGCCAACGCCCTGAAAGCGGCTCTGCGTGAAGATCCGGACATCCTGCTGGTGGGGGAGCTTCGTGACTTGGAAACTATTTCTTTGGCACTGACCGCGGCAGAAACAGGTCATATCGTTTTCGGAACCCTGCACACCAACAGTGCGGCGAAAACCATCGATCGTATCATTGACGTATTCCCTGCCGGTCAACAGCAACAGATCCGCACGATGCTGGCGGAATCCCTGCGTGGAGTTGTCGCCCAGACACTGTTCTCCCGCGCGGATGGACAAGGTCGCGTAGCGGCTTACGAGATCATGAGAAACACCAAAGCCATCTCGAACTTGGTTCGTGAAGGTAAAGTCCACCAGATCCCATCTGCCATGCAGACCGGTGCCACTCAAGGTATGGTTCTGTTTGAAAAGTACATTGAAGATCTGGTTCGTAAGGGTAAAGTTTCCGCAGCCGACGCCAAGACCTTCCTGGGTCAGGCCGGTGGTGGCGACACCAGCGTGCAGACCGGAATGGGTGGCGCACCTGCCGGCGGTCCGCGCACCAAAGTGGGCTAAACTAGAAAGTAAACGAATACTGAATCATGGGAGGGGCCTTGGCGATGAAAGTTTCCGAGGCCCTTCGGTTTTTAAAGTCCATTCCCAAATTCTGGGAATACTCATACTGAGGCGCCGCTGGGCGCGAAGAGTCATAAATAACATACCCCACCCCGCCCAACAGTCCGACCAGCGCCCCGGTGGTGATATTGCCTGTGTGCTCTTGAGGTTCACCATAAAAAGACAATGTGCTTAATCCCAGAATCGCCCCGCCCAGAGTGGAAAACAAGACGGCAGCGACATTGCGTTTCACACTGCGGTTGGCCTGGGCCATCGAGGTGGAGGAAGTGAAAATGAACAAAGATATGAGTAAAACTGAGGTCCACTTCTGTGGTGTCATGATTGCCTCCTGCAATGATCTGAGATAACTTTTTAATTTAAACATTCTTGAGGTGCCCCGTGCAACTAAGTCGTTACATTGACCATACTCTTTTAAAGCCCGAAGCCCAAACCGCCCAGATTGAAAAGCTGTGCGCCGAAGCCAAAGAGCATAACTTCTTCTCTGTCTGCGTGAACACGTCCTATGTAAAGACCTGTGCAGAACTTCTGAAAGACTCTTCCGTCAAAGTCTGCTGCGTGGTGGGTTTCCCGCTGGGCGCCATGGATACGGTCAGCAAGGCCTTTGAAACCAAAACCGCCATCGCCAACGGTGCGCAGGAAATCGACATGGTCATTCAAATCGGCGCACTGAAAGACCGTCGTCTGGACTATGTTCGCGACGATATCAAGGCCGTAGTTCAGGCAGCCAACGGTCACACCGTGAAAGTCATCATCGAAACTTCTTTGCTGAATCAGGAAGACAAAACCCTGGCGTGCAAAGCGGCTTTGGAGGCCGGTGCGCATTTCGTAAAAACCTCCACCGGTTTTGGTGGCGGCGGCGCCACGGTGGATGATGTGAAACTGATGAAGTCCGTTGTGGGTTCATCCATGGAAGTCAAAGCTTCCGGCGGCATCAAAGATGCCCAACAAGCAAAAGCAATGATCGACGCTGGAGCCACCCGTCTTGGCACAAGCTCAGGGATCACAATTATTCAAGGCGGCTCTGTACAAGGTGGTTACTAATGGCTTTTCTTCCTGCTGAAATTATTAAAATCAAACGCAACGGCGGTCAGCTGTCGTATGAAGAAATCAACGAATTCATCCTGGGCTATGCGCGCGGGCAGATTCCTGATTATCAGATGTCAGCTTTGCTGATGGCTATCTTCTTCCGCGGCATGAACACGGAAGAAACTCTTTCTTTGACCAAAGCGATGCTTCACTCTGGTGAAGTTGTGGATTTTTCATCTGTTAAAGAATTCAAAGTGGATAAACATTCCACAGGCGGCGTGGGTGATAAAACCAGTCTGATTCTGGGACCGATTGTGGCGGCCGCGGGCATTCCGGTGCCGATGATTTCCGGCCGTGGCCTGGGTCACACCGGCGGAACTTTGGACAAGCTGGAATCCATTCCGGGATTCAACACTCAAAAGTCCCTGCCTGAATTTATCGAGCTGGTTCACAAACACAAAATCTGTTTCATCGGTCAGACCAAAGAAATCTGCCCGGCCGATAAAAAAATATATGCCCTTCGTGATGTGACCGCGACGGTGGAAAGCCTGCCGCTGATCTGCGCTTCGATCATGTCCAAGAAAATGGCTGAAGGCATCGATGGCCTGGTGCTGGATGTGAAGTTCGGTTCCGGCGCATTTATGAAAACTTCGATGCTAGCGGAAGAACTGGCGATAAATCTGATGGCGATTGCCAAAGGTTACGGCAAAAAAGTCACTGCCTTGCTGACCAATATGGATCAGCCGCTGGGCCGCTATGCGGGTAACTCAGTGGAAGTGGAAGAGTGCGTGGCGATCATGAAGAACGAAAAATTCATCGGCGCTGGTGGCTATGATCTTTACGAAGACACACGCGAACTGAGCCTGCGTCTTTCTGCGCACATGCTGCTATTGGCGGGTGTTGGCAAGAACGAAGAGGAATCCTACAAAATTGCCGAAGACATTCTGGTGTCCGGTAAAGCGATGGCGAAGTTTGAAGAGCTTTGCTCCATCCACGGTGGCAATTTGAAGGCCCTGCCAAAACCGAAACACTCTATCGAAGTCAAATCCGACAAAGCCGGCTGGGTGGGTGGATTCCACACTGAAAGCATTGGCGTTGCGGGCATCCTGATCAAGGCCGGTCGTGCACAAACCACGGACATCATTGCTCCGACGGCGGGCATCGAGTTCCATGTGAAAGTGGGCGATGAAGTGAAGGTGGGCGACACCGTGTTTACATTGCATGGCGACGACAAAGATCTGCTGCAATCTGCTCTGCCGATGCTTCGTTCAGCAGTGACAATTTCCTTGCAAAAGACGACAAAGCCTAGTTTGATACTCAAAACTTTGAGCTAATACTCAAGGTCGAAAAGGGAGAATATTTTGGTACTCAACAAGCTACAAGAATCCATGACCTATATCCGCACCAAGACTTCGGCAAAACCGAAAATCGGTGTTGTATTGGGATCGGGCCTTGGCGCTTTTGTGAAAGAAGTGGAAGTTGAAACGACCATTCCTTACAAAGACATTCCTCACTTCTCCCCTCCGACTGTCGAAGGACATTCTGGAAATCTGATCTTCGGTAAAATCAATGGCCAATCCATCGCGATCCTTCAGGGTCGCAACCACTACTACGAAGGCCACAGCATGGAAAGTGTTGTGTTCCCGACTCGTACTTTGGCGATGCTGGGTGTGGAAACATTGATTTTGACGAACTCTGCCGGCGGCTTTGGTGAAAACATGCAAGCCGGTGATTTCATGGTCATCGAAGATCACATCAACCTGATGGGCACGAATCCTTTGATGGGTCCGAACATCAAGGAACTGGGCCCTCGCTTCCCGGACATGACTGAAGCTTACGACAAACGCCTGATTCAGATCATGGAAGACGTGATGATGAAGCAGGGCACACGCTATCACAAGGGTGTGTACTGTGGCGTGAGCGGTCCTACTTATGAAACTCCGTCTGAAGTTCGTTACCTGAAACTGATTGGCGGTAAAGCGGTTGGCATGAGCACGGTTCCAGAAACCATCGCGGCCAACCACCTGGGTCTGCGTGTTGCGGCTCTTTCCTGCATCACTAATTTGGCGGCTGGGATTTCTTCTCAGAAGCTTTCCCACGACGAAGTGACAGAGACAGCCAAGCAAGTAGAGATGCAATTCTCCTCGTTTTTGCGCGAGTTCATCGCTCATATCTAATGGGTTGGACCTGAGAAAACGGTCCAGTCCAGTTTCTGAAACTTAGCCTCAAAATAAGACATATAATAGCCGAAGAGCTAACCGGTCGGGCCTTTGTAGTGCGTCCCATTGATGGGACCCGTTGGGCTCGCACAGGGAGTGAACATGGATGTTCAAAAAATTCTCTCGGCGGTCGCTTGCGTCTTTGTATTTGCAGCTTGTAGCCAGAAATCCGCTGAAACAGTCTTTCCAGAAAATGGCGCGCTTGATTCCAGCGCCTGTCGTGGTCAGGCTCTTGAACACAAATTCATCGTGCAATGGGAGGACGGCAGTTTCACAACTGAAACCGCAACCAATGCCGAAGAATTCAAAGAAAATTTCATCAAACCTCAATTGGAAAACATCAAACACGTCGATTACGATCGCGTGATCCAACTGCAAAGATCCAGTGAAGTGTCAGTAAATGCGTTTACAGACAGCTGGGGCCAGCAGCGCATTGGCGCCCCGACGGTGTGGAGCCAGGGTGTTTACGGCCAGGGCGTAAAAGTCGCCGTGGTGGATGCATACGTGGATGTGTCCCATCCCCAACTGCTTCCGCGCATTGCCGTGAACACAGGTGAAATCCCGAACAATGGTATTGATGACGATAAAAACGGAATCGTCGATGACTACTATGGCGCTGCCTTTGTTTCCCAGCCGGGCAACAATCAAACGCCAAGCTCGCACGGTTCCCACGTGGCGGGTATCATCGCTGCGGACTCTCGTTATGGTTCGATTGAAGGTGTTGCGCCTCAGGCGCAGATTATTCCCGCGCAGTTCATTGCCAATGATGGCGGTGGTTCTTTGGGTGATGCCGTTCTGGCGATGCAATATTCCGCCAGCCGAGGTGCCAAGATCATCAACGCCAGCTGGGGTGGAGCTCCGTGTGTGGCGTCTTTGCGAAATGCTTTTGTAGAGCTTGAGAAAAAAGGCATTCTGGTTATTGTGGCGGCCGGTAATGACGGTCGCGATGTCGATGTGTATCCGGAATTCCCGGCCTCCTTCAACATGGCCAATCAGATCACCGTGGCGGCAGCTTCAGTTTCAGACTTTATGACTTCCTGGTCGAATAGTGGTTTTTCTCTGGTTCACGTGGCGGCTCCGGGTGAAAGAATTCTTTCCACCGTGCCGGGCGGATCCACGGCTTACATGGAAGGAACCAGTATGGCTGCGCCATTTGTAAGTGGTGCCGCAGCCCTGGTTTGGAGTGCCAAACCGACGGCCACGGCCGTGCAAGTTAAAGAGGCAATTTTGAAGTCTGTGGACGTGTCTTCCGGACACGAATTTAAAGTAAATACTCGAGGGCGCATCAATGTCGAAAAGGCGCTTCAGTACATTCAGCAGTTAGTTCCATAATTTCAAACACATAGCTCAATTCGCGCAGAGCATAAAAAGTATGCTCTGCGTCTCTAGTTTTAAGATGATTCTTTGAACTGAAGTGCTAGATTGGTTCCTTGTTTTTTGAGGATGGTTCCTCACAAGAAAAGGAATTTTATGAGCACAGAAGTTTCATCTGGCATTCAAGCACGATTGGCAGATCTTGAGAAAAGAAACGAAGCCGCAATGGCTGGTGGTGGCGCAGCTCGCTTGGCAAAACACAAGCAAGGTGGCCGTCTGACTGCACGCGAACGCGTGGATGTTTTGCTGGATCCAGGCAGTTTCGTTGAAATGGATCGTTTCGTTTCTCACCGTTGCACAAACTTCGGCATGGATAAAAACGTGGTTCCTGGTGATGGTGTCATCACTGGTTACGGTCGTATCAACGGCAAACTGGTTTATTTGTCTTCTCAGGATTTCACCGTGATCGGTGGATCCATGTCCCGCACTCAAGCCAACAAGATCTGCAAAGTGATGGATCTGGCGATGAAGAACGGGGCTCCATTCATCTCTATCAATGACTCTGGTGGCGCGCGTATTCAGGAAGGTATTGAATCCCTGGGTGGTTACGCCGACATCTTCACCAGAAACACCATGGCTTCCGGCTTGATCCCGCAGATCACCGCAATCATGGGCCCGTGCGCGGGTGGCGCGGTTTACTCCCCGTCCATCACGGACTTTGTGTTCATGGTGAAAAACACCTCATACATGTTTGTGACCGGTCCTGATGTTATCAAGACTGTGACCCACGAAGATGTGACCAAAGAAGATCTGGGTGGTGCAACAACTCACTCGGCAAAATCCGGCGTGGCTCACTTCGCAGCTGAAGATGACAAGCACTGCTTGCTTCTGATCCGCGAGATGATGAACTTCCTTCCGTCCAACAATCTTGACGATGCTCCGGTTCTTCCAACCAACGACCGTCCGGACCGTTTGACTGAAGCTTTGAATTCTTTGATTCCGGAAAATCCAAAGAAACCTTACGACATGATCTCTGTTATCACCGAGTGCGTGGATGAAGGTTACTTCCTGGAAGTGCACAAACACTTCGCCCAGAATCTGATCGTGGGCTTTGCACGCTTCAACGGCCGCCCGGTGGGTATCGTGGCAAATCAGCCAAACATCCTTGCAGGTTGTTTGAACATTGAAGCGTCCCGCAAAGGCGCTCGTTTCATCCGTTTCTGTGACGCTTTCAACATCCCGGTGGTTTCCTTCGTGGACGTACCAGGCTTCCTGCCAGGTAAAGACCAGGAATGGAACGGCATCATCACTCACGGTGCGAAACTTCTTTATGCTTACGCGGAAGCGACAGTGCCTAAAATCACCGTTATCACCCGCAAAGCTTACGGCGGTGCTTACATCGTTATGGGCTCGAAACTTCTTCGCTCAGACGTGAACCTGGCTTACCCATCTGCAGAAATCGCGGTTATGGGCGCTGACGGCGCAGTAAGCATCATCTTCCGTGAAGAGATCAACAAAGCCAAAGACCCTGTGGCAGAGCGCGCGCGCCTGACGGCAGAGTACGAAGCCAAGTTCAGCAACCCTTACGTGTCTGCGGAACTGGGTTACACGGATGAGGTTATTGAGCCAGCGATGACTCGTAAACGCATCATCGACTCTTTGGAAATGCTGAAACATAAACGTGACGTTACTCCGGCTAAAAAGCACGGAAACATCCCTCTGTAGGAGCGAACATGGCATTGTTTAAAAAAATCCTGATCGCCAACCGCGGGGAAATCGCCATCCGTATCACTCGTGCTTGTCGCGAGCTGGGTATCGGATCTGTGGCGGTGTTTTCCGATGCGGACCGCGACAGCTTGCACGTATTCCTGGCGGATGAGGCTTATCACATCGGCCCATCCCCATCGCGCGAAAGCTATCTGAACTATAACAAGATCATCGAGGTCTGCAAAAAAGCCGGCGTGGACGCTGTTCACCCGGGTTATGGCTTCCTGTCTGAAAACACCACTTTTGCCAAAGCACTGGAAGAAGCCGGTATCACATTCATCGGACCTACAGTGGCAAACATCGAGGCGATGGGGGATAAACTTTCCGCCAAGTCTCTGATGAAAAAAGCGGGCGTTCCGACGGTTCCGGGCTCTGACGGTGGCGTTGACTCTGTTGAAGCCGCTCAAAAGATCGCTGAACAAATCGGTCTGCCGATCATCATCAAGGCTTCTGCCGGCGGTGGCGGTAAAGGCATGCGTGTGGTTCGTCAGATGGACGAACTGGAAAGCGCTTTCCGTGCGTGTCGTTCTGAAGGTCAGAACTATTTCGCGGATCCGACTGTTTACATCGAAAAATTCATCAACGACCCGAAACACATCGAGATTCAGGTCTTCGGCGACAAACACAACAACCACGTTCACCTGTTTGAACGTGAGTGCTCTGTTCAGCGCCGTCACCAGAAGATCATCGAAGAATGTCCGTCCCCTTCTGTGCCTCACGAAGTGCGCCTGCGCATGGGTGAAGCCGCTGTTCGCGCAGCAAAACAGATCAACTATGTGGGCGCGGGAACGATTGAGTTCATCTTTGATAACACCACCAAAGAATTCTACTTCATGGAGATGAACACTCGTCTTCAGGTGGAACATCCGATCACAGAGATCGTGACGGGCTTTGACCTGGTGAAAGAACAGATCTACGTGGCAGCGAACAAACCTTTGAGCTTCAAACAAGAGGACATCAAACAAAAAGGCCACGCCATCGAAGCCCGTATCTGCGCGGAAGACCCGATCACGTACAAACCACACCCTGGTGTGATTCGTGCCTGCCGTCACCCGCAAGGTCCGTTCATGCGTGTGGATTCCTACGCATACCCTGGCTACGAAGTGCCTATCTTCTACGATCCAATGATCGCGAAAGTGATCACCTGGGGCGAAACACGCGAAGAGGCTATCGACAGAATGCAACGTGCCCTGAGTGAGTTCGTGTTGACCGGTATTAAAACCAATATCGTTCTTCATAAAACCATTCTGGATCACGCGAAATTCCGCGATGGTTCTTACACGACTCAGTTCATTGAAAAGAACTTCGAAGTTATCGAACCAAATCTTTTCAAAGAAGTGGAAGACCCTGTATTCCTGATCGCTGCGGCAATCACTGCTTATAACGATCGTAAATCCAAAGACGTTCGCCAGCTGAATCTGACTTCCAACTGGAAGCGTGTCAGCCGCAAACTTCAATTGAGGACGTAGTCATGTATTTTGAGGCAGAACTTAAAGGTAAGAAATTTAAAGTGGATGTGACCGAGCACCGCACGACCTGGAAGGTTTCCTTGCAGGAAGAGGGCAAAGACTGGATCCACTATGACATCTCCAAAAACGACTACAAGCAGGCCGAGCAGTACATCAGCTTCCTGTTTGGCGGTAAGTCCTATCTGATCGACGTGATCGGACAGGACACTGAGTACACGGTCTTTACGCGTAACTCTTTCCGCACCATCAAAGTCTTCAATGATGAAATGCTTCTGCATGAATCCCTGAAGAAAGGTGGCGGTTTCGGTGGCGACCAGGAACTGAAATCCGGTATGCCTGGTAAAATCATCGAAATCTTCGCCAAAGAGGGTGAAATCGTGAAGGCCAACAAACCTTTACTGATCATGGAAGCGATGAAGATGGAAAATGAAATGCGTGCATCCCGCGATGTAAAAATCAAAGAGATCCGCGTGAAACAGGGCGACTCTGTGGAATCCGGAGCGGTTCTGATCAAGTTTGAAGAACCTTAGTCGGTTTTAAAAAGCTGAAAAATCAAAGGGGCTCATCAGAGCCCCTTTTTTATTGTCTTATTGATTTCCTTTGGCGGCCTTCTGTGAGGCCTTTGTCTTGGCCGGGGATGCGCCTGTCATGCTGCCGGTGCCACCAATAATTGCACCGTAAGCTCCTGCGCCGCCCATCATACTGCCCATACCCATCCCGTAATAACCACCCATCATGCCCATGCCACCATCAGCCATGGAAGCACACATCGCAATCGCACCACCGATATTAAAGGCGCTGGTTTGAGCCGCTTGTTTGCTTTTCTTGTCAGCTGGAGCCTCCATGCCGGCATACACACCAAATGCACCTGCAGTCATGGATTTACCCTCTTTTGCCAGTTCAGCGTTACGCTGATCATAAGCGCCTTGAGCCATGCCAATCAGGCTTCCGCACTGAGCCGCATTCTGAGAACCCATTTTGGAAATCATTGGCTTCATACGGTCACAGAAAACCTTGTCGTAAGTGACTTTGGTTTCCACTTTTGAATTTTCATCCAGCATCTGCATATAAGCGCTTTGCGCCACTTCACAAGAATCACCATTGTAAGAGAATGTGGATTCGGTGCCTTTCACCAGCGGGAAATTGCCTTTGAAGTTTTTGCCCCATTCGGTTTTCATGTAAGCATCACGGTTCTGAATCTGGGATTTCAGATTCATGTCTTTGTTCACCGCCACCACGCGGCCCTGATCGTCACGACGAAGGCTTACGGTTTTACGGTCTGTTTCAAATACCGGTTTACCGTCTTTAAAGCCGGTCATAACTTTGGCTTTGTAAACGATCGTTTCAACGCCATCTTTGGTTTCGCGGGAAATGATTTTGCCAGAATCAAGCACATTGGTTTTGCCGTCATTACCGATAACGAAGGCAGCGCCATCAGGTTCCGTACCGAAACCCATATCCATGGTTGCCATGTTGACTTGATTGATACACGCAAATTGTTTGGCCGCTTTTTCGTAATCCTGAATTTGCGCCGTCGCAGACAAAGATAGACCCATCAGAGACAAGAAGATCAAAGACTTCACAGTTCCTCCATGAACGTAAGAATGCTTTTGTACACTTACCAAGCGTACTCACAAGATTCTCACATTTCACATTAAAAGCCGAACACCCCGACTGTAGTCGAGGCTGGAACTGTGGCTATTCGCGCTCGTTCACAGCGAAGCTGTCTTCACGCTTCTTTTCAAAGACACCGACGATCAGGACGGCGGCTTCATAAAGAACCCACATCGGTGCCAGCATCATCACCATGCTCAGCAGATCCGGCGGAGTGATCACCGCGGCGATCACCGCGATTGTCATAATGGCATAGCGGCGGTTCTTGCGCAGGAAGGACTGGGACACAATTCCCATCATACCCAGAACCACGATCACCAAGGGTAATTCAAAAGCCACCCCGAACATCAGACACATCTGGGTGAAGAACCCCATGTACTGATCAATGGAAATCATCGGCTTGTCGATTTCGCCCCCGAAAGTCATCAGGAACTGGAAGGCCATTGGCAAAGCGATCCAGTATGAAAACGCCGCGCCCAGCACAAACAAACCCGTGCCGGAAACGATAAAGCCCATGGTGTATTTGCGCTCTTTAGCGTACAGCCCCGGAGCAATGAACTTCCACACCTGATAAAGCCAGAACGGGCACGACAGTAAAATACCGCACACGAAGGAAAGCTTTAGATGAGCAATGAATTTATCCAATGGACCGGTATAGATCAGACCGCCACCTGGAAGGTACGGACGAATCGGTTCACGCACGAAATCGAAAATCTTTTCACTGAAACCGTAACAGATACCCGTGGCGATCAACAAAATCCAAACACAATTGATCAGACATTTGCGAAGATCGGACAGGTGCTCAAACAAGGATTGGGCTTTGGAATCGAGTTCTTCGCGTCTCATGAAGGCTTCTGTTCTTCTGATTTTTCGTCAGCGGTGGCTTGCGGAAACTCCAGCTGTTCTTCAACGATTGGAGCTGCATCAGCAGAAGGCGCCAGTGGAGCCTGTTCGGCTTCGTTCTGATTTTGACCTTGCTGTTGAGGATTGCGGATGGTGTCCAGATTCAGTTTGTCGAGCTTATCAAGACGCATCTGTTGCTTGAGTTCATCACCCATGGAATCGGTGCTTCTTTTCAACTCGTTGAGAAAGCGCCCCAGAGTCCTTGCCAGTTCCGGAAGTTCTTTCGGCCCGATCACAATCAGGGCAAGAACCGCAAGGAAGATAATTTCAGACATACCTAAGCCAAACATGGCGCCAGAATAGAGGAATCAGCTCTGCTTGCCAAGCTTTACTTGATCCTGAGGAAGGGTCAAAACTCCCATTTCCTCAAGCTTCTCACGAGCCAGCTCAGAACCTGTTCTCATATAGCGCTCATACAGTCTCAGGATGCTTTCGTCGCTTTTGATAAAGGAATGATGACTGATGTACGTCAGCACATCGACAAACTCCAGAAAACGGTCCGAGAACACCGTGTACACACGGGCCATGGTGTCTTCCCGGGTGCAATGGGCCAGGGATGCATAGGCCGCTCCGCCAATCTCCGCATAGTAATCCACATCGATGATCTTGCGAGACAACGAGTCGCCAAAGAAGCCGCTAATGTACAGGGTTCGGTCTCCGAGTTTTCTCAGCATTTCGGCCTTGGCAAAGCTTTCGGCATTCTGAGCCGCCAGATACATTTCAGCCAGTGTCTGGGGATTTCGAGCGCCGCTTTCGCTGGCGTAGGCTGGATCGTGCAGATTCCGCGCATCCAGATAGTGCTGTAATAAATTCACAAGATAGGCTTCAACCAATGGATAGGTCTGAACCTTTCGCTGGGACAGACCTTTCTGAACCAGCTCCTGGAAGTAGCCCTCAGGGCTTACAAAAAGCTCAACTGTTGGTGTCGAACGCTTTTCCCGCATACTGTTAGTTTAACAAATCCTGAATGGTTTTCGGTTAGTTGTTTTTTGCAAAGCTGGTCAAAAGTCTCACAATGAGACACCACTTCGGCGTCACCTTTGCATTTCAATCCGGCAAGCCCGTTTGAAGGAGTTCTACTAAGAATGAACTTAAGATGGATGACTATCACTTTGGCAGTGCTGAGCGCTTTTGCGCCGGGGTCCCTGTGGGCCTTCGGGGAAAAATGCGGGCCGATCTTTGCTTCCGAATATGCGAAGCAGGGTCAGATTGAAGTCAGACCCTCCGGCCAGAAAGGGCCGCCGGCAAAGGACTACGCCCACACGGTGGACAAGATCAACACCCTGCTGGGTGATCTTGCCGTGCCTCACGAAGTGCAAATCCACGTCGACAGTGCATTTATTTTTTCCACCTTCAATGCTCAGACTTATCTGATCAGCGTCGGTGTGCGCCCGGAAAAAATGGGAAAAAAACATCCGGCCATCAATCAAAACACCCTGATGCATGAATACGCCCACGCGGTCTTTGAAAAGAACATGACTCTGAAGTCCTCAAGCTACAAGACTTTGCGTGAGGAACAAATTTCCCTGCACACCCGCGAAGAAAACCTGCACCAGCAAAATGATCTTTTGATGCTGGAAAGAGACAAGCTGACAGATCCTGCTCTTCGCCAGGACATGGACAAAAAAATCTATGACATCATCAAAGAAATCGACTCCATCGCTGAGCGCCGCAAGGAAATTTCAGCCCACTGGAGTCTGCGCAGCGCCGTTCATGAGCTGTTTGCGGACTCGCTGTCGATAGTGGCCACAAAAGATCCCAAAGCCATGTCCAAAGTTTTAAAAAGCACTGCAGAAAGCTATCACCCGCACACTTCCACCGTACTGCAGCTTCGGGATTTCACTGAGGGCCGTCATCACCTGTCGCGCCAGCGCTGGAAAAAAGAATATCCGTTTTATTCCCAGTTCGGCGGGGATCTGTATTATGCCTTTTTGCCGGCCCGCTGGGAACTTTGGCAGATTGTGAAAACCCGCATCGGCAGCGCTAACTACCAACGCACGGTGATTCCAAAAGTATTTGCGATTTTAGAAAGACATTTAAGTGCGGAATTAAACAAGGGACCTGAAGAACTCAAGCCCCGTGGATTCAAGGATCTGGAAGCCCTCAATCAAAGAATCATTGAGGACTTCCGTCGCGAGCTTTAGGATTTCACATCCGTCGGACCCACCAGACTTACAATAGTGGGCTGGGCAAATATTTTTTGCGCCAGCTTCTGCACATCTTCCGGACTGACTGCAAAGTACTTGTCAGCCACATCCAGGCTTTCACGGTAATCCAGGCCATAGATATCATCGAACAAGATCGCATTGCCTATGGTGCTCTTTCTTTGCAGCTCGATATCGTGTCGGCCAATCAGATATCTCTGCGCACGCACCAGTTCTTCCGGTGAAATTTTGGTTGTCGCCAGCTTGTTGAATTCCGCTTTCAGCATCTGAATGGCTTTTTCCGATTTTTCCGGCGAACAACCAATATATCCACCGAAATATCCACACTCGATACCTTCCATGTGCATTGGCGACACGGAATATGCCAAAGAGTTTTTATCCCGCAGCTCGATAAACAGTCTGCCACCCTGGCCGCTTAGAATGGACTGAATGATTTCCATCGTGTAGCGCTCAGGACTTGAAAGTGTCAGACCCTGATAGCCCACAATGATGTGGCTTTGTTCTTTTTTCAGTTCGCGGAACATGTGTTTGGATTCGGTGATTTTTGGTGCCGCGAAATGATTTTTCACGCGCTCCCCTTTCGGAAGCTCTTTGGTGATTTCATTGAGCGTCTTCACCCACTTCTTGGTGTCAACATCACCCACAACCGAGAACGTCACGTTCTTCGCCATGGCGATTTTTTTGTAATAACCCAGAAGGTCCGCAGACGTGATCGCGTTCACCGTGGTTTCGCTGCCCACCAGATCGCGCGCATACGGGTGACCTTTGAAGATTTCCTGCATGAAGGCCAGAATACAAAGCTGGGCTGGATTGTCGTTACGGGCCTTGATCTGATTTTTCAGAACAACTTTTTCACGCTCCAGGATGATTTCCGGGAACTGTGGCGCCAGCAGGGAATCCGCATAGATTTCCAGCATCTTGTCTTCGAACGGTGACAGATAATCCATGGACAGACCGGCCGAGTTTCTTCCGCCAAAGGCGCCGATACCGGCAGCCAGTTCGTCCACGCGAAGATTGATGTCATCTTCTGTGAAGTTTTTTGATCCGGACATCCAGTTTCTGGCAAACAATTCGGTCAGCCCGTTTTGGCCTTCCGGCTCAACCCGCGCCCCACCCAGGAACGCCGCTTTCATCGCCACATACGGCGTGTCGCTTTGTTCGCGGATCAGCAAGGTGGCCCCGGAATCCAGCACAATGCGCTCGGTGGTCGGCACACCTTTAGAAGCTCCGGCATTGATATGGAATTTCTTTGCGGCAAAGCGCGGCACTTTTTGTTTTGCAACTTTTGCTTCACGCAAAGCTTTTCTCAAGTCTTTCGCAAAGGCTTTCAGGATACGGTCCGCGTTTTTCTTATCCATGTTCGTCATCATGGAAAGACCGAAGGTGTCCGCCTTCAGATATTTTCTGGCGATCTTCTGAATGTCTTCCGGCTTCAGGGCATAGACCTGTTTCATGTACTTTTTGTAGTAGTCATGATCGCCGTAATAAAACTCATTGCTTCCGGCTTTTCTCGCAATGTTATCCACAGTCTCCATGGAATAAACTTCGTGGCTGGCAAAGTTCGTGATTGCCTTTTGCATTTCCGCCACGGTCGGAGGTTCGGTCACAATGCGAACCAGTTCCGGAATCAGCGCCGTCAGCGCCTTGGTCAGATTTTCTTTTTCCAGCCCCAACGACACGGCAAACAGTCCGTCATCCTGCATGGAATAAGCAAACGAGCCCACTGAATTTGTCAGCGGCTCTTTGATTCGCAACGTCTGCATCAGACGACAGGAATCACCCTGTCCCAGAATCGCTGACATCACTTCCAGGGCTGCGATGTCCTTGTGTTTGACGCTCGGGATTCTCCAGGTCAGGTAAGCGGTGGTCTGTTCAAACTTCGCCTGTTCGACTTTGATGCGAATGGTTTTTTGTGCCGGTTCTTTTTTGCGCGCCACTTTGCGCAGTTTATACGGAGCAAAGCCGCCGAACATTTCCTGCACGCGGTTTTTCATTTCTTTGGAATCAAAGTCGCCCGAAATCACCAGGAACATATTTGATGGCACATACCGGGATTGATAGAACTCGCGGATTTTTTTGGCAGAAACTTTTTTAACGACCTTGTCGTAGCCAATAACCGGAATGCCGTAAGGGCTTTTTTGGAAGACGTTGGTGAAAAGCAGCTGACTGGCACGGCGGCCCGGGCTGTCCTGACCACGTTTGATCTCTTCCAGAACAACTTCGCGTTCGTTGTCGATTTCTTGCGGATCAAAGGTCGGATAACCCATCATTTCACTGATCACATCCAGGGCGACATCCGAGAATTGTTTGGAAATGGTCACATAAAACACGGTTTGGTCAAAAGAGGTGTAGGCATTCAGCTCCCCGCCGGAACCTTCCACGGTGGCCGCGATCTCGCCCACCTTGTACTTGCGGGTCCCTTTAAACACCAAATGCTCGATAAAGTGAGAGATCCCCTCTTCGGTCTTTTTTTCATCGGCCGAGCCTGTTTTCACCCACATTTGCACTGAGACCACCGGAGACTTGTGGCTTTCCAGTAAAAGGACTTTCAGACCGTTTTTTAGTTGAAATTTCTTAGACATACTCTACATAACTCCCATGGCATTTGGCGTCTATATCCACATTCCCTACTGTATCCAGCGCTGTACTTACTGCGATTTCGCCACTTATGAGCAAAGCAAGATTTTGCCGCCGGATCAGTATGTCGAACTTCTGTTTAAGGAAATTCGTCAGAAGCACCGCTATTACACTCCCCAAAGTCTGGACACCATTTACTTTGGTGGAGGCACGCCGAGCCTCATCCCTGCAAATCTCATTGTAGCGATTATCAAAGAGCTGGGTAGATATGGATTTACAACTAGACCTGACACGGAAATCACCATCGAGATCAATCCGGCGACGGTCAGCAAAGAAAAACTGAAAACCTATCTGGATAACGGCATCAACCGTTTCAGTGTGGGGGCTCAAACCTTTGATGATCGCTTGTTGAAAATGGTTCACCGCGAACATTCGGCAAAACAAACCCTGGAAACTCTCGACCTTCTTCGGGCCCACGGTGTGAATTTCAGCTTTGATATTCTGTTTGCCCTGCCTTCCCAAACTGTCGAAGGCCTGCGTCGTGATGTGGAAATCGCCGTTGAACAAGGGGCCAAACACATCAGCCCTTATTGTTTGACAGTTCCTGATGGACATCCTTTGTCAAAAGGCCGCCCGATTGACGATGAACAAGTTGAGATGTTTGACATCATCGCTGACGAACTGACCCGCAAAGGTTTTCAGCAGTACGAAATATCCAACTTTGCCCTGCCGGGTTTTGAATCCCGTCACAACATGCTGTACTGGGTGGATCAACCTTATTGGAGTTTGGGCCTTAGCTCGCATTCCTATTCCAAGGAATCCTCTTGGGGCACGCGTTACTGGAATATCAATTCCATCAACGAATACCAGAAGCAGATTCTGGCATTTGACGGTCAGGAGTTTGATTCCCCGGTGCGCCATCTGCCTTCGAATCAGGTGGAAGTGCTGGAAATGCATCAGGCTCTTACAGACTTTTGTCATACTTCGATGCGTCTGATGCGCGGACTCAATGTGGAGCAGCTGCAAGCCAAATTCCCGCAAAATGTCAGTGAAAAGGTCCTGCAAATCATGAAAAACATGGAAGAGAAATCCTGGATTCGTCATGACAACGGGCATTGGTCACTGACGCGCGAGGGCCTTGTGCTTAGCAACCGTGTTTTCCAGGAACTGACTTTCCTTCAAGAAGATCTCTAAGGGGCTAGGAGTTTTTCTTCCGCCCCCCTGACATTGACATTGCTTCGTGAATACACAATCTTAAGTATTGCGAAAGGAAGTCTCATGTCAGAAGAAAACAACTCTCAAAACTCCAATCCTCCTAATCCAGAAAATGCCGAAATCGCTTCTGAGATCCAGAAACTTCAGGAACAAGCTGAAAAGTTCAAAAACGACTATCTGTACCTGCGCGCAGAGTTTGAAAACTACAAACGCAACGCGATCAAGGAACGTTCCGATTTGACGAAGTACGGCGGCGAGCGCCTGGTGCGTGACCTGCTGGAAGTAGTGGATAATTTCGACCGCGCTTTGAGCGTGAACGTGAGCGCTGAAAACTTCAACACCTTCAAACAGGGTGTGGATATGACCGCTCAGGAACTGAAATCCCTGCTTCAGCGTCACAATGTCACAGAGATCCCGGCGCACGGGGCTCCGTTTGACCCGTCCGTACACGAAGCGCTGAGCAGCGAAGCCACAGATCAGATGGCTCCGGGCCACGTCGTGCGTGTGTTTAAAAAGCCTTACAAACTTCATGATAAAGTGATCAGACCTGGCCAAGTGGTTGTTGCCAAGAAGCCAGAGTAAGGAAGCCCTGCTTGTCTAAAAAAGATTTTTACTCCCTTTTGAATGTTTCCCGCTCTGCCACTGCCGATGAGATCAAAAAATCTTATCGCAAGCTGGCTATGCAGTATCACCCGGATAAAAATCCCGGTGATAAAAAGGCCGAGGAAAAATTCAAGGAAATCACCGAGGCCTACGAAGTCTTGAGTGATACCAAAAAACGCGAAATGTACGACCAGTTCGGTCACGCCGGAGCCCAGGGCTTTGGCGGAGCTGGCGGCCCGTTCGGTGGTGCTGGTGGATTCGGCGGCTTTGGTGGCGCCGGAGCCGGCGGTGCTGGAGCTGGTGCCGGTGGTGATCCGTTCCAGGACATCTTCGGTGATGTCTTTGGCGAGATCTTCGGCAATGCCCGCGGCCCGGGTGCCGGTGCCGGTGGTGCGCGCGCCCGTCGTCCCAGCAAGGGCACGGATCTGCGCTACACCCTGAATATCTCTTTTGAAGAATCCGCTTTAGGCAGCGAAAAAGTCATTAGCTTCATGCGCCAGCGCGGCGGCCGTGAAGAGCCGGCAAAATTATCCGTGAATGTTCCTGCTGGCGTGAAAGAAGGCCAGCGCCTGAAACTGGCTGGCGAAGGTGATGCTTCCGGTGGCGCGGCTGCCGGAGACCTGTATGTGATTATCAACATTCAGGAACACCCGCTGTTCAAACGAAACGAAAACGATGTGACATTGGATCTTCCGATTGTTTACACCGATGCGATTTTGGGAACCAACATCGAAGTTCCGACCCTGACGGGAAAAGCCATGATCCGTATTCCTCCGGGAACACACTCTGGGCAGACTTTCCGTCTGAAGGGCAAAGGCTTCCCGAAACTGGGTGGCTTCGGATCCGGTGACATGCTTGTGCGCGTTCTGGTGGACACTCCAAGCAGTCTAAGCAACAAACAAAAAGAACTGGTGGAAGAACTTGCCAAGACCACGGACACAAGTCCTTTGGTGAAGGCCTTCCAGGATAAAGTCGCACAACTGATGAGGACGCGTAAATGAAACCCTACTTTTCACTCTTGCTGACGGCCGGTCTTCTGGCTTCCTGTACGACAGTAGCCACCAAACGCGCTCCGATGAAACCTGCGGCGACCACTGCCGCCACCGGAAAAAAGCCAAAAGCCGTAGGCGGCCTTACCACGGGTAAACCTCCTGAGCAGATTGAAAGTGAAACCTTGAGTGTTCCAGGCGCACCATCAACGGATGTGCTGGGACAACTGAAATCCCTGGTGAACCAGGCTGTGCAAGCGCCCAGCAAGGCCGATCAGGAATCTTACCGTCTGAAGGCCATCGACATTGTAGAGAACAAACTCAACGAAGATCAGCTGGAAGACGTTGCCGATGAATCTGATTTTGGTTTCCTGCGCGGACATGCGATGTTCCGTCTGGGTGAAATTTCTTTGGATAAAAAAGACACCTCTGACGCTAAAAAATACTTTAACTCCGTGACGGAATTTGTTCCGGGCAGCGATCTTGCGCTGCGAGCCCAGGAAATCATCCTGCAGCTGGATTCCGCGAGAAACGTGAAATCCCAGACTGTCGGCGTGGTGCTGCCTTTAAGCGGCCGTAACGCCCCGGTGGGACAGCGTGCCCTGCGTGGCCTTGAAATGGGCTTGGGGCTGCATATTCCGGGCTCTGGCTTCCAGTTGGCCGTGATGGACAGTGAAGGCAATCCTGATTCCGCCCGTCGCGGTGTCGAACGTCTGGTGAAAGAAGACAACGTCATTGCCATCGTGGGAAGCTTGCTTTCAAAGACCGCTCCGGCAGTTGCGGCAAAGTCTGACGAACTGGGTGTGCCGACCATCGCCCTTTCCCAGCGTTCCGGTTTGACCGAAGTGGGCCCCACAGTGTTCAGAAACTCTCTGACCAGCGGTATGCAGGTGCGCGCCCTGGTTCGCACCGCCATGGAAGACATGGGCATGAAAAAGTTCGCGGTGCTTTACCCGAACGATCCGTACGGTATTGAATTCACCAACATCTTCTGGGATGAAGTTTTGGCCCGTGGTGGTGAGATCACTGCGGTTCAGACCTATTCGGTGAAAGAAACAGACTTCCGTCTGGTGGTGCAGCGTCTGGTGGGAACTTACTTCGGTGAAGCCCGTCAGGATGAATTCAACATGCGTTTGAAAGAGCTTCAGACCTCTGGAAAAAAACACTCGGTTCGCCAGAGCAATCTTGAAAACGTGCTGCCACCGATCACGGACTTTGATGCGATCTTTATCCCCGACTCGGCCCGTGCGATGGGACAGATCTCGGCGATGCTGTCTTATAATGATGTGCGCGGCGTGAAGCTTTTGGGAACCAATCTTTGGAACACCAAAGACATCGCCAAACGTGCCGGGAATTTTTCGCAGAATCTGATCTTCGTCGACAGCATGACTCCGGCGAATCAGGATCGTTCGCGTTTTGTGAACGAATACCGCAGCCTGTACAATGAACCGCCTTCCCTGATTGAAATCCAGGCTTATGATGCTGGTCTGATCCTGCGTCAGCTGATTGCCGCCGGAGCCAGCTCCCGTGAGGAATTGGTGCAGAAACTGGGGCAGCTAAATAAGTTCCCAGGATCGCTAGGAAACCTCAGTATTAATGCTGAGCGCGAAATCGAGCGCCCGGTGACCGCCCTAACTATTGAAAAAGGCGAAGTAATTCCCCTTAAAGTCCGCAAATAGTATCTATAAGTTAATTTAATGACGATTTTTTAACCCCCTTCTTGCGGTGCCCTGTCTTAGGAACACCAGCGACCAAGAAAGTCGCAAATCTTTAGAAGGGGGTTGTTATGACAAGTCGTATTTCTGAAAACTTAGTGATGGAGTGCAGAAGAAAACTTCTAACCGCGAAACAGGATGTTTTGAATCGTTTCAGAACAGCCCAGCGCGAACTGGTCCATGCGGAGCGTGGCGGTGACGAAGCAGATCAATCTGTCGCCCACATCGAAGAACATTCTTTTTTGATATCCCAAGCACGCATGAGAAATCAACTGGTCGAGATCGAGATGGCCCTGGCACGTATCGAGCAAGGCACATTCGGTATCTGCGAAGAGACTGAGGAAGCTATCGAATCTGAAAGGTTGCTGGCAATTCCGTGGACTCGTCTGTCCATCGAAGGCGCTGAGATGCGAGAAGCGGTAAGTCGTAAGTTTGCGCGATAAATAATCACGCTGTGCATTTTTAGTGACAGATAATCATTCCCCCGTAATATGCGATCAATTTTCGGCCAAGGATCATCATATCGGGGGGTGAGATGAACGCAACCGAACTCACAGAGTTGACAGAGACTGAACTGCAAAATCTAAAAGAATCCTTGCTCTTCCAAAAGGGCACGATCCTCAATAAATCACATGAATTTAAAGAGGAACAATCCAGCATGGCTGCGGTTGCGGACGAGGCGGAAGCCGCTTCTCAGGATATCTCCAATAATATTTCCATTCATCTGCACGAACGTGACCGTACAGCTTTGTACGCGATCGAAAGAGCTTTGGGGAAAATTGCTGACGGGACATACGGCCAGTGCGAATCCTGCACGGAAATCATCAATGCACGCCGCCTGCAAGCACGACCTTTCACAGCCCTTTGTATTGACTGCATGGAAGAACAAGAAAGCCAGACTGGCCTCTTCCAATAACATTCATATTTAAACTCATTGGATGAGGTCCGCTGACATGGATGTCAGTCCAATTTTTTAAATTTATCCTCAATTGCAGTTTAGAAAAAACTGTCTCACACCGAGAAGACTCATACCAGAAACATAAATTCCCGCATTTTACGCGGAGGAGCGGTATGAGTTTTGACGATAAAGTCCTAGAAATCCCACAGACCCTTCCCATGCTACCTGTGAGAGACATCGTAGTATTCCCCTACATGATCATTCCTTTGTTCGTAGGCAGAGACGCTTCGATCCGCTCAGTTGAAGAAGCTTTGGCAAAAAATCGCCTGATCTTCCTGGCTTCCCAGAAAGACATCACTGAAGAAAATCCATCTCCGGACAACATCTACACTGTTGGTACAGTGGCGATGATCATGAGAATGAGAAAACTTTCCGACGGTCGCGTGAAAATCCTTATCCAGGGTGTCGCAAAAGGCCGCGTGAAAAACTTCACCAAAACTTCCCCTTCCTTTGAAGTGGCTGTTGAAAAGATCGAAGAAACTCCGGTTCAAAAAACCGTTGTTGAAAACGAAGCTTTGATCAGAACCGCGAAAGAGCACATCGAGCGCATCATCGCTCTGGGCCGCCCTCTTTCTCCGGACATCCTGCTGGTATTGGATGATGTTTCTGATCCAGGTCGCATTGCTGACCTTATCGCTTCCAACCTGGGTATCAAGGTTGATGACGCACAGAAGGTTCTGGAAACTTCTGATGCTACAGAAAGACTGAAACTGGTTAACGAGATTCTGGCTGCTGAACTTGAAGTGATGCAGACTCAATCCAAAACTCGCACGGGCGCCAAGGACGACATGTCCAAATCCCAGCGCGAATACTTCCTGCGCGAGCAGATGAAGGCTATAAAGAATGAGCTTGGAGAAGGCGACTCCAAATCAGAAGAAATGGATGAGTTGCGTGAAAAGCTGGTGAACGCCGGCATGCCGACTCATGTGGAAACAGAAGCCCTGAAACAACTGGGCCGTCTGGAGCGTATGCACCCGGATGCATCTGAAGCCACAATGGTTCGCACATACCTTGACTGGATGGCGGATCTTCCATGGAGCAAAAAATCTGAAGACCATATTGATCTTAAACGTTCCAAAGAAATTCTGGATGAAGATCACTATGAACTGGAAAAAGCCAAAGACCGCATCATGGAATTCCTTGCGGTTCGCAAGCTGAAACCAAATCTGAAAGGGCCAATCCTGTGCTTCGGCGGTCCTCCGGGTGTGGGTAAAACATCCCTGGGTAAATCCATCGCTCGTGCGATGGGCCGTGAATACTTCCGTATCGCTCTGGGCGGCGTGAAGGATGAAGCGGAAATCCGTGGTCACCGCCGCACTTATGTGGGCGCGATGCCGGGTAAAATCATCCAGGCTCTTCGTCAGGCAAAAACAAGCAATCCGGTGATCGTACTGGATGAAATTGACAAATTGGGTTCTGACTTCCGTGGTGACCCTTCTGCAGCAATGCTGGAAGTGCTGGATCCGGAACAGAACGCAACTTTCCGTGACAACTATCTGAATGTCGACTTCGACCTTTCAAATGTGTTGTTCATCGCAACAGCCAACGTGTTGGAAAATATCCCACCAGCTTTGCGTGACCGTATGGAGATCCTGAACATTCCTGGTTACACCGAGAATGACAAACTGTTGATCACGAAAAAACATCTGATCAAGAGACAGATCGAAGCCAACGGTATCACTGAAGAAAATATCAGCTTCACTGATGAAGGTATCAAATACCTGATCGCAGGCTACACTCGCGAAGCGGGTCTTCGTAACCTGGAGCGTGAAGTGGGTTCCGTCTGCCGTAAAGTGGCTAAGATGGTGGTGATGGAAGAGGCAAAATTTGTGGAAGTAAATGCCACAACAGTTCCAGAGCTTCTGGGTCCTCCACGCTTCCAGCGTGATGACAAGTTCCATGACTCTCAAGTGGGTGTGGTACAAGGTCTTGCCTGGACACAAGCTGGTGGTGAAGTTCTTACTATCGAAGCTTTGAAAATGAAAGGTAAAGGACATCTTGCATTGACGGGCCAGCTTGGCGACGTGATGAAAGAGTCCGCTCACGCAGCAATGTCTTACGCTCGTGCTCACCAGGAAGAACTGGGCATCCCAGAAGACTTCTTTGATAAGTACGATGTGCATGTGCACTTGCCAGCGGGTGCGATCCCGAAAGACGGTCCATCTGCAGGTATCACTCTCACGACCGCTCTTGTGAGTTTGATGACTGGCACTCCGGTTCGTCACGATATCGCGATGACTGGTGAAGTGACCTTGCAAGGACGTGTACTGCCAGTCGGCGGTATCCGTGAAAAGTGTCTTGCCGCTTTGAACCTGGGTATTACAAACATCATCATCCCGATGGCTTGCCAAAAGGATCTTGCTGATATCCCTAAAGTGTTCAAGGACAAGATCAACTTCATCCTTGCAGAGAATCTGGATGAAGTCTTCGCAGTAGCCTTCGACAAGTCGGCTAAGGGTCAGGAGAAAAAACCTGTCGCGAAGAAAGATCCAAAGAAGACCAAAACGCTTGCGGCGTAATCCGCAAGTGACATCGCCCCTCCCTAAAATGTGATGTTACATCAGAAGGCCGGTAAACCCGGCCTTCTGTCTATTTGGAATCACACTCGTGAATGTGTCTCGTGATGACACACTTTTTATCACGACAAGACCAGAAACAACCCCCGTGGCTTGTGCTAAACAACTAACAGTCATACCCTGTTAGCAATGACATTCAACCGCCTGGGTCAAAGCACCCTCCTGTTCGTAACTGTATTGTGTGCTATTGGGACTATCTTCGTCCTGAGTTCGGCTGATATTCACAAACGCAACTACGACTATAAAACCAAAGATTACGATCAGGTGCTTTTAAACGAAGTCACAACGTCCGCTTTTTCTGTGATGGAAGCAGCCTTGCAAAGACGCATGTGGGAACCGCCACCGGACAACGCCTGCCTGAAGTCAGAGGACTTCAATGTCGAAGGCGAACTTGCCGGGGGCATGAAATGGAAAGTTTCCGCCAAGTACAATTTCACCACCAAGAACTATGAACTGATCTCGGAAGGTCAGTACCGCGATCTGAAAGCGTTCTATATCAAACGCATCAAGATTCTGGATGTGTCAGATTATCTACTGTTCTCAAACTCCCCAAACACGATGACCTTGCGTCGTTTGTATAATGAGAAATATCCAACCGCCCTGATTGCGCGCGATCGCCGTATCTATACCAAGGGCCCTTTGCAGTTTGGTGGAAATATCCACCGACCGAACAGTCACATGAACTGGAGCGGCTCACCGGCAGGATGGCCGGGCGAATGGGGTACGATCATTCAAGGGGACCGCATTCAGTTTGGCGGCGGCATGCACTACATTCAGTACAGTATCCCCAAACCAAATCCCGTCGGCAACAATATCGAAACGCTGCTGGCTCCTTATGCGGCTGACCTGGGGACTCCCGGTACACACCATTCGCAGTTTGGTGCCTCTTCCGTTGTGGTCACCCGTGATTACAGCAAGGCGCAGACCTTAAAACAGCAAGTGATCGACGCTACTCCAGGCCCGCTTAGCAAGGCCTCGGTGGCCAATGAAGTTTATCCGATTGCCCTGTTTGGCGGGACACCTCCCCTGCAATCATGGTCTGCGACAGATTCCGGGACTTACTTTAACAATCCGGATCGCTACAGCATCTTTAACTATGCCTGGGGCGGCGCCAACGGCTTTGGTATTCGCATCGATGCCACCTGTATTTCCAGATCCGATGCTGGCACGACTAAAAAAATCTGTTCACACTCTGAGCACTTCCCGCGCGGCTTTGCAAAGTGGCGCCAGGATGCAGGACTTGAAGGGACTCTTTTCACCGCGGATGCAGAAGAGATTCCTTCACCAAGTTTGAACTGGGATAACATGGAAGCGCTCGAAGAAGACGCACAAGCCTGCGGCACCGTCATCAGCGCCCCCACCAGTCCTTATCAGGATTGCGATATCTGGGATCTGGAGTTTCAGAAAAAATACGCCACCAGTTCCGGATCCAACGTCTGTGGGCAGGTTTCGACCATCGACATGAATTCTTTGGCTCTGAATAATTTCAATCCGGGCCAGCTGACCAATCCGGCCTTGAAAGAACGCCTGCTTCGTCGTGTGGTTTACACCAAAGTTCCCACCGAGATTCGCCAGACAGCCGCACAAGGTCTGATGCTGGGTTCCCTTTCAGCCAATGCGGCAAGAAAGAATTTTTCTTTGTGGGTTGTTTCCGAAGACACTCTGGCTTTGCGCGGATATCAGCAGGACAACACCTCACCACTGGATACAGATCCAGGACGACTGCGTGAAGTCGTCTTTAATGCCGATGCCACGAACGCCGGCAAAGAGCCGCTGCCAATGGTTTTACTGTCGCCAGAACGCGTGCACTTGCTAAGTCCCCAATACGTTCCAGCCACCTATAACTATTTGCAGGGATACTGGCCCGTCGTCAGTGGACAGATTCGGCCTGTATTGCACAATTATACGGATTATATCCGCCAGGAAAACGACGGCTTCCGCTATGGGTATCGCACCTTCCGCATGGAAAATGTCAGTCTGATCACCAATGCCAATATCGACACCTCAAATCCGTTTGTGATGCGGGGTCTGTGGAGCGGGCCTGATTCCACCGACAGTCAGTTCCCTTCCAATCTGTGCATGGTTTCCATGGCGGGGCACACTTTGACTCCGGTTCCGGGGAACGACATTTTAACGACGGCCAATATCCCCCCTTATCATTCAGCGCCGAATTCTCCGATTCCGCCGCTGGGTTCAAGATACTATAATGGTGTTACGGATCGTTTCCCAAGATCCTACTATCCTGCGATCTTCTGGGTTCAGCGGGGCGCGGGTCTTAATGCCACTCGCGAGGAATCCGATCTGGTTTTCACCGGCATTCGCATGTACACGACGTTTGATGATTTTGTTCCATCGGGGAAAAGAAACTTGAACACTCCTCTTCACACCGTGACCGACACGCGCGGAAACTATGGAACGCAGTTTTCTCTGGCCCATAAAAACATGCAGTGGACCAGCTCTGCTTATTACAATCCCATGGCTGCAGGAACGCCCTGTCTTGTCGCCAACCTGACTCACCGAGAAGCTGCTTATTCCAGTCAGCCGGATTATTACGGCACTCAGCCGTCGGTGAACAACGGACGCTACATCTTTGTTCATGCTGATCCACCTGTGGATTACCGCAACCTGGGCTCTATCATCGGGATTGACCAGCCTATTCTGGAGACCCGACAATAAATGAACATGAAACCTCTGAACAACTCCGGTATGACTCTTGTTGAAGTTCTGGTCGCCATCGCCATTTCCCTGATCAGCTTGACCGTACTGATGCAGCTGACTCTTTCCAATCGCACGCACAAATCCGAAGTGGATCGATCGATTGTTTTAAAAGAGATTCTGACCAACAACGCCATCGAACTTAAAGGACGCGCGGTCACGGACATTCCCCTGCCGGGAAATTGCATCGTGCGCACGTATAATTACCAGACTGAATTTCAAAGCGAAGTGACTCAGGCCGGAAGCCCGCCGCTGTGTGGTCTTGCGGAACCGTCCAAAGACACCATTCAGGTGGTGTGGGAGGTAGAACCCGCCACCAGCATCAATGCGGATTTCAGTTCGCCGTCCCTGAAGCTTCCCAAATATTCCAACACTCTTAAAAAAGTGACCCTGCATGTGCGCGGATATTCCAGCGGAGCCGGAGCCCGCCTGATTCACAATCAGGTGACTCTGTTTAAACGATGAAGAAAAATTCAGGCTTCTCCGTCATGGAGCTTCTGCTGGCCGTTAGTATTTCCACGATGGTCATCGGGATTGTGACCTATCTGATTCACAATTTCTTTTCTGAACAGCGCAATCTGGAGGTATGGTCCGGCGGACAGCTTGAAATGTCGATGGCCTTAAAAAATGCCGAGGGCGACATCCGCAACGTCATTCGTTTTGATCCGGTGGAAAATCTGACTTCGGCTTCCAGCATTGCCTATTTCGGACTGACCTCCCTGACTCCCGGGCTTGAACCTTCGGTGTGCCTGAACGATGCCACGGGTTCGGTCATCCGCTACACCACTTTAGATCGAAAGCAGCGTTCTGAACGTGTGCTTCGCGCCTGGTCTGAACTGGCGGACGTGAATAAAACCGGCAGCTCCCATGAACTGCGCTTAACCGCCGATGCCACCACCAGTTCCATGTTCGGCACCTCCAAGTCGCCGCGTGAGATTGTTCTGGTCGATGCCGATCGCCGGTACATCCGCCGCTACAAGGTGTCCACCCACACCATGCGTTTGGGTGCGACCCTGGATCCTTACGATGACCAGTCACGGATTGACTCGGCCGGAAATCCCATCAAGTTTGATTATGTGAGCGTGATTTTAAAATCCCCGCCCACGGCCAACGGCAGCAGCATCACTCCGAAAACCTCGGTCTTTATCACCGGGACGGAAGTGTATTCGTCCAACACTTATTATCTGTGTTTGCGAAAGAGCGATCGCAGTCTGATCAAACTTGATGAAAACACCCGGGCTGAAACCGTGCTTTTACAAAACCCGCACGTGGACTTCACCATCAATTCATTCAAGATCGGATACTTGGCCACCAAGTCCGGCCTGCGGGTGGAACCGGCGAATTTCATCCCGGACATGCTTAATGCGGCTAACAATGTCTGCTTTAATACGGTGCTCTTTGATCTGAAACTGGACGCCTCAGAAAGTTATATGAAAAGGAACCAGGGCCAGACCGTCGGGGATATCAAAACCAACATCAGCCGCCAGCGCACAGTCTTTTCCCAGAATTTGAATTTAAAACGACCGCTCAGTTGCCAGTAATTAAGGCATCTGAAAAAAGAAAAAGGGCTGATCACTCAGCCCTTTTTTATTGTTTAAAACCTTTTAGACGGTCATTTTCGGATTCAAGAACACGAACAAGAGTCTTCAGGTCCGTCACTTCTTCCTTCAGATGGAGGATTTGCTCCTCTTTTTCATGAAGGATTTGGGTGTAGGCCTTTTTGAGCTCATTCAGCAGCTTGTTGGCCGCTGTCAGGATGGGCTCATCATTTTTCACCTTTACCACTTTGTCGGCAAGGTCTGCGGTCTTTGTTTCGTCCTTTGAAGTGGCCATTTCATAACCTTTCATCATTCCTTGATGAGCACCCACCAAAGCCAGGTCGCTTTCTTGGGAGGGGCGATGTACTCTTTGATGGGTACCCATCGGTTCGTCCATGATGAAGTACTTGCCGTCTTCAAAGCGGAATTTAATGTCGTCGGCTTTGATTCGTCGGCGGAGGGTACTCACACTAATTTTGTATTTAGTAGAGTAGTCCGTTAGCGGTAACCAAGAACCGTAGCTCTCAACGTTCATTAAATCCTCTTATACTTTCTGCCTCGGTGGCGCCGAAGCTTCAGTAGCTCGCCTTTGGGATAGGTGGTATCCTTACTCAGCTTGCGTAGTCAACATTATCACAGGACTTCAGTCTGTCAAATTTTGTGTGAACACTTACTCAAATTCAACTAAATTCAGGACCTTGATCTGGTTAATCATTGCCTATTCACTGGACCAAAGTCTGACTACGCAACCCTAAGTCATGGATTTCTGGTAGAATAAAAGAATTCTTTGCTCCTTTTGACCAAAGACTCGATAATTTAAATTAACCATATGCGTATTAGAGATAAAAAGAAAGTGGCCCTGGTTTTAAGTGGTGGAGGCATCAAAGCCGCCGCCTTCCACATCGGGGTTTGCTTGGCCCTTCAAGAAAAGGGATTCAAATTTGCCGGCGGCACCAAAGAGATGGTGCGTCAGAACTTCGGGTCCGACGACCCGATGACGATCCGTCTTTATGTCGGGTCCAGCGCCGGGGCGTTTGTCGCTTCGGTTCTTGCCGCTGGTTATCCAGTGGAATCTTTGATCAACGCTTTCCAAGTCGGTTCGGGCTCTGATCCCACGTTTGATAAATCCGACCTTCGTTATTTAAAGCCGATTTCTTACCGCAGCCTGTTTAACTTAAACTCTTCCGGCCTGATGAAGTTCATCCCGCGTTCGATCATGGAAAAAGCCCTGGTCACCGGGGGCCTTGAATCCATTTTAAAAAACGGCCTGAAGCTAAACGGTCTATTTTCAACCAAAGGGATCGAAAACTACCTGCGCAAAGAAGTTCTGGTCGACAATGACTTTGCCCGTTTGGGGGTTGAGCTTTTCATCATCGGAACCCAGCTGAACCACACCCGTAAGGCCATCTTCGGGAATTTCCCCGAATCATTCAAAACCGACACCACCAAGTACATCAACTATGCGACCATCAGTGATGCGGTGGCTTGTTCGACGGCTTTGCCTCCGGTGTTTTCCCCGTACGGAATCAAACGCCCGGACGGTAAAGAGATCTTCTATTATGATGGCGAGATTCGCGACACGCTTTCCACCCACGTGGCGGCGGACTATGGCGCTGATCTGGTGATTTCCTCATATTCCATTCAGCCTTATCACTACACCAAAGAGATGGGCTCGCTTCATGACTATGGTATTCCGCTGATTGCCAATCAGGCGCTTTACCAGGTGGTGCAGCAAAAGATCACCCGTCATATCCAGTATAAAAACGACATCCGCGGTATCTACAATGCGGTCGATGGTTACTTCAAGCAGCAAAACTTGCCCGGCGAACACCGGGACAAGATCCTTGAAATCATTAGGAATCGTGTGAACTATCGTCCGGAAGTGGATTACATCTATGTGGCTCCACGCCCACAGAACTATGAGATGTTCTTTGTTGATCACTTCAGCTTGAATCCGGAAATCCTGGCGCGCATCGTGCGCATCGGTTTCAAGTCCGGGATCAATGCCCTTCGCCAGCACGATATTTAATTCCGGCTGGCCTCTTTCCATTCAGCCAAGATCTTGGATCCTTCCCCGGAAAGATCCTTTTTCGCGTAAGCCTTCCGGTCATAGTAGTCACTGACCTTGCTTAAGATGACTTTCTTCGAAGGATGCTCTTTCCCCAAACGATCCAGATACTGCAACGGGGTTTCGGCGTCTTGCGGGAAAGTTTCCTGTTTTTTACCCCAGCTTAAAACCGCGTGATACAGAACTTGTTCTTCGCTCAGTAAACCTTTGTTTCTGAAAAGACTGCGGAAAATCAGAACACACAGGACCACCACGAAGATCAAACCCACCACCAGCTGCAACTTCAAATCAGTCAGGCTTTGCCAGAAGCTTTTTTGTGAAGTGCGATCGAAGTCGACCAGGAAGTAGGTCCATCGATAGTTCAGATCATCCATCAAAAAACCCACGCGGTCCCACAACGTGATGCCATCGCCCGTTTTTGGGCGCCATTGGATATCCCGGGCAAAGACCTTTTGGTCTTCTTCGGACAGATTGAAGAAATCTTCGGCTCCGATCACCAAACGTAACGGCGCCACCCATTGAGTGGGATCCACCCGCTGCCAGCGGCCGTTGTTGAAAATTTCAACCCAGGCGTGGGCATCGCGCTGACTGACCCGCCAGAACTCCCCCATCGGATTATATCTGCCACCCTGATAACCCACGATCACCCGGGCCGGAATCCCCAAAGCCCTGGCAAGGGTCGCGTAACTGCCGGCAAAGTGTTCACAAAAACCGCGTTTTCGATAAAACAAAAATGATTCAAGTTCATTCGCGCCACCATAGGCACCGGGATTCAAAGTATAAGTAAAATCATTTCCCTGATAAAACGCCTGCAAGGCTTCAATCCTTGCCGCCGGTGTTGGGTGCTTTTCTTTGGTGGTGGTCACCCAGTCGGCCACCTGCCCGCGCAGCTCCGGAATTTTAAGATACTCTTCATCCGGAATCTGGCGATCGGTGAAGCTTTCATTCCAGCGCCCACGATACACGGTGGTGGTCATCAAAGGTCTGGCACTGCGAAACACCGAAGCGTTCAGTGAAAATGAATTTCCAATTTCAAGCTGCACCTGTTCGGTGCCCTCAAGCACGAACAAGAAAGTATTCGCATGGGGTTCCAGCGCGACTTCATAGTGCCTGTCAGCGGGTTTATCATTTTCAGCCTCACTGCGCGGTTTGACCCCGAGCATTCCCGGTCGCCAGCTTAAACCCCGGGAATTCACCAGCACCGATCCGCGCCAGTAAAGTTCCTGGCTCGAATTTATCGGCAAATCAGAAAGCTTCGCACGAAACACCATGTTGGCCACGCCCGCAAGTTCGGCCACCCGTCCGGGATTTAATTCTTCACTAAAGCCAATCTGCCCCGTGGCTTCACCCCGCGACATCGCCCACGGAAGCACGAATCTGGGAAACGCAAAAAACAACACCACCGCACCCGGAACTGAGAGCGCAAAGACCTTTAATAAAATCTTTCCACGCTGTGGAAGCTCCGGCGACAACAGTGAATACCAAAGACCCGCAAACGCCAGGCCCGAAGGAATGATCCAATAGATATCCAGACTGAATAAAGCCTTGATGGAGATCAGAACAAAACCCAAAAGCACCAGGAAACGATGATCCCGTTCGTTTTCATAATCCATCACCCGCAAGGCGGAAAGACCCAGCAGGAATGTGTACGAAGGATCCTGACCGATCAGTGTCCGGTACTGCACCAGAATCTGCGCCAGCAAAAGCACACTTAATCCGCCCGTCACTTTGCGCGAAAGATTTTTCCAGTGAAGTTTTTCAACTCCCCACTTCCAGACCAAAAGGCCCAGCGAAAACAACGCCACCCACGGGGACACTTCCAGCCCCACCATCACCATTGCGGTGATAAATGAAAATGCCAGGGAGGTTTGGGCGAAGAACTGCCTTTTCATGACAAGGCCTCGGTCTGCGCAAGCGCCAGCAACATCAGACACTCTTCACGGTGATGCGGGCCCTTGTTTTGTTTGATCTCTTGCGGACCGATACTTAATGAATACTGAAAGCCCTGTCGTTCAGCTTCATCCACCCACAGGCACAACTGACTGATGCGGGCCTCACCGTCCGACAGGTTTTCCGTCTGCTCCCAGTTGAAATGCAAAGCGGGTTTTTCAGGCTCTTCATAATTTTTCACCAGCAGATCCTGCCGGCGCGCACTGGCGCGCCAGTCGATACGACTGAGTGAATCCGCGCTTTGAAAACGGCGATGATCACGAAATAAACCCGTGGCCTGCTGCCCTTCTCCGGCCACCGCATCGGTGGGGAATTGTTTTTCACCCAAACGTGCCGGATACACCAACACGGAATCCTGAGAGGTCATGTATTTCCACGCCCGTAAAAGTCCAAAGGGATAACTGCTTTGTAAAGTGATGCGCGGAAGTTTCACCCAGCCTCGTTTGCCGGGGCGATAGGGAATTTGCAGATCCCCGTGGGACAACGGCTTGATTGAAGTTTTACGAAGGGTGTTTTTATCTTTACCCAACACTGCTTCCACATCCCAGGCCGGAGTCACGGATGGGTTTTCCAATGAAATTCGCAGCAGTCCTTCTTCACCTGAAAAAAGCTCTTCGTTTTCAAGTCCCTCGACCTGCACGACATCCATGTTTTTATTGGTCAGAAGAATCCCGGTGAATGCGACCGAGATCAGAAAGAACACGAAAATATAAATCAGATTGTTCGCATACCCCACCGCCAAAAAGAACAGCGTCAGGGCCATGGCCCCAAACGCCATGCCGAATCCGGATGGCATAATATAGGTTCTTTTCTTTTTCTTAAACAGGGACTGGAGTCGCTTTTTGAAGGGCATGGGCCCACTCACGACCTCGTTTGATGCCATGATTTCCTCCCAGTCGGTGTCCTAGTACCGGAACCAGAACCTGTTGAACATCATCGGGACGAACATAGTCACGTCCCTCTAAGAACGCCCACGCTTTCGCGGCCCGCACCAAAGCCATGCCGGCGCGGGTGGAAAGTGGAGCCCCTTCAAATCCCGCACGGCGGGAACGCTCTAAGATCTCGGCAATGTATCCGGCCACCACCGGCGACACGGTCACGGTTTGCACTGAAGACAAAGCCGTTTCAATTTCGCCATCACTGAACAATGCAGAAATTTTCTGCAGTCTTCCGCGCGGATCTTCCCCTTGCAGCAGACGCACTTCGGTTTCTTTGGAAGCGTGATGCAGTTCCAAGCTCATCAGGAAACGATCCAGCTGACTTTCCGGCAGCGGGAAGGTGCCGGTTTGCTGATGCGGATTCTGGGTGGCAATTACATAGAATGGTTTTGGCAAAGGCCACGTGGTGCCGTCGACGGACACTTCACCTTCTTCCATCGCCTGCAACAGCGCACTTTGGGTGCGGGGGCTTGCCCGGTTTAATTCATCGGCCATCACCATCTGGGAAAACAAAGGCCCCGGATGAAACACAAATTTCTGTTCTTGCGGATGAAACACCTGACCACCGATCGCATCGGCAGGCAGCAGATCAATGGTGAATTGAATGCGGCGGGTTTTTAAGCCGGTCAGTTTACCCAGCACTTGCACCAGAGTGGTTTTACCCACACCCGGAAGATCTTCGATCAGCAGATGTCCACCGGCCAGCAGACAGGTCATGGCCAGACGGATTTCCACATTCTTATCCAGGACAACTTTCGAGGCTTCAGAAATCAGATCGTGAAACTTGGTGTTCATAGACTGATAGGATAAAGGCCGCCGCGGCAGTGACCAACCCTTTTTTGGAAAATAAAAAAGCCCCGGGTTCACCGAGGCTTTAATTATGTCTTATTTTAAGATCCCGCCTTGTTCACAAGGCGAAAGTCCTACAACAGACTTTTTTCGACAGCAGAGAAGATGGGACCAGATACAAAGCCCATCAAAACAATGGCAAGAGCCATAACCACTGCAGTCACTGTTGTTGCATTCAAAGAATGACCCGCGATTTCCGCGTTTCCTTCTTTCATGTACATCACAACGATAGGGCGCAGGTAGTAGTAAACACCGATCACAGAGTTCAACATACCCCAGATAGCCAGCCACAGAAGGCCTTCACCGATAGCCGCGTTGAACATGTAGAACTTACCGAAGAAACCCAGTGTTGGTGGGATACCCGCCAAAGAAAGCAGGAACACCGTCAAACACAGCGCCAGCATCGGACGTTGTTTCGCAAAACCAGCAAGATCATCAATATTCACAATGTGGTTTTCAGATTTTTCCAGCATCGCCGCAATCGCAAATGCACCGATCGTCATCAAACCGTAAGCCAGCAGATAGAAGATCACGCCCGACGCACCAAACGCGCCGTTATCGCTGACACCCGCCGTGATCAAACCCACCATCAGGTAACCGGAGTGAGCCACAGAGGAATAAGCGATCATGCGTTTGAAGTTATTCTGCATGATAGCCGCGGCATTACCCACGATCATGGTGATAACAGCCATCCACTGAAGGATATCAAACAGCTGATCAGAACCCGTCAAAGACTTCGTTGCAATAATACGCAAGAAAGCCGCGAAGGAAACTGTTTTCACCGCCGTTGCCATGAAGGCTGTGTGCGGAGTCGGCGCCCCCTGGTAAACGTCCGGAGTCCAAGCGTGGAATGGAGCAATCGAAACCTTGAAGCAGAAGCCCAGGATCACGAAAGTCACACCAAACAGGAACAGACGGCTGGTCTGAACAAGTTCAGCAGCGTTGTCCATGAAGCTCAGGATGTTTGTGCCACCAGTAGAACCGAAGATGAAAGCCACCCCGTACAGGAACAATGCCGAAGCAAAAGAACCCAGGATGAAGTATTTCAAAGCCGCTTCTTTGGAAAGTTTTTCCTCGTGGCTCATGGCGATCATCAGGTACAGCGCCAAAGACATCATTTCCAGACCGATGAAGACCATCAACAGATCCACCGCGGAAACCAGGATCAACATCCCCACCGCAGAACTCATCGCCAGGAAGATCAGTTCAGAGAACTGCTTGCCGGTTGTCGCCGGATTTTCGTACATCATCACCATCGCGGCACCCGCACCAGCCAGGGCAATGATACCCATCCACTGCGTGACACCGTCGAAGATCAGACCGTTATTGAAAGCAGTTTTGTCAGAGCCGCCAAAGACCACCAACAGCACAACTGCCGCCACGATACCCGTCAAAGCCTGACCCAAAGTGATCAGGGCATGTTGTTCGCGGTTGCCACGAAGAACCTTCATCGTGATTGGCAGAAGACTTGCCAGGAACAACGCGATCATCGGAGAGATCAACAGAACGTCGCTAAGACCAACATTGATATTCATTAGTTACCCCCTTGCGCGTGCATAACTTCAGAGGCGCCCGGCTGAACAATCGTCAGATTATAATTGCTTCTGTTGTTCACCAGGTGATCGATGCTGGCTTTAGAGAAGTTCAGGAAATGATTCGGGAACAGACCCATCCAGAACACCATGATCACCAATGGAACCAGAACCGTGATTTCACGCGCATTCAGGTCATGCAGCGGATGATGCTCGTCTTTAACCAGTTCACCCTGCTCGCCGAAGAACACACGTTTAAACATCCACAGCATGTACACCGCACCCAGAACCACGCCGGAAACTGCGAAGTAAGCAAAGACCGGATGAGACTGGTAAGTGCCCAGAAGGATGAAGAACTCGCCCACGAAACCGTTGGTCATTGGAACCGCGATCGAGGACAAAGTGATGATAAAGAAGAAGATCGTGAAGATTGGCAACACACCCGCCAAACCGCCGTATTTGGAGATTTCACGAGAATGCGTTCTTTCGTAGATCATACCAATCAGGATGAACAGCGCCCCGGTAGAAATACCGTGATTCAGCATCTGGTACAAACCACCACCCATGCCGTAAGCGTTGAACGCAAACAGACCCAGAAGGATGTAACCCATGTGGGATACGGAAGAGTACGCCACTAGTTTCTTTACATCTGGCTGAACCATCGCCACCAAAGCACCATAGATGATGCCCACAGTACCGATCAGCATGAACAACCAAGCCCAGTATTCAGAAGCCTCCGGGAACAAAGGAATCACCCAGCGCATGAAACCGTAAGTACCCATTTTCAGCATCACACCCGCCAGGATCACAGAACCCGGAGTCGGAGCTTCAACGTGGGCATCCGGCAACCAAGTGTGAACCGGGAACGCCGGAACCTTGATCGCGAAAGCCAATGCAAAGGCAAAGAACAACAACGTTTGCAAACTGAAGAACGTGCCGCCCACAAACGGAATCTGCAGCTGATAGAAATCAAGCAAGCTTGCACTCATCTGCCCGGTCGCTTCCTGAGTCAGGTACATCATATAGATGATCGCTACCAGCATCAGCACAGAACCCGCCATCGTGTAGATGAAGAATTTCACTGTTGCGTAGATACGGCGAGCGCCACCCCAGATACCGACCATGAAGTACATCGGAACCAGAGAAAGTTCCCAGAACACATAGAAGAAAACCGCATCCATTGCCAGGAAAGTGCCCAGCATCGCAGTTTGCAGAATGAACAGGCAGATGTGGAAGCCTTTTACACGCTCAGTGATGGATGTCCAGCTTGCCAGGATAATGATCGGGGTCAGGAACGTGGTCAGCAGAACCAGCCACAAAGAAATCCCGTCAATACCCATGAAGTACTGGATGCCGAAGCGTTCAATCCACATGAACTTTTCCACCATCTGCAGGCCCGTCGCGGAAGCGTCGAAGCTTTTGAACAGGGAAAGGCTCACGATGAATTCAATCACGGAAAGACCCAAAGCCAGGTGGCGAACGGTGTTCGCCTTAGGCCAGATCGCAACTAACAGCGCGAATAAAAGAGGTAGGAAAACAATGCTACTCAGGATCATACATTACCTCATGATCACAAATGAAAGGGCCACAACCACGCCGATGCCAATGTACATCGCGTATTGTTGCATATTTCCGGTCTGAACCGAGCGGGCGAAGGAACCCATGCCACGCACAAGATCACCAGCCCAGAACGTCATCTTGTCGATGAAATTCACGTCGATGTAGTACCAGGTGTTTTTACTCAAAGAAACCAGCGGATTGATGATGAAACCAAAGTAGGCTTCGTCCACGAAGTACTTGTTGTAAACCGTGTTGTAAACCGGCTTAATGCTTTCAGCGATTTTCTTCGGAGTCTCTGGAGACTTCACATAGAACTGATAAGCCACAATCGCAGAAACAGTCGCCAGACCCACTGAACAGCCCATCAGAACCCATTCAGTTGTGTGATCAATTGCTGTCCAGCCCGGGATCGGAGAAATCAACGGGTGCAACCAGTGCTCCCAGAAGTTCGGCATGTGACCCAGGTGTTCACCGATAACATGAGGAACGCCAATCCAGCCCGCGAACACGGAAAGGATCGCCAGGATGATCAGTGGAATCGTCATGATCGCGGAAGATTCGTGCGGATGAACATCGTCAGAAACACGGCTTTTACCCCAGAAGGTCAGCGCCATCAAACGAGTCATATAGAACGCCGTCAAAGTCGCGCCCAGCACACCCGCCGCCCAAAGGATCGGAGAACCCAGTGGAGAATGGAATGCGTAAGCCAGAATTTCATCCTTGGAGAAGAAACCGGAGAACAGCGGAGTTCCGATGATCGCCAGCCAGCCCATCAGGAAAGTGATGTGCGTGATTGGCATGTACTTTTTAAGACCACCCATTTTGCGGATGTCCTGTTCTTCGTGCATTCCGTGAATCACAGAACCAGAGCCCAGGAACATCAGGGCTTTGAAGAACGCGTGAGTCATCAAGTGGAACATCGCTGCGCCAAACGCACCCACACCGGCTGCCAGGAACATATAACCCAGCTGAGATACCGTCGAATATGCCAGAACTTTTTTGATGTCGTTTTGAGTGATACCGATAGTCGCTGCAAACACCGCGGTCGCCGCACCGATGATCGCAATAACCATCATTGTGTTCGGAGCCATGATGAACAAAGGATTCAGACGAACGATCATGTACACACCGGCAGTCACCATTGTCGCCGCGTGGATCAGGGCGGAAACCGGTGTTGGACCGGCCATCGCGTCTGGAAGCCAAACGTACAAAGGAATCTGTGCGGATTTACCAGTCGCCCCGATGAACAGGAACATCGTACCCAGAGTCAAAGCCCCCAACCAGGAGGATTCAGCCACTGTTGGAGCCAGTGCATTCAGTTCAGAGAAGTTCAAAGTGCCGAAGGTGATGAACAAAACGAACATACCCAGCAAGAAGGCCGCGTCACCAATACGATTGGTGATGAAGGCTTTCATACCTGCCGCCGCTTTTTCTTTGTCAGTGAACCAGAAACCGATCAACAGGTAAGAGCAAAGACCGACACCTTCCCAACCCACGAACATCACCAGCAAGCTGTCACCCAATACAAGCAACAACATGTTGAAGATGAACAGGTTCAGGTAAGCGAAGTATTTCGCCACACCTTTATCGTGGTGCATGTAACCGATAGAGAACAAGTGGATCAAAGTACCAACACCCGTGATCACCAGGATCATGATGGCGCTGATTTGATCGACTACGAAACCGGCGTTGACCTTGAATTTATCAATCGCCATCCATTCGAAGAAGCTCACCGCGATACGGCGGGCTTCAGCGGGCATGGAAACCAGGTCCACAACCAAAAGGATCGCGGAGATGAAAGAGATCGCCACCGCAACCGTTGCGATGGAGCCAGCCACATTTCCAGAGTGTTTTTTATATCTGACACCGTTGATCAGGAAACCAACAAAAGGAGCCAGAATCAGGACTGCCATTAATAGAGAATGATTCACAGCTTATCCCCTATCCTTTCAAATGCTCAAAGAAGCGGATGTTCACTTCGTTGAATCGTTTAAAGATGGATACTGCCAGCGCCAGACCCACTGCCGCTTCCGCAGCCGCGATAGTCATAACGAAGAACACCATGATGTGACCATCCAGCAGGCCCAGGTATTTACTGAAAGCCACGAAAGTCAGATTCACAGAGTTCAGCATCAACTCGATGGACATCAAAAGAACGATCACGTTACGGCGAAGAAGAACGCCCGCCATACCCATAACAAACAAAAGTGCAGCCAGAACCAAGTAATGAGTCAGGCCGATATTATTGATGAACTCAGTGTTCATGTGTTCCACCTTTACTGCGCGCCAAAGCAACGGCACCCACTGCAATTACCAGAAGAAGAACGCCCAAAGCCTCAAATCCGAAGATGTATTTGGTGAACAAGATCTGTCCCAAAGCTTTGGTTGATTCCATGCCTGTACCCACCAGCACCGGATTGTCTGTGGTTTTTTCACCCATCAGATTCACCGACATGGCGATAGCACCCACGACCAAGCCTGCAAACAGGCCGACAGAGGCGATTTTAACCACACCCGTGAACTTGCCACGAGTGAAGGCCTGAACGTCTTTTTTCAAGTCGAAGAGCATGATCACCATCGTGAACAAAACCATGACCGCACCGGCGTAAACAATCAGCTGAACGCCCGCGATAAAGTAGGCATTCAGAGTCACGAACAAGGCGGAGATTCCCACCATGGTCATCGCCAGGCACAAAGCGGAATAGATCGGATTGGACATCAAAATGACACTAAGGCCGGAAGCCAGAGTGACAAACGCTAAAAACCAGAAAAGAAATGCATCTGCTGTCATTTTAACTCCTTACAAAGATGCGATGTAGATCACAAAGGCTGTGATAATGGTGTTTGCCAAAGCCCAAGGAAGCATCGTCTTCCAGCCCAGATCCATCAGCTGATCGTAACGGAAACGAGGCAAAGTCCAACGTACCCAGATGAAGACCCACATGAAGAAACCAAACTTGATGTTGAACACCAGGAAATGGATCAACGCGACCAAAGCACTTGCCGTGCCGGCTGTGGAAGCAACACCCGCCGCCCATTCATTCAGTTCAGCCACAGACACGTAAGGAATCGTGTAACCACCGAAGAAGAACAGCACCATCAGACCGGAAGCGATCATCATGTGACCGTATTCCCCGATGAAGAACATGTTGAATTTGAAACCGCCGTACTCAGTGTGGAAACCACCCACCAGCTCGGATTCACCTTCCGCCAAGTCAAATGGCAGACGGTTGGATTCCGCAAACGCGGCCGAGAAGAACAACAAAGCCCCCACTGGTTGATAGAAAATACCCCAGTTTGGCAGCCAGTTTGCGGTGATTGTGTGACCCAGGAAAGAGAACGCCAAAGGACCCTGCTGAGCCAGTGTCATTTCCGTCAGGTTGAACGTGCCATAAAGCATGATCACACCCACAATGGAAAGACCCAATGCCAGTTCGTAGGAAATCGTTTGTGCGGAAGCACGAAGCGCACCCATCAGGGTGTACTTGTTGCCGGAACCCCAGCCCGCCATCAGCAATGTGTAAGCAGCCAATGAGCTGACGCCCAGGATGAACACGATGCCCACGCCGATATCATAGCCCTGAACCAGGAAAGTGTAAGGACCCCAAGTGGAGCCGAACATTTCAAAGGTGCCTACCTGAATCGGAGAAGAAAGCGGAATCGCAGAGAAAGCCACTGCACCCGGAATCAACGCGAAGATCGGAGCCGCATAGTACAGGAACGGCTTCGCCGTTTGCGGCATGAAGTTTTCCTTGTTCAGGAACTTCACCGCATCGGCAAGAAGCTGCACGAGACCCAGAGGACCCACGCGGTTCGGACCCAGACGATCCTGAATGAAGGCGGAACCACGGCGCTCAAGCCATACCAAAATAGGCACTGCCTGAACCATCATCAGGAAGATGACGACCAGTTTTAAACCGTTGACGGTTATTTCGAAAATATCTTTACCCATTCCCATCGCTTAGTCCCATTCCAAAGCTTTAGATTTAACTTCCCAGAACAGCCCGAAGATGAAGATCGCGATGAAGATCATCATGGAAACGAAGACAAATGTGCCTCCGCCTGTCGCGATGAACTCACGGAATGAAATCGCCCAAGGGTACATGAAGATAATCTCGATATCGAAAAGGATGAACAGGATCGCTGTCAGATAGTACTTAACAGAAATCTTTGTCTCCTTTTTCTCAATACCAGGAATACCGCACTCGTAAGGCTCGTACTTCACAGGGTTGTATACCGGTTTTGTCCCAGTAATATTGGCAGCAAGCCAAACTAAAAAGGCTCCAAAAAGAGCAATGAAAATGACGATGAATATGACTCCACCGAGTGGCACTAGTCCCTCCAAAGTTGTCGTTATTATTTGGATTTCAATTAGTTATATATGTGTCGTCAGTGAAAACCAAGAAATATGAATGGAAACAAGGCGATAAGCGTGGCAAGATGAGCCCACCAAATGAAAGCCGAAAGCACTCACACAAGACTCGAATCCATCCTGGAAAGAGCCTTTGAAACAACTCGCGGAAAGATTCAAGTCACCGGGGCGGCGTCTCCGCTGGCACTTGCTTACTTTTTGTCGCAGACTTACTCTAAAAAAATCAACGGCTTGCCGCATCTTGTTGTGACTGGCAGTCATCGTGAAGCGGTGACCTTGCAAGCCTTGCTGGAGTTCTTCGACCCGAGTCGTCATAGTCATATTCTGCCCGCTTTCGATGTTTCACCCTACTCCGGACTCTATCCCAACACCCAAGTCGTCGCAGACCGGGTTCGCTTCCTGGCAAAAGCTCAAGTCGCCAAAGCCGGAGAAATCTTCATATCCTCAGTTGACGCGCTGATGCAGAAAACCCTTCCGATGAAGATCCTGAAGGATCACTCCAAAACCGTTCGCGCCGGAGATGAGCTTCCCGAGAACCTTTCGGACTATTTCTCGTCCTTAGGTTACACCGCGGCTCCGATGGTTGAAGACAAGGGTCAGTTTGCGGTTCGCGGTGGTATCGTGGACATCTATCCACCCACCGAAAATCAACCCGTGCGCATGGATCTGTTCGGCGATCAGGTGGAAAGCCTTCGTCATTTCAGTGTGGCGGATCAAAGAAGCTCGGACGAAATTCAATCCTTTGTTCTGACTCCGGCCCGCGAAGTTCTTTATCGCGACGAAACCCATGAAAGACTTTTGCAACGGGTGCGCGCCTCGCTTGAGGACCGCAAGGTGGACAAGGCTGAAGCCGAAGAAACCCTGCGATCTCTGGTGCTAAAGAATGCCTTTCCGGGCATTGAATTCCTGCTTCCTTATTTCTATGGCGAACTTGCCACGCCGGCCGATCATTTCCCGGGCGCTTTGAATCTGTGGTTCCTGGATCCGGTGGAGATCTCGCGCTGTGCGGATGAAATGTGGGGGGAACTAAAAGCCGATCACCGCACCAGCGACGCTCACGTGATCCGCCCTGAGCTTGAAGACATCTACGTGAACTTTGAAACTTTGGCCTATCCGCTGAACTCGCGTCAGGTGTATTTTTCTTCCCTGGAATATTTCGACGAAGAAAACTCGGATGATTCCCGGGTTGAGTATCGTACGGCAATGACTCAGGATTTTACAAACCTGGCATTAGCCAACGCGGTCGGCACCGAACCGTGGTTGCAGGCTGCGGCCAACAAACTTCATCGCTGGCGTGATGAGGGTTATCGCATCTTTGTCAGCACCAAAAATCAGTCCCATATCGACCGGTTGTCTTTGGTGTTTGAAAAGCTGGAGCTAAAAGCCGTTCGCACCAGCAGCGATGAATACCGCTGGGATTCGTGGCTGCAGGAACAGGATCGTGAACAAAACATCGTTCACATCGTGCCCCGTTACCTGGCTGAGAGCCTGCGCCTGGAGGAAGAAAAGATCATCTTCCTGCGCGATGAGGACTTCTATGGTAAAAAACAGCGCTCTAAAGAATCCAGTGGCGCCCAGGATTTCCAAAAGCAGGCCAAGCGTCTTTCCTTCGGTGATTTGAAACCGGGTGATCTGGTTGTTCACACCAAGCACGGGATCGGCCAGTACGAAGGCCTGAAGATCATGAATATCAGCGGCGTCGAATCTGAATACATTCAGGTCGGCTATAAGGATAAAGACAAACTTTATCTGCCCGTGTACCGCGTAGGTCAGCTGCAAAAGTTCTCGGGTGCTGGCACCAGCATCCTGGACAAACTGGGCGGCACAGCCTGGGAAAAAACCAAAGCCAAGGTCAAATCCCATGTGCGCGACATCGCCGCGGACTTGCTGGCTCTTTATGCCAAGCGCGCAGAAATGCACCGCCCGGCTTTTGTGATCAAAGAAGATGAAGTGCTGATGTTTGATAACGGCTTCCCTTACGAGGAAACCGACGATCAGCTTCGCGCCATCAATGACATCCGCAAAGATTTAAAATCCACGAAGCCCATGGATCGTCTGGTTTGCGGTGATGTGGGCTTTGGTAAAACCGAAGTCGCAATGAGGGCCGCCTTCTTTGCCATTCAAGCCCGCAAACAAGTGGCGGTGCTGGCGCCGACGACTGTGTTGACCTTCCAGCACTTTGAAACCTTCAAAAAACGCTTCGAAGGCTGGCCCGTGGACATCCGCGTGCTGAATCGTTTCGTGACTCCCGCCGAAGTGAAAAAGACTTTGCAGGATTTGAAAGACGGAAAAGTTGATTTGATCGTCGGCACCCACAAATTGCTGGGGTCATCGATTGCTTACAAGGATTTAGGTCTTTTGATTATCGACGAAGAACAAAAGTTCGGCGTCACACATAAAGAGAAAATCAAAAAAATCAAAACCAGCGTCGACACCCTGACACTGTCAGCAACGCCGATTCCGCGCACCCTGAACATGGCGCTAGTCGGGATTCGCGATTTAAGTTTAATCAACACCGCGCCGGTGGATCGTCTGCCGACCCGCACCTTTGTGACAAAGTTTGATGCCGAAACCATCCGCAAAGCCGTGACGGCTGAAATTTCCCGCGGTGGTCAGGTGTATTTTATCCATAACCGCATTGAATCCATCTATGGCCTGGTGGATGAACTTCGCCAGATCGTACCGGAAGCGCGCATTCGTGTGGCCCACGGACAGATGGAAGAACACGAGCTTGAAAAAGCGATGCTGGCTTTCTTCCATCACGAAATTGATGTTTTGGTGTGTACGGCGATTGTGGAATCCGGCATGGACGTGCCGCGCGCAAACACCATGTTCATCGATACGGCGCACTTGTTTGGTCTTTCCCAGCTTTATCAGCTGCGCGGACGCGTGGGCCGATCCAAGACACGTGCTTACTGCTATTTGATGATGCCAAGAAATCACAAGCTCGATAAAGAGCAGCAAGAGCGTCTGAAAATCATTCAGGAAAACACCGCCCTTGGCAGCGGCATCAAGATTGCCCAGTACGATCTGGAACTTCGCGGTTCCGGAAACATCCTGGGTGAAGAACAATCCGGTCACGTGAACTCGGTCGGTTATGAGATGTACATGGATCTTCTGAATGAAGCCCTGGCAGAAGCCAAGGGTGAATCGGTTGAAGACATGGATCTGGATCCGGAACTGAATTTGAAAATTCCGGCGCTTATTCCGGATGCTTACATCAAGGACATCCGCATTCGTCTGGGTTACTACAAAGCGCTTGCCGACATCACTTCCAACGAAGAACTAGATCGCATCGAAGAAGAGCTGCGGGATCAGTTTGGACCGATCCCGGAACAAACCGTGAACTTGATGGGCCTTATGCTGATTCGTCGTCAGTGTAAAGAGCTGGGCGTTCGTGATATCAGTGCCGGATTGAAATCCATCTCTTTGATCTTCACCGAAAAAACCAAACTGAGCCCTGAAAAAGTGATTCAGCTGGCGATCCGTGAAAGCAAAAAGTATTCACTGACTCCGGACAACCGCCTGAACATCAAAATGAGCACCATCACCTGGTCTGCGGTTCACGAAGAAATCGATACCCTGCTTCGTCTCATCTAAAGATTTCCGTGTTTCAAAGTGAGACTACTTAAGACGGCGTCATAATACTCCGATAAGTTTTCATATGAAATACCGACTTCTGTACGTATCTTTTCTGGTAATTTCCTTTGCCATACTTAGTACAGGCTGCAGTCTTGATGCCGATCTCTTTTCAAAAGACTTAGCAAGTATCGACGACAATACCCACAATAACTTTTTGGCTTCCAAGCTTTCCGCTGGCGCCAACCACACGTGCCAGCTTAAGGCGGATGGATCTGTCTGGTGCTGGGGCCGCAATGTCTGGGGCGAACTTGGAAATGGCACCAACACCGACAGCACCGCTCCCGTCAGCGTTCTTGATCCCGGTGTTCACTACGACAGCATTTCGGTCACCGATAATTTCGCCTGCGGTCTGACATCGCAAGGCGCCGTTCGTTGCTGGGGAAGCAATTCCAGCGGTCAGCTGGGCAATGGGGTCTTGGATTCCAACATCCCCTTGCAGGTGCAAGGATTGGAATCCGGCGTGATCTCTGTTTCCACCTCGGGGGAACGATGGGGAAATTATGGCTACGCGTGCGCCCTGCTCGCAGATAAAACAGTGAAATGCTGGGGATATCACCCTGCAAATATTGGCAACGGCACGAATTCCAGCGCAACACCCGTGACAGTCGCTGGCCTGACGGGCGCAGTGCAAATTTCCACGGGTCGTGGTCACACTTGCGCCCTGCTGGAATCCAAAAATGCGGTCTGCTGGGGCGGCAACGCCGGGGGACAGTTGGGCGATGGCACCGGAATGGATTCAGCAATTCCGGTGCAAGTCAGCGGACTGACCAATGTTAAAAAAATTCTGGCAGCCTCTGCATCCTGGTTAAACGGTGGTTTTAGCTGTGCGCTGATGGAAAACGGCACCGTGAAGTGCTGGGGGATTAATAGCAATGGAACTCTTGGAAACAACAACAACGCCGTCACTCATTCGCTCAGCCCCGTGGATGTATTTGGTCTGACGGATATCGAAGACTTGGCGATCGCTTACGGAAATGATTCCAATGGCAACGGCACGGCGTGCGCCATTCATCAAAGCGGACAGGTTTCTTGCTGGGGATCAAACTCCAGCGGCATGGTGGGTGACGGCACTTACAATCCAACGTTCATCCCACTGCAGGTGAATAATCTTATCAGTCGCCAAACCGCCGTCGCTCTGGGCGAAGGCGGCGACAACGGATGCGGTCACACGTGCGCGCTAAATGATCTGGGAAATTTCAAATGTTGGGGTGCGAATGGGTCCGGTCAGCTGGGTGATGGAACCACCACCGACCGTCTGGCACCCTGATTAGAATTCTAAACGAAGACCACCACCGAACAGGAAGTCCGTCGTGGTGTCTGGATCATCAGGGGCTTCCGTCTTCGCGTACTGAGTCGCATAGACATCAATAAAGGTGTTCTCAAGTCCCCAACTAAACGTGCTTTGCTTCGCCGTTTCGTAATCGATCCAATCCAGTTGAATCAGCATTCCCACGGTGTAGTTGTAACCCATCTGAGTCGTGGCCGAGAAAGAATCCGTCGCGCTTTTTTCAGAAAATCCCATCTGCCAAACATTGATACCCACATAAGGCGCAACGTACGGTTCATTCATCAGCATGTCTGCCGTGAATTTGAAACCAATTCCGTACTTGGTGATTTCCAAACTGCGGTCACTGTTTCCGTCCACTTTACCGACGCCATATAAAGCGCCTGCGGCTAAAGAGCCCAGCATGAAATTGTATTTATAGTCCAAACCCAGCTGAATCAGATTCACCGTGTCCGAACCAAAAACGGCTTTGTAGGATTGACCGTCCAAAGTGGAAATGAAGTTTTTAAATTCGATCGCCTCATAATCAAACGACACATAGGTTCCGTGAGTTTCGCGTCGGACTTTATAGTCCGCCAGATTATCCTGACGGATCTGCACTTCCACCAGCGGCAGATGTTCCAGGGCCGGGCTTGGAGTGGGTTCGGCGTATCTTTGCACCGGAGCTTCAATCACCGCCGGCTCTTCAGGAACTGGAACGGCCTCTTCGGTTTCAGCGGTGGAGGTTTCTTCAGATGTTGTTGTGGATTCTTCAGCGAACGGATCAGAATCTTCATCCACATCGGTGGTTTCCACAGGGGAAAGATCATCGAAATCGGCCGGAGCTTGTTGCTGCTGTTGAATTTCGACATCATCGGCAGCTTCCACTTCCTGCTCGATATCTTGAGCATAGGCAGAAAAGCCCACCATCAAGGTCAGCAGAATACATACTTTTGATTTAAGACTTTGGTGCAATTTCATGCTGTCTCTCAAATCTCGTCTGGCCTCGTAGGGGCCAAGTGATAGTCTGAATCTTATGAACAAGTATATCAGGGGAATCCTTAGGAATTTTAGTTTTTGTCTGCTGATTCTTGTTTTTCCCCACCTTGTACTAGCTTCTGGTCCTTCGGCTGACAAGCTGTCAAAAGTCATCGATTTCAAGATCAAACAAATGAGTCCTGAAGAAAAAGTCGGACAGCTTTTCATCGTCGGCTTTCCCCATAAAAACGTCGCTCCGGATCTGGAATCCTTTATCGCGAAATACAAACCCGGATCATTCCTGCTATTTAAACGCAATATGATTTCAGCCCCGCAGATTCGGGAGCTGAATCTGGCGCTTTATAAAGCAAGCTACAAACATTCTAAACTTCCACCACTGATTGCCATCGATCAGGAAGGTGGATCGGTATCCCGCCTGCCGATCACGCCCGCTCCGCCGAATGCATTGGCCCTGGGGCAGACCCAGTCCCCTCTTTTGGCGGAAGAGATGGGCTATCAAACAGGACTATTCCTGCGTGAAGTGGGCTTCAACATGAATCTTGCGCCCGTGCTGGATGTGGTGGACCCCTATTCGACAAGCTTCATTGGTGTCAGATCCTTTGGCTCGGATCCGGAGCTGGTGCGCGACATCGGTGTCGCCTATTCAAAAGGTCTTCTTAAAGCGCGCGTGATCCCCACGGCGAAACACTTCCCGGGCACCGGCAGTCTGAATCAGGATCCGCATCTGACAGTCGTAAAAAACAGCGCGACTTTGGAAGAAATGAAAAGGCGCGATTTGATTCCTTTCATAGGTTATTCAAAAATCGGCGCCAATATTGCGGTGATGATGTCGCATCTGATTTACCCGGGTCTGGATGAAGATTTAGAGCCCGCAAGTTTTTCCACAAAGATTTCCAAAACTCTTTTACGTGATGAACTGAAGTACCAGGGCCTGGTCATGACCGATGACTTGCAGATGCAAGGATCAAAGCAAGTGCTGCGCCCGGAAGCCGCGGCCCTGCGCGCCCTGCAATCGGGGTCCGACATCGTGATGCTGACATGGTCTTTTGCCGATCAGGGAAAGGCTTTTGATTACGTCTTGGCAGCCCTGAAATCCGGCGACCTTCCATCCGCCAGCGTGGATGAAAAACTTCGCCGTATTTTACGCGTAAAGGCCTTTGCAAACGTTTATCGCAGAGACCCCAAGCTGCCCTCCCTGCTTAGTGGCAACAGCCTCACGTCGCCTCAATACGCAGAGATCGAAGACGAAGTTTTATCCCAGAACTTAAAAACCAGCCTGATCCCAAGACAGCTGCCCTCAGCAAAAACCCCGCGTAAGCCCGCGTCGCTGGAAACTGTGTGTGCCGCCTCACCGTCTCAGGATTTCTTGCTGTCCTTTGTGGGCACGGAAAAAAGAAAGATCCCAAGTCTGAAGCTTGAAAACAGCTCGTTGGGTAAGGATCTGTCGGCATTGTTGAGTAAGAATCAATGCACGGCTTTGTTTGTTGGCGTCACCGGTCCTCGCACCGCCCGTCAGGTGCGTGGTCTTTCCCCGCAGGAACGCCAAAAGCTGATTGTGGTGAACTTGGGGGCGCCTCGCCTGTTCCCGAAGTCGCGTGGCTATCGCCAGGTCATTCAGCTTTACTTTAATCACAGGGATGCCGGCAAAAAGATAGCCCAGTACCGGGATGAAATCTTAAAGAGTTCTCAAGGTTCGTTTGCCTTGAAAGATTAGATCTTCAGAAATGACATTCTGAAAAAAGAAACGGAGGCTTGTGGCCTCCGTTTTAGTTTCTTACTTCTTAGCTGGCTGTTGTTCAGCCGCTTCGATTTTCGCTCTCGCGTGAGCCCAGTCGCGCTGGAACTCTGCCCAGTCCTCGTCTGTGATCAATTCGTTCATGATCTTCTTTTCAGAAAGAGCCAGGAACTCTTTTGTCGCCTGAAGATCAATGTCTTCAGGAAGGTCCGCGATGTTGGCAAGAATATTCACGCCCTCAGGGGAAACCTGGCAGTAACCCCAGCTGATAACAGCCAAGTCCTGCTTTTCTTTCCCTTTGAGTTTCCATTTCATCACGCCTGTTTCCAGAGTGGTGATCAATGGAGCGTGACCAGGAAGAATGTTCAACTCTCCCTTGAATGCTGGAACAGTCACCTCGTCGACCTCTTGGCCAACAAGGATGCGCTTTTCCGGTGTCACGATTGTCAGTTTCATATTCACCCCTTAGGAAGAGGCAGGCACTAAGCCTGCAGCTTCTTAGCTTTCTCGATAGCGTCTTCGATAGTACCAACAAGGTAGAACGCCTGCTCTGGAAGAGCATCGTGTTTACCATCAAGGATCTCGCGGAAACCTCTAACAGTGTCTTTGATATCCACGTACTTGCCTGGCAAGCCAGTGAACTGCTCAGCAACGAAGAACGGCTGAGACAAGAAACGCTGGATCTTACGAGAACGGGAAACAACCAATTTATCAGATTCAGACAACTCGTCCATACCCAGGATCGCGATGATGTCCTGAAGCTCACGGTTACGCTGCAACAACGCCTGAACGTCACGAGCGCATTTGTAGTGCTCTTCACCGATAACAGTTGGATCCAACAAACGAGAAGTGGAAGTCAACGGGTGAACCGCAGGGAAGATCGCCATAGCCGCGATATCACGATCCAAGTTTGTCGTAGCATCCAAGTGAGTGAACGTGGTTGCTGGAGCTGGATCCGTGTAGTCATCCGCTGGTACGTAAACCGCTTGAACGGAAGTGATGGAACCTTTTTTAGTGGAAGTGATACGCTCTTGAAGAGTACCCATCTCTGTTGCAAGTGTTGGCTGATAACCAACCGCAGAAGGGATACGACCCAATAGTGCGGAAACTTCGGCACCCGCTTGAGTGAAGCGGAAGATGTTGTCTACGAAGAACAATACGTCCTGGTTTTCAACGTCACGGAAGTATTCAGCAACAGTCAGACCAGTCAAAGCAACGCGCGCACGAGCTCCAGGAGGTTCGTTCATCTGACCGAACACCAAAGAAGTCTTGGCCAATACGCCAGACTGCTTCATCTCTTGCCACAAGTCATTACCTTCACGAGTACGCTCACCAACGCCTGCGAATACGGAGAAACCACCGTGCTCAGTCGCGATGTTACGGATAAGTTCCTGGATAAGTACTGTTTTACCAACGCCCGCACCACCGAACAAACCGATCTTACCACCCTTAGCGTAAGGTGCCAGCAAGTCTACGACTTTGATACCAGTCATCAACATTGCTGCAGATGTAGCCTGGTCTTCGAATTTTGGAGCTGTTCTGTGGATACCCCAGTGTTCTTTTGCGTTTACTGGACCCATTTCGTCGATTGGTTCACCAACTACGTTGATGATACGGCCCAAAGCTTCACGGCCTACCGGCGCTGTGATTTGAGTGCCCAACGCTTTAACTTTTTCACCACGAACCAAACCTTCAGTTTGGTCCATAGAGATAGTTCTTACAACACCGTCACCCAAGTGCTGAGCAACTTCAAGAACAAGGTTGAATTCAACGTCAGAGATAAATTTGTTTGATACACGCAGAGCAGAGTTGATCGCAGGAAGTTCCCCGCCTTCAAATTCTACGTCCACTACGGGACCCATAACCTGTTTTACTTTACCGAATGCCATTATTCAGCTCCCTATCCTTTAAGCGCTTCAGCGCCAGATACGATTTCAATCAATTCTGTAGTAATTTTTTCTTGTCTCAATTTGTTATACGTCAGAGTGAGTTTGTTGATCATCTCTTTCGCGTTGTTTGTCGCGTTTTCCATCGCGCTCATACGAGCACCATGTTCACCCGCAACAGACTCGGACATACATCTGTAAACTTGAAGTTCGAAGTGTTTCTCAAGCAATTCTTTGATGATTTGCTCTGGAGCCGGTTCGAAGATCATATCGACAGCAAAGTTGGATGCAGCTTCAGTTTCTGTTTTGAAAGTCGTCAAACCAAGGTTGATTGGCAGAAGAGTTTCAGCAGTCACTGTCTGGGAGATGGCAGATTGGAACTCGTTGTGCACGATACGAACTTCATCGTAAGCGCCTTCAAGGTAATCATTCATCACGCGGTTCGCAACTTTGGAAGCCAGCTCATAGGAAATGTCCTTATCAAGCTTGGTGATGTAATCAACCGGCTTGATACCACGTCTTGCGAAGTAGTCATGACCACGACGACCCACGAACAGGAAGTCGATCTTCTCTAGAGAAGCTTTGTTGTTGTTATAATAAGCTTCAGCGAATTTGTTGATATTGCTGTTGAAAGCGCCGCAAAGACCGCGATCAGAAGTGATAACAACAAGCAAAACATTCTTTACTTGTTCTTTCTTCTCCATCAACGGATGCGACACCTTATTGGTCACAGCGATATCCGCAATCACCTGACGCAAAGCCAGAGCATAAGGACGCATATTAACGATGTTATTCTGCGCCTTTCTCAACTTTGCAGCAGACACGAGCTTCATAGCTTTCGTGATCTGCTGGGTGTTTTTAGTGGACTCAATCTGAGCCCGGATATCCTTCAAGCTTGCCATTTAAGCACCAAATTACTTGTTAGAAGGTTGGAAGATTGCTTTGAACTCTTCAAGAGCTGCCAACAATGCTTTTTTAGTATCGTCAGCAATCGCTTTCTTCTCAGAGATAGTTTTGATGATCTCAGAGTGCTTGTTTTTCAAGAACTCGATCATTTCTTTTTCGTATCTCTTAACGTCTGTCTCTGGGTATTGGTCAACGAACGCGTTACCAGCAGCGAAGATCATGATGATTTGCTCTTCAACTTTTACCGGAGAGTATTGAGGCTGTTTCAACACTTCAATCAGACGACGACCACGAGCAAGCTGTTGCTGGGACGCTTTATCCAAATCGGATGCAAACGCAGCGAATGCTTCCATGGAACGGAACTGAGCAAGCTCAAGTTTCAGGGAACCTGCAACTTGTTTCATCGCTTTAATCTGAGCCGCACCACCCACGCGAGAAACGGATTTACCTACAGAGATAGCTGGACGCACACCTTTGTAGAACAGATCGGATTCAAGGAAGATCTGACCATCAGTGATGGAGATAACGTTGGTAGGGATGTAAGCAGAGATATCGCCCGCTTGAGTCTCGATGATTGGCAATGCAGTCAAAGAACCGCCGCCTTTATCAGCAGACAATTTGGAAGCACGTTCCAACAAACGGCTGTGGCAATAGAACACGTCACCTGGGTAAGCTTCACGGCCCGGAGGACGACGAAGAAGCAAAGACAATTGACGGTAAGCCTGAGCTTGTTTCGTCAAGTCATCGTAAACGATAAGAGCATGTCTGCCAGTATCGCGGAAGTATTCAGCCATAGCTGTACCGGAGTAAGCAGCCAGGTATTGAAGTGGAGCTGGGTCAGAGGCATTCGCCGCGATGATAGTGGTGTACTCAAGAGCACCCGCCGCACGCAGTTTTTCAACCACTAGAGCTACTGTGGATTGTTTTTGACCGATAGCTACGTAGAAGCACTGAACATTCAAACCTTTTTGGTTGATGATAGTGTCTACTGCGATAGTTGTTTTACCAGTTTGACGGTCACCGATGATCAATTCACGCTGACCACGGCCGATTGGTACAAGGGCGTCGATCGCCTTGATACCAGTTTGAAGAGGTTCTTCAACCGGGTGACGGTAAACGATACCAGGAGCTTTGGTTTCAACGATACGGGAGTGAGGCGTGTTGATAGCGCCACGGCCGTCGATCGGGTTACCAAGGGCGTCTACAACGCGACCAAGAAGAGCTTCACCTACAGGTACGGAAACGATTTTTTTCGTTCTTTTAACTACGTCGCCTTCTTTGATGTGACGGTCTTCACCGAACAACACGGCACCAACGTAACCTTCTTCAAGGTTCAGAACCATTCCGTATACTTCGCCTGGGAACTCTACAAGTTCACCAGCCATTGCGTTTTCAAGACCATAGATACGAGCAACCCCGTCCCCTACGGAAAGAACGCTACCTGTTTCACTTACTTCAATCTTTTTGTTGTATTGATTGATTTGCTCTTTGAGAACGCGACTGATCTCGTCAGCACGGATTTGTGTTTCCATTGTTAGTTGGCTCTCCTGTTTAGTTCTTCATTTAATTTTTTAAGATGAGTGTCGATGCTGTCATCGAATGTCCAGCCGCCTACAGTGGCAACGATGCCACCAAGCAGTTTTGGATCCTGTTCGTAAGTCAGAACGATTTTCTTATTCAATACTTTAGTGATTTTTTGCTCGATGTCTTTTTGAGCATCTGCCGCCAGAGGCTGGGCAGAACGAACCACTCCGCGAGTCACGCCCTCTTCCAAATCAAGAAGATCGCGGTATGCGAAGGAAATTTGCTCAAGAACACCGAAGCGGTTTTTTTCAGCCAGCAGAACAAGTGTGTTCACCACTTCTTCAGAAACACCTTTGCCGGACAAAGACGCTTTTACCGCTGTGATCTTCTGATCAGAACCGATCATTGGATTTTCGAAATAGTTTTTTACAGAGACATCGCCCGCGAAGGACTTCACCAGTGCCTGCAGTTCTGCGTGCACTTGAGTGTGGATGCCTTTTTGCTTTGCTACAGCCAGAAGGGCTTTTGCGTATCTTTTGGAAATCTCGCTGACTCTCATCGGCTTACACTCCAACGTTGTTGATGAAATCTTTTTGCAGTTTTTGTTGATCAGAAGAACCAAGATCCTTCGTCAAAACGATGCGAGCGGCTTCAACAGAATCCTGCAGAAGCTGGGTGCGAAGCTCTTTTTGAGCGCGCTGAACTTCAAGACGTGCTGTCAGTTCGGCATCAGTTTTAATACGCTTGGAAACGTCGTTGGCTTCATCAAGGATCTGTTTTTTCAGGTCTTCAGCGTGAGTCTGTGCTTTGCGCAGGTTCTCTTCGCGAGTCAGATCCAGATTTGCCAGTTTGTTTTTGATATCAACGAATTCTTTTTCAGCCTGTTCACGCGCAAAAGCGGATTTTTGAGCTGCTTCCAGGTAAGCCGCTTTGCGGCCTGCGAAGAAGGAAACGATAGCATCTTTTGTGAAATAGATGATCGCCGCAAACAGGATCGTCAGGTTGATCGCCTGGAACATGATTGTGGAAGTTGGGATATGATTGTCACCGTGATGACCGCCACCTGCTGCAAATACTGCTGCTGGAGCCAGAAGTACCAATAGATTCAAAATCAATTTCATATGCATTACTCTCTTATTTACCAAGAAGCTTGCTGGTGATTGCCATTGCTACAGAGTTTGTCTGGGACTTCAATTCGCCCGCTGCAGTTGCTACCGCAGTTGTGATTTGAGTTCTGTTGTCCTGAACAAGTTTGTCCGCCTCTGTGCGGGCTTTGGAAACTGCAGATTCGTAATCTTTGTTCGCCTGAGATTTGGCCGCATCGATGATGGATTTCATCTGGCTGTTCAAGTCACGGGTTTTAACCTCGTACTCGGTCTGCAACTCTACGGATTTATTTTGATATTCAAGAGCAAGATCTTCGCCGCCCTTGGTTCTTCTTTCTCTTTCTTCCAATGCGTGAGCATAAGGACCGAAAACGACTTTGCTTAAAAAGATCAAAGCGATTGCGAAGAACACAAACTGAATGCCGGCCGTGGTATTGATACCTAGTTGTGCAAAAATGTCCATTTTGTTGAAATCCCTACTGATTTTTTGACCTTCGGAATTAGCATTGGCGGCCTGAACAGGTCAAGGCGTATTTCTAGATGATAATGTTCGCTGCCTAAGACTTAGGCATGTAGGACGCACCCTCGAAAACGACCCCTTCATCGATGCGCAGACTTGGGGATGTTACGGTGCCTTTAAAGATGGCTGGAGGGTGCATTATAACCCTGCGACGGGCAAAGAGATTTCCCTCAACCCGGCCGGAAATAACGATGGTATCGGCTTCGATTTGGGCCGTTACAGAGGCCCCTTCGTTAATAACGATGGTGTCCTTGGTAAAGATTTCCCCCTTAAAGTCACCGCCAATTTGAACAGTCCCCTCGAAGCTGAGCTTTCCTTCGAAATGGGTCCCCTGGTCAAGGATTGCCGTCACATGACCAGTTAAAAGATCTTCTTGGAGTGCGGGGGAAAGGTTTACTGCCATCCTTCTTTAAGCCTATCTACCATATTGGTCAGTTCATCATCGGAATAGAAATGAATGGTGATTTTACCTTTTGAATTGGCGTAATCAATGTTCACTTTCGTACCCAGCATTTTCTGAAGCTCATCGCTCAAACCAGAAATCAAACGCTGAGTAACATTAGAATCAAAAGTTGGTGCCTCTTCAACTTCATCGTTACCTTTCACGACGGCTTGCACCATTTTTTCAAGCTTACGAACCGCGATTTTTTCGTTCACAACTTTTTTCGCGAATTCCAGCTGCTTCTTTGGATCCTGCAAAGAAAGAAGGACTTTGGCGTGACCCACGGAAAGTTCGTTTCCAGAGATCATCTCTTTCACAGAATCAGGCAAAGACAATAGACGAACAGCATTCGCCACGGTCGCACGGTCACGGCCGACTTTTTCCGCCACCTGCTGCTGAGACAACTTAAACTCAGAAATCAGGCGCGCATAACCTTCGGCTTCTTCGATCGGATTCAGATCTTCACGCTGAATGTTCTCAACAATCGCCAGTTCCAGCGCTTGTTTGTCATCGTAATTCTTAAGGATAACTGGAACTTCATGCAGTCCCGCCAGTTGGGATGCACGCCAGCGGCGTTCACCGGCCACGATTTCCAGTTTCCCGGATACCGTACGACGAGCCACGATGGGCTGAAGAATACCGTTCTCTTTAATAGACTGAGCAAGCTCCTGAAGCGGTTCTTTCTCAAATGTTCTACGAGGCTGGTATTGACCAGGTGAAAGCTTATCAATTCCCACTTTCCAGATTTTGCTCTCAGGATCTACGGGAGGGGCGACGGGTGTCGCTACTTGAGGAGCAGCCGCTGGAGCGGGAGTTGAAGCTACAGTATTATTAATAGATGTGGCAGCAGCAGCTTTCGGAGCTGCCGGAGTTTGTTCCGGAGCAGGGCCACCCAACAAAGAGCCTAAGCCGCGGCCAAGACCTTTTTTCTTGTTTGAGGATTCTACAGCAATATCAGACATTTAAATTCCCCTTCTTATGCCATCTGTTCTGTCTGTGGAGCCATCTCTGGCGTCACTTTCACTTCTGAGCGCACGATCACTTCACGTGCTAGCTCAAGGTATCTCACTGCGCCGATGGATTTGCTGTCGTATTCGAAGATGGATTGACCATGGCTTGGTGCCTCGCTGAGGCGTACATTTCTTGGAATGATGGCGTTGAATACTTTCTCGCCAAAGTGGTTCTTAATCTCGGTCACAACTTGGTGACTTAGATTATTCCGGATATCAAACATCGTCAGAACGATGCCTTCGATATGCAGTTGAGGATTCAAATTCTTTTTGATTAGTCCTGCCGTATTCAAAAGCTGACTAAGCCCTTCAAGTGCATAGTACTCACACTGAAGAGGCACCAGGAAACTGTCCGCCGCATTCAGGGAATTCAAAGTCAAAAGACCCAAAGATGGAGGGCAATCAATGATCACGAAGTCATATTGATCAGCCACAGTGGCAATCGCCTGCTTAAGACGGTATTCACGCTGCGGCATATCAACCAATTCAATCTCCGCACCCACTAGGTCAGGATTAGCTGTGGATACTTGAAGGTTTGGATTGGAGGTTTTTTGAGTAGCCTCGGTCAGAGTTTTCTCGCCGATAAGCACATGGTAGCTATTCGCATCCTGGCTATCGTATCTTTTGATACCCAAACCGCTGGAGGCATTCCCCTGAGGGTCCATGTCGATCAAAAGAACTCTTTTTCCAAGAGACGCCAAGGCGGAGGAGAGGTTCACAGACGTCGTTGTCTTACCAACACCACCCTTTTGATTCGCTATGCAGATTGTTTTTGCCATTTTTCCTCCTTGAGATAAAAAAGTCCTCCTTTTTGCGTGAACATTCAAGAATAAAGACTAGTTTTTCGCGCCACACCTTATGTTTTTCGCTGTTTTTGCCGATGTTCCACGTGGAACAAGTGTATTTATGAGATTAATCACCCTGTGCATCCTCAGTTTGTGCCTCTTAGCCTGTAATAAGCCCGATCCACATCCGGAGCTGAAGGATCCTATATACACCGACTACAAATCACAGCTTGGCGCCACATCCGCTGCCCTTGAATCCGAAAAGAAAGGTCTTGAGGGTTTCGAGAAAGAACTGGCTGAGGTAATTCCACAAACAGGTCAAATTAAGTACGCCCAAAAGCGCGTGCGTGAATCAAAAGAAAAGATCGTCCGCCTGGAGCAGGAAAAGCAGTATCTCGAACTAAAAATCGAGGCCCGCCGCAAAGAATCCATACGCTCTTATAATAAAGCCTTTAAAAAGGGCGAGACTTGGCCCGACCCGCAAGAGTGGGCGTCCTATCAGACCGAGCAGCGCTTTAGAAACGCCAAAAAAAGCTGGGATGTGAAAGAAAGAATGAAAGAAGTCGGCCTTGGGGAAGAAAAAACCCCCGAACCAGCGGCCGGGGGTCATCATTAGTGTCTTTTTGAATGTTCCACGTGGAACATCACGCGATTTTGTCTGTTTTCACCACTGAAAACTTAATAGCCCCGATCGGAAGCTTGTATTCCCCCACAAGGGAGGGCGTCCATACGGAACAAAGCTGGGTCGGGATATCTCCCACTTCAATCCCCCACTCTTCGCTCTTCAGGTGATAGAAAACGCCACCCTTAGGGACCACTTTCCGGGTTATCATAATAGACTTGGAAATATTCGCCAGGCCCCGAGCCATCACATAGTTCATGGATCCGTCCGGGAAAGATTCAATGGTTTTGTTCTCGACCGTCACATTTGCGAGCTTTAAAACACCCGCGACGTGGGTCAGGAACTCGCACTTCTTCTGATCGAACTCTACCAGGACCACTTGCACCTTCGGGTACAAAAGAGCGAACACCAGACCCGGGAAGCCGTTGCCGGACCCCAGGTCATAGATTCTATCTAGGTTTGGATTGGATTTCATGATGGCCTGAGAGGCCAGAATAGAATCAGCAAAATGAAGAGCGTCGGCCACAAAAACCGTTTTGGCTGAAATAAGATTCAGAGTGCGGTTAAACTTTAGAAGCTCTTCGTGATAGGTCTTAAGTCGAGTCCTGAGATCTGGACTTAGATCAGGGAACCACTCATCAATGCGCCAGTATACTATCGGTGCTGCCTGTTCCTGATTGTCCTTCAAGCCCCATCTCCTTGATCTTTTTATGACCTTTTAGATGGATCATTATAGCCTGAATAGCGGATGGATTAACACCACTTATCCTTTGAGCTTGACCTAAGGTACGGGGCTTGACGCGTAGCAGCTTATCCTTCTCTTCATTGGAAAGACCGCGGATTTCACCGTACGCCAAGTCGTCTGGAAGTAGCATTTCTTCCAGTCTTTTTGACTGAACGATGAGGTCCATCTGGCGTTTTACGTAACCCGAGTACTTCACTTCAATTTCAACCGGCTCAACTACATTTGGATCCGGATCCAGCTCGAAATTCAGAAGTTCCAAGTGTGAACTCGTAAGTTCAGGACGACGCAGCAACTCTTCGAAAGTTAAAGACTTCGACATAGCTGGAGTCGGAATTGTCGCCAAAATAGCCTGGATATCTTTGGTCGGATAAAGCACGGTATTCTTCAAACGATCATGCAAAACCTGACGGCGCTCACGCAGATTCGTCAAAAGCTCAAAAGACTCTGCAGAAACAAGACCCAGTTTGCGACCCAGGTCACTCAACCTGTCGATAGTATTGTCTTCTCGCAAAACCAAACGGTGTTCTGCGCGCGAAGTGAACATGCGATACGGTTCGCGCGTACCTTTCGTCACAAGATCGTCGATCATCACACCCATATAGGCTTGATCGCGACCCAATATGAATTCCTCACGACCCAAAATACTGTGAGCCGCATTGATTCCGGCAATCAGACCCTGAGCGGCTGCTTCCTCATAACCGGAAGTTCCGTTGATTTGACCTGCCAGGAACAACTGACGAATTGTTCTGGTTTCCAGGCGATGCCAGATCTGAGTCGGCTCAATATAGTCGTACTCAACCGCATAGCCGTATCTTGCAACTTTCACGTTCTCAAGACCCGGAATGGTTTTTAAAAAACGATCCTGAACTTCTTCAGGAAGACTGGTGGAAATACCCTGCAGATAAATCAAATCTGTGGAAAGACCTTCCGGCTCCAGGAATGTCTGGTGACTGGTTCTTTCGGCAAAACGAGTGATCTTGTCTTCAATCGAAGGGCAATAACGAGGGCCCACACCTTCAATAATCCCGCAGTACATAGGGGATTTATCCAGATTCCCACGGATGATATCATGGGTTTCTTCAGTGGTGCGGGTCAGGTAACAAAGCACCTGGGGAAGTTTCAATTTATCGGAAGAGCGGAAGCTGAAAGGATAAACCTTTTCATCCCCGGCTTGTGGGACCGTTTTAGACCAGTCGATGGAATCTTTCAGCAAACGTGCCGGAGTTCCGGTTTTAAGTCTTTTTACTTCAAAACCAAATTGCGCCAACTGATCAGACAGACCGATGGAAGGATGATCCCCTACACGACCGCCGGCTTCCTGGCGAAGACCGATATGCATGACCCCGTTCATGAACGTGCCGGTGGTGATGATGGTCGCTTTGGCGAAAATTTCAGAACCATCCTGCAGAACCACGCCCACACACAGATCCTTTTCCAGAATCAGGCGTTTTACTTCACTTTGAAGAACCTCAAGGTTTGGCTGGTTGTACAAAGCATCTTTTTGGAACTGAGAATACAAATGCTTGTCGTTCTGAACACGGGTGCCGCGAACTGCGGGACCTTTCGAGGCATTCAAGCGTTTGTACTGGATGCAGGTTTCATCAGCTGCAACACCCATCTGACCGCCCAGCACATCGATCTCTCGAACCATGTGTCCCTTGGCAAGGCCCCCGATGGACGGGTTGCAACTCATATAACCGATACGATCCGTGTTGGTGGTGACCATCAGAGTGTTCAAACCCAAACGTGCGGAAGACAGACACGCCTCAATACCCGCGTGGCCGGCACCGACAACAATCACATCATATTTTTTGTTAGCCATAATTATTTCCCGATACAAAACTCTTTAAAGACCCGGTCCATGATCTGATCATCAAACCGCTTCCCTAAAGTTTCGTGAATCGCAATGAGAGCTTCTTTAAACTCAAGAGCCAAAAACTCAGCACCTAACCCTTGCGCCACGACTGATTGTGAACGTTGGGTGTTTTCAAGGGCGCGGGAAAGATTCTCAAAATGACGGGCATTGGAAATCAACACTGTGTTTTCCACCTGCAAATCGGCGAACTCTTTCACCAGGTCCTTAAGCACCTCGGAACGCACCTTTTTATCAAGAGCGCTGACAAAGAACACCCTTCTTGTGAAGAAAGCCGCGGGGTCTGTAAGTTTTTGGAAAAATTTACTGTTTTTAATTGTTTTTTCGACAGTTTCCAGGGGTTTAGACCCCCCAATTTTGTCGGTTTTATTGGCCAGAATATAGGTTTTCGCCGGATCCAAGGACTCCAGAATCTGAAGTTCCTCAGCCCCCAGGCCCTTTTCGATGTCGTAAACAAAGAACACCACATCGGATTCATTCTGAGCTTCATAACTTTTCTGAATACCGATCCGCTCCACCAAATCGGTGGCTTCATCACGAAGACCGGCGGTATCCACGAAAGTGAATTTCACACCCTCGAAAGTCGTATCCCCGTGAATCACATCACGTGTGGTGCCTGGGATGTCCGTCACAATGGCACGTTCATCTTCCAGGAACAAGTTCAGCAAACTTGATTTCCCCACATTCGGAAGGCCCGTCAGAACAATGCGGAAACCATCTTTCAGCAGACGTCCCACTTTAAAAGTGGCCACCAGCTCTTTCAGACCCGCTTCGATTTTTTTTAAACGAACCTGAATGATATTTTCTTCGATGACTTCAATGCCTTCGGTGGAAAAATCAATACTGGCTTCGGCGTGCGCCAGAATCCAGGTCATGTCGTCTTCGATTTCTTCAAGCTTTTGGGAAAGGGTCCCTTTAAGCTGGCGCAGAGCCAGTTTCGCGGCCTGCTGACTTTGGGATTCGATCAAAGAAAGAACGGATTCCGCCTGAACCAGATCCAGCTTTCCGTTCATGAACGCACGGAAAGTGAATTCCCCGCGATCCGCCGGACGAGCACCCAGATTGATCAATTGATTCAAGATTGTTTGGCAGATCAGCGGGCTTCCATGGCAGGAGATTTCAATAACCTCTTCACCGGTGAAAGAGCGGCCTTCTTTGAAGTAGGTTGCCAGAACCTCATCAATCTCATCGCCTGATTGGGAGTTTTTCAGATTCCCGAAATAGACTTTGTGAGACTCAGGATGTGCCGGCAAAAACTGGCAGATTTTAGAGACGATATTTAAAGTCTGGGGGCCACTGATTCTGATAACAGAGATTCCGCCCACTCCGTGAGGAGTGGAGATCGCACAGATTGTATCCTTATCACGATCTTGGCGGATCATAGGCCCCACTTTAGGGCTCACTAATCGTGAGCCACTTCCTCGTTACCAGCAGCGTTTGGATTGCCGCCTTTAGCTGGATAAATTTTGATTTTTTTGTACAGACCATCACCCAAAGAGCGGCTTTTTACGCGCGGATCCTTTGCCAGGTACTGGTGAACAACTTTGCGATCTTTCGGCGGAAGAGCTCTGTAATAAACAGACTTCCCCTGCTCGATGCAGATTGCTTTCAGATTTTCCGCGCGCTCGATCAGCGCATTTGCGGATTCATCACGGTATCCACCGCAGTCCACTGTGATATTTGTCTTATCGTCAGGGAAGTTGTGCTGGATCACGCGTTTCAGGAACAACTGGAATGCATCCAGCATCTGTCCTTTTTTGTCTTTCAGAATCTCTTCATCAGCGCCAGAGAACTGAACAGCCAAAGTTACGGAGCCGTCTTCTTCTTTCTCGGTCACGATCTCAAAAGACAGTTCAAACTGAGCTTTCTCGATGATCCCTTCCAAAGTTTTTTCAACAAGGGCTTCCACTTCGTTGTTAGCACCTTTGCTTTTCCCCCCGAAAAGCTTACTAAAAAAACCCATTATGCCTCCTATTTATAAATAAAAAATAATTCTAAAACTTTCACCCAAGGACTAAGCAGTTACCGCTTTGGTCTTTGGCTCTCTCATGATCAGCCATTGCTGGATGATACCAAACAGGGTGCTGACAACCATGTAAAGAGTCAGACCGGCTGGAAGCTGCAACATGAACAAAGAGAACACCACTGGCAGGAACGCCATGATTTTCGCCTGAGTCGGATCCATCGTGCTTGGAGTGATCTTCTGCTGGATGAACATGAAGACCGCCATGGAAACCGGCAACACATAGAACTTATCGTGAGAGCTCAAATCCGTGATCCAGAAGATGAACGGAGAATTATAAAGTTCGATGGAAGAACCAATCACGCGGTACAGAGCGAAGAACACCGGAATCTGAAGCAGCATCGGCAGACAGCCACCCAGAGGATTTGCGCCGTTTTGTTTCATCACGGCCATCATTTCCTGGTTCAAACGCATTGGATCTTCTTTGTATTTTTCACGCAAGTTTTGAATGATCGGCTGAACCTTTTGCATCGCCTTCATGGATTTGAAAGACATGATATTGAACGGCAATACGCACAAGCGAACCAGCAAGGTCAGAATGATGATCGCAAAACCCCAGTTGCCAACAACCGAGTGAGCCGCTTTCATCACATAAAGAAGCGGACGAGCGATAAAGCCGAAGAAACCAAAATCAATCAGGCTTGCCATCTCTGGATCCACTGCTTTCAAAGCATCGATGGATTTAGGGCCGGCATAGAAAACTTCAGAGAAAGTCATTTCAGACTTTACAGAGGCAGGTTTGTAAACCAGTTCAGCCATCGCTGTTTTTGCATTGATCTGAGCGTTCAGTTTCACTTCCGGCATGATTTCAGACTTGTCCAAAATAGCCGCGGCAAAGTACTGGGAACTAACAGAAACCAGGGAAGTTGCCGGGAAGTCTTTCACCACGTCTTCTTTAGCGCCGCTGAAATTCACCGTGTCGTGTTTACCACCGTTATGAGTGACAAAGAAATCCTGGTGCTCATAGGAAGGGAACAGGAAGGAAGTGGATGCGTGCGTGTGGATGGATTCCGGGATCAACAAAGAGAAGCCTTTTTTAAAGTCTTCAGTCGGATTAGAAACGGAAATCGTGTTGGTGAAAGAGGAAGTTTCAGTGTTGAACTTCAATTCACGCTTAATCACGGTTTCACCCACATGAGCCGTACCCACGTAGTGACCTGGAGCCTGTTCCGCCACATCAAACGTCAGGGGTTTTGAATCCCCTGCCCAGCGCATTTCAAACAGACCATCAACATTGGAAACACCCAGCTTGATGTTGTTCTTTTCTTTATCCTGGTAGTTGTTGATGGTGTAACCCTTCAAACCCATACCAAAGCTGGTCATAACAAAGGAAACTTTGTCGTTTTCGAAATGGAATTCTTTCGCCGTTGTTGGCGTTTCCATGATTTCAGATTTTGTATCGACAGTGTTTGCTGTGGCAGCAGGAGTTTCAGAAGTGGTCGCAGCGGTCGCTGAATTTTTAGCCTGTTCGGTTTGAGTCTTAGGCTTATTATAGTCTGGATATTTTTTGCCGAGGTAAGTGTTCCATCCGTAATAAACGATAGCTACGGCGGCCACGGCGATAAGTGTTTTGGGATCAAAGAATGACGGCGTGTTATTCTTTTGTTGCATTGATTACTCCCTTTGCAAGAGGAACCGGATCATAACCATAAGGTCCTCCCGGTCGGCACTTGCAAACCCTTTTGGTGATTAACCAAAGAGCTTTGTGTGTATGATGAGTCTTAATGGCTTCGAGTGCATAAGCAGAACAACTGGGCTCGAATCGACAGGATCCACCTAAGTGAGTGGTGCCGATGGTCCGGTAAGCTCCAATAAACAACCATAAGATGTACTTAAAGGTGTTTTCGTAGAGTTTCCAAACCACGGTCCATAGCTTTGACAAATTCCTCATGACTGAGACCTTTGTAAAAGTTTGCTTCCATAGGTTTAAATATAAGATTGATGTCGGCTTCAAGGATTTGTCCCGCCACAAGGAAGCTGCGGAAATACTCTCTGGTCCAACGCTTGAGTTTATTGCGCACGACGGCCGATCCAGTCTTGCGACTAGCGGTTACGCCAAAACGCAACTGACCTACCTGGTTTCTCTGATAATTCAGAAGCAACCACTTTGTAGGCCAGTGTCTTTTACCCGATTGTTTTAGAGAGAGAAATTCAGAGCTTCTCTTAATTACTTGTGCGGAATTATTTTCCACCAGTAGAAACCGTCAGACGCTTTCTACCTTTAGCGCGACGACGATTTAGAACATCTTGACCAGCTTTAGTAGCCATACGAGCGCGGAAACCGTGTGTGGTTTTACGACGTTTATTTGATGGTTGGTATGTACGTTTCATAACTATCTCCCCAGGGTTTTTTTACGACGCTAAATGACGTCAAAGACACCTATATATGTATTCCACAAAGTTGGTTCCAACTAGATACGTGGGGCATTAATAAAGCACATTGCGACATGAAGGTCAACTGTTGAAAACTTCAGCTCCCCTTGTTAAGAGGACCCAGCGCTTGAGGGGAATCAC